>JBEEKA010000166.1:0-2807 GCA_041168985.1 Pseudomonadota bacterium | reverse complement strand
GCCGCGGCGGCCGACGCGCCGCCGGGCAAGCGGATCTTCGACCGCTACTGCGCCGAGTGCCACGCACCGGGCCATGGACACCCGGGCACGCAGCAGCTGGAGTGGACGCGGGGCAGGCAGTTTTCGATCCTCGAGGATCGAAAGGACCTGATACCGGCCTATGTGGCCACCGTGGTCCGGAACGGGCTCTACGAGATGGCGCCGTTCCGGCCGACGGAGATCGACGACGCAGGGCTCAACGAACTGGTGGCCTATCTGGCGCCTTCCAGGAAGCCGGCGAAAACAAGACGCTGACGTTACTTCGTGAAGTCGTAGCGAAAGAATCGGTCCGCGCGAAGCACCCGGCCGGCGGGGGGATTCGGGAAGTGCGCCGGCAACAGGATCGCGCCGCAGTCGGCCGCTTCGGCCAGCAGGCGCTGCCGGGTCGCGCAGGCCTGCTCACGGTCCTCGTCGGCGAAGAAGGCGAGATCCGGTCGGACCAGCTGGATCGGGTGGTGGATCATGTCGCCCGTGAACATCGCGCGCGAGCCGCCGCGCCGGGCGTTCACCACCACGCAACCCGGTGAATGGCCGGCGGCATCCTGCAGCCAGACTCCGTCCTCTATCTCCCGATGGACCAGATGGTCGCTTTCGACGATGTCGGCGAGTCCCGCCTCGATCACCGGCAGCACGGAATCGAGATAGGCCTCGCGGTTGTGGGCTTCATGGGTCTGGACCTTGAAGAATTCGTAATCCTTGCGGCTGAAGACGTAGCGGGCATTCGGGAAGGTGGGTACCCAGCGCCCGTCCTCGAGCCGGGTGTTCCAGCCGACGTGGTCCGCATGCAGGTGGGTGCAGAGGACGAGGTGGATGTCTCCCGGGCGGTAGCCGGCACGGCCCAGCTGCCCGAGCCAGTCGGTCTTGAGCTGGTGGGCCCAGGGGACGCTGCGGATCTTGTCGTTTCCGCAGCAGCTGTCGATCAACACGTTGAGTCCGTCGATTTCCATGACGAAGCTGCGGACTTCGATATGGAACCGGGCGGCCTGCGCGTCGGGCGAGAGCTCCGGGCTCCAGTACCAGTGCCGCATAGCCGCGAGGTCCGCATCCGTGATGCCGGGCACCGCGAACTGCATCGGCATGATGCCTTCGCCTTCGCGAATGCCCTTGACGGTCAATCGGCCCAGATCGGCATGCATGACGGCTACCTCACGTCAGCCTGCATGGAACGCGCAGAGCTTGTTGCCGTCCAGATCCCGCCAGTAGGCGCCGTAGTAGGTCGGTCCGCGCAGTCCTGGCGCACCTTCGTCGGTCGCGCCGAGCGACAGGGCCCGGGCATGCAGGGCGTCGACCTGGGCCGGGCTCGAGGCGGCAAGTGCGACCATCGTGCCGTTGCCGGCCGTGGCCGGCTTGCCGTCGAAAGGCTTGCAGACGGACAGCCCCGGCTGGCCCGGCGCCACGGACCAGGCGACGTTGCGCTCCGATTCCATGAAGCGCTTGGCGCCTAGTTCCGACAGGAGGGCGTCATAGAACGCCACGGCGCGGGGCAGGTCGTTGGTGCCGAGGGTCAGGTATCCGATCATGGCAAGGTTTCCGTCCAGGTAAAGATGCCCGGAAACTATCACAGCGAACCGCGACGCGGCGTGGCCGAACCGCGAGCCGGAAACTACAATGCCCCGCCCGCGGATGGTGCCGGGCGAGCGAAGGAACGGAACAATGCGTATTGCGATCGTCGGGGGCGGAATCGTCGGTCTGACCACGGCCATCAGCCTGGCCCGGGTGGGCTTGCGTCCGGTTGTCTACGAGGCCGTGCGCAATCCCTCGCCGTTGGGAGTGGGCATAAACGTCCTGCCGCACGCGATGCGTGAACTGGCCGAACTCGGACTGCTGGACAAGGTGAAGTCGATCGGCGTCTCGATCGAGGACCTCGTCTACCGCATGGCAGATGGCCGCGAGGTCTGGCATGAAGCCCGCGGACTGTCCGCCGGTTACGACTGGCCGCAGGTAGCCGTCCATCGTGGACGCCTGCAGATGCTGCTGCTGTCCGAAGTGCGGACCCTGCTGGGACCGGATGCCGTCCGCTTCGGTCACTCACTCGCTGACCTGCGACTGGGTACGGACATGGCGACGCTGGATTTCGTCGATCGCGAATCACAGTCGCCGCGAGGCAGCGTCGAAGCCGATGCCGTCATCGGCGCCGACGGCATCCATTCCGCCGTGCGGAAGCATTTCTATCCGCACGAAGGCATCCCGAAGTGGAGCGGCGTGTCCCTGTTCCGCGGCACGACGCTGATGCCACAGGGCCAGGTCGGGCCGCTGATGCACTGGACCGGCCACTCGAAGCAGAAGTTCGCCGGGTACCCGATCTCGATCGACCCGCACAGCGGCGAGATCGTCTTCAACTGGATCTGCGACCTGAAGATCGCCGAGGCCGGCAGTACGCCGCGTGAGGACTGGAACCGTCGCGTGGATCGGGCACCGCTGTTGCCGCGGTATGCCGGCTGGAAGTGGCCCGGCATCGACGTGCCGGACCTCGTGTCCAAGGCTGCCGATGTCTACGAATTCCCCATGGTCGACCGCGACCCCTTGCCGCGCTGGACGCATGGGCGCGTGACGCTTGCAGGCGATGCGGCGCATCCGATGTACCCGATCGGTTCGAATGGCGCGACGCAGGGCATCATCGATGCGCGCTCGCTGGCCTTCCACCTCTCGACGTCCGGGGATGTCGATGAGGCACTGGCCCGTTACGAGGCCGACCGTCGCGACGTGACCAGCAAGATCGTGCTGACAAACCGCGCGCATGGGCCGGACAAGGTGCTGGAGATCGCCGC
>JBEEKA010000165.1:0-20286 GCA_041168985.1 Pseudomonadota bacterium | reverse complement strand
ACCGGTCAAGGGGCGCTATCTCGACCTGCACTGGACGGACCACAAGCTGATCACGCGGACAACGGCGGCCACGGTCTATCCGCTGTTCGCGCAGCTCGCCAGCCACGCCCAGGGACGGCGCGTCGCGGCCACCCTGCAGCGTGAGCTGCTGGCGCCCGGTGGGCTTGCAAGCACCAACGCCCCCACCGGCCAGCAGTGGGACGCGCCCAACGGCTGGGCGCCGCTGCAATGGCTGGCGGTGGCCGGCCTCGGGTACTACGGGGAACAGAAGCTCGCCGAACGCATTGCCTGTCGCTGGATGGCGGGCGTGAACCACCTCTACGCCCGCAGCGGGAAACTGGTGGAGAAGTACGATGTGCTGGACGTCACCCGGGACGGGGGCGGCGGCGAGTATCCGAATCAGGATGGCTTCGGCTGGACCAATGGCGTCCAGCGCGAACTGATGGCCCGTTACCCGCAGCATGCTGCGGTCTCGCAGTCGGCGGCCTGCCCCCTGCACTGAGCCCGGGGCGGCCCCATCGCACGACCATGCGGGCCGATGGTTCCGGGTAAACTACGGGCCCATGGCCCCCAAAGACCCCACGCCCGCGACGCCGGCGACCCACTTCATCCGTCAGATCGTCGAAGCGGACCTTGCCGCCGGCAGATACGCCGGCATCCGCACGCGCTTTCCGCCGGAGCCCAATGGCTACCTGCACATCGGCCACGCCAAATCCATCTGCCTGAACTTCGGTCTCGCGCTGGAGTTCGGGGGTGCCTGCCACCTCCGCTTCGACGACACGAACCCGACGCGCGAAGACCAACAGTACGTCGATTCGATCGTGGACGTGGTGCACTGGCTGGGCTTTGACTGGGGCCCCAACCTCTACTACGCGTCGAATTATTTCGAAACGATGCACCGCTGCGCCGTCGCGCTGATCGAGCGGGGCCATGCCTACGTGGACAGCCAGAGCGCGGAGGAAATGCGCGCGAACCGGGGGACGCTGACGGAACCCGGGACCGACAGCCCGTACCGCTCCCGCAGCGTGGCCGAGAACCTCGACCTGTTCGCCCGCATGCGACAGGGGGAATTCCCCGATGGCGCCCACATCCTGCGGGCGAAGATCGACATGGCGTCGCCGAACATCAACCTCCGCGATCCGCCCATCTACCGGATCCGCCACGCCCATCACCACAACACCGGCGATGCATGGTGCATCTACCCGATGTACACCTTCGCGCATCCGATCGAAGACGCGCTGGAGAACATCACCCATTCCTTGTGCACGCTGGAGTTCGAAGACCAGCGGCCCTTCTACAACTGGCTGCTGGAGCATCTGGCGGAGGCGGGCATCTTCGGCGCACCGCTGCCCCAGCAGTACGAGTTCTCGCGCCTCAACCTGTCCTACACGGTGCTGTCAAAGCGCAAGCTGATGCAGCTCGTCGACGAGGGTCACGTCGAAGGCTGGGACGATCCGCGCCTGCCGACGCTGGCAGGTGCACGGCGTCGCGGCTTTCCGCCGGAGGCCTTCCGCGCGTTCGCCGAGCGCATCGGTGTGTCGCGGTCCGACTCCTGGATCGACATGGGCGTGCTGGAAGGCTGTGTACGCGACCACCTGAACGAGGCGGCACCACGACGGATCGGCGTGCTCGATCCGGTGAAACTCATCATCGACAACTATCCCGAAGGCCAGACCGAACACTGCGTCGCGCCCAACCACCCGCAGCAGCCGGAACTTGGCACGCGCGAACTCCAGTTCGGTCGCGAACTGTGGATCGAGCGCGAGGATTTCATGCTGGCTCCCAGCAAGGGCTTCTTCCGGCTCCATCCCGGCAACCGCGTCCGGCTGCGTTATGGCTACGTGGTGGAATGCACGGGCTGCGACCAGGATGCCGAAGGGCGGGTGACGGCCGTCCACTGCAACTATTTCCCGGATTCGCATTCCGGCTCGCCCGGCGCCGACCAGTACAAGGTCAAGGGCAACGTGCACTGGGTCGCAACGAAAGTCGCTTACGAGTGCGAAGTACGCCTGTATGACCGGCTTTTCGGCGTACCGAACCCAGGCGCCGGTGACCGCGACTTCCTGCAGGACATCAACCCGGATTCCAAGCGCGTCATCCGCGCCCAGCTCGAGCCGGCCCTGCAGCACACGTCAGCGGGATCCGTCGTCCAGTTCGAACGACACGGCTATTTCGTCGCGGACCGGGTGGACTCGCAGCCGGGGGCACCTGTATTCAACCGCACGGTGACCTTGCGCGATTCCTGGGCAAAATCATTGCGCTGAGTCATGTCGATGATGCGGCCGACACCGGCGGCGTGATCGGCCGCACAAGACACGCAACATCACAGGCTTTCACGCCACCCGGGCGCCGACAAAAGTTAAAACACCCGCCAATCCACACTCCCATCACCAAGACTGCATGCGCGCCCCCTATTCCTCGAAGGGGCGGCCATGCACTTGCCTCGATCGCTGAAGTACGCCGCCGCAGCCTGGGCAGCAGCCCTGCTGGGCGCCCTGCCACTGCTGGCCTCCGCGGCCCAGGCCCCGATTGTCGATCTCATGACGGGCAGGGCTCCGAATCCGGCAGCCCTTGTTCCCGCTCGCGGTTTTGCCGGCAGCAGCCTGGAAGGCCGATTCAACACGGCCGCGCTGGGTGCTGGACGACTGCGTGTGGACGTGGGCGATGGGCGTCAGCTCGTTGCGGGATTGACCCGGGAATCGCGGGGCGCGCGGGGCGACCGCAGCTGGACCGGTGAGTTCGAGGGCGCGCCCCGAGCAAGGCCCGCCGGCGACACGGCCACCACCGGCACGGCGACCGGCGGCGTCGTGGCACTGGCCACGGCGGCGGAGCCCGTCGTGCAGGACATGATGGTCGTGTACACGGCGGCGGCAGCGGCGTCGTCTCTCGCCATATCGAGACGCGCATCATCAACGCCGTGGCAGCGGCCAACGCGGCTTACGCGGCCAGCGGCGTGAACATCACGATGAACCTCGTGCACATGGCGCAGGTCAGCTACACGGAAAGCGGTGACATGGGTGTGTCGCTGGACCGTGTCACGTCCGCGACGGACGGTTACATGGACGACGTGCACACGTTACGCAACCAGTACGGTGCCGACCTCGTCGGCCTGATCACCAACGAAACCAATTACTGCGGCATCGCATGGGTGAATTCCAGCGCGTCCTACGCTTTCAGCGTGACCTACTGGGGCTGCTTCGCCGGACAGACCTTTGCGCACGAAGTGGGCCACAACCAGGGCAACCTGCATGACCGTCCCGACGGCGGCAGCGGCGGGGCCTACCCGTATTCCTACGGCTTTCGTACCTGCGATTACCCGGCACTGTCCAATGGCCATGCCTTCCGCACCGTGATGGCCTACAGCTGCACCGGCGTGCCACGCGTCAATTACTTCTCGAACCCGAACCTCCTGTACAACGGCGCCCCCATGGGCATTGCCTATGAGACGGATCCGGCCAACTCCGCCGACAACGTCCGCTCCATGAACAATACGTCGGCCGCCAAGGCCGCGTTCCGCACCTCGAACGCCACCTTGCCCGCCACGCCCGGCAACCTCGCGGGCACTGCGATTACTCCAGACCAGATAAACCTCACGTGGACGGACAACGCCACGGACGAGACGGCCTACAGCGTCGAGCGGGCCACCGGAAGCGGCACCTACAGTGTGGTCGCCACGCTGGGTGCGAACGCGGCCAGCTACGGCAACACGGGCCTCGCGGGCGCCACCACTTACAGCTATCGCGTGCGGGCCTATAACGGCAGTGGCTACTCGCAGTACAGCAACGTGGTTACGCTCACCACCCCGCCGGCCGTACCAACGGCAGTGCCTGACGCACCCGGCAGCCCGACCGTGTCACTGGCCGGGCGGACCGCGACGTTGCGATGGACGGACGTGGCCACCGAGACCAGCTACGACCTGAGGCGCGAACAACTCAGCACCAAGGGCACGACGTGGACCGCCACGACACTCAGTCTTGCGGCCAATGTCACGAGCCGAAGCGAGAACCTGAGCAAGGGAAGGACGTACCGCTACGCCGTCCGCGCCACCAACGCGGGAGGCGGTTCGGTCTTCGTTCCCGTGAGCTGCGCGGGCATTGCCGGCTGCACCAACACGTCCCAGTTCAAGGTGCCGTAAACCCGGAGGCTTTGCCCACCTGCTTGACACCGTGAGACAGCATCACTGACGCTCGACCTCCGGATAGCGACCGGCACAGGATCTGGGGGGAGCGATGGTCTTCTACGGCACGGCTTTGCTGGCGGGCTGCCTGTTTGCGGGCCTCGCCCTGGGGCAGCTCATTGGATCGTCGCTGGGCATCCAGTCCGATATCGGGGGCGTCGGCATCGCCATGTTGCTGCTCATCGGCAGCACCAGCTGGCTGACACGCCGCGGCGCCTGGTCACCCTCCTTCGCACCCGGGGTGCAGTACTGGGGCGATATCTACATCCCGATAGTCGTGGCCATGGCGGCCAGCCAGAACGTGCGGGGCGCCCTGACGGGAGGGAGCCTTGCCTTCGCCGCCGGCGTCGCGAGCGTCGCACTCGCGTTCGCGACCGTCGCCCTCCTGATCCGACGTTTCGGACGAAGCCCCGCGGCCCACGATGCGCAGGTGTCGCCATGAGCGCCGCCCTGCTGGACCTTGCCCAGAAGTACGCGCTGGTCGTCGCGTTCGCGCTCGTCGGCCTGGTCATGCTGGTGTCCTACCAGGCGTCCCGGCTGTTCACGCGGGGCCGCGTGCACGGCTCAGCCATCGCCATCTTCATGGGCCTGGTGGCTGCCGTGGCGATCGGGTACCTGACCGGGGGCAAGAAGGGCGTTGCCGACCTGCCGCTGCTGGTGGGCGTGGGCACGATGGGCGGGGCGATGTTCCGCGATTTCGCCATCGTCGCCACGGCCTACGGGGTGCGCATCCGGGACCTGCGTGACAGTGGCATTCACGGCATCGTTTCGCTTTGCGCCGGACTGCTCGTGGCGTTTGCCGCCGGCATCGCCGTGGCCTGGGTTTTCGGCGTGCGCGATCCGGTCGAACTCACCACCCTGGGGGCAGGCGCAGCCACCTACATCGTGGGACCCGTCACCGGGGCCGCACTGGGCGCTTCTTCTGAAGTCGTTGCCCTGAGCATTGCTGCCGGACTGGTGAAGGCCATCCTCGTGATGCTGGCCACGCCGGCTTTGGCGCGACCCATCGGCCTGGACAATCCCCGCGCGGCGATGATCTACGGCGGCGTGATGGGCACGAACAGCGGCGTCATCGCGGGGCTTGCAGCCACCGATCCCAAACTCGTTCCCTATGGCGCCATGACCGCGACTTTCTATACCGGCCTCGGATGCCTCATCGGACCCTCTCTGGTATTCGCCTTCGTCAGATTCCTGGTATCGACATGAATGAACCCCAATTGGTCCGACAGGCACGGCTTCACGGCGATACCGTGGCGCTGGCCGGAACCAGCACCGAACTGACCTATGCCCAGTTGTTGCAGCAGTCCGAGGCCGCTGCGGCCCATCTGCTGGCCGGTCGCGCCGATCTTGCAGGGGCCCGCGTCGCGCTGCTGCTTCCCCCGCATGTCGAGTTCGTCATCGCGCAGTGGGCGGTTTGGCGCGCCGGGGGCGTCTGCGTCCCGTTGAGCCTTCATGCCACCTCGGCCGAATGGGAGCATGTCCTGAGCGACGCGCAGGTGGATCTGGTACTCACCTCGCCGGCGCTGGAAAGCCGCGTCCAGGATCTGGCGGCACGTCTCGGCATCGACCTCGGCCACACGGGCAGCGCGCAAGGCGTCCTGCCCGACGTGGCAGAGTCCCGGCCCGCCACCATCCTCTATACCAGCGGCACCACGAGCCGACCCAAGGGCGTGGTGATCACGCATGCCAACCAGCACGCCCAGATCCGGTCACTGGTGGAAGCCTGGGCCTGGTCGTCCACAGACCGCATTCCACTCTTCCTGCCCCTGCACCATATCCACGGACTCGTGAACGTGCTGGCCTGCGCCTTGTGGAGTGGCGCACGGGTCGAAATGCTGGGCGAATTCGATGCCGACCGCATTCTGGAACGCGTCGCTGCCGATGCCTACACGGTGTTCATGGCAGTGCCGACGATCTACGTGAAGCTCGCGGCGAAATTCGAGACCGCCCCGACAGAAATGGCCACGCGCTGGACGAAGGGGTTTCGCGCCTTGCGCCTCATGGTGTCCGGTTCAGCGGCCCTCCCCGCCAGCTTGCACCAGCACTGGGAGCATCTCACCGGACAGCGCCTGCTGGAACGCTACGGCATGACGGAGATCGGCATGGCGCTGTCCAACCCCTTGCACGGCGAACGACGACCCGGCGCCGTGGGTCTGCCATTGCCCGGGGTGGAAGTCCGTCTGG
The DNA here is from genome assembly GCA_041168985.1 of Pseudomonadota bacterium. Lineage (GTDB taxonomy): Bacteria > Pseudomonadota > Gammaproteobacteria > Steroidobacterales > Steroidobacteraceae > ZC4RG30. Next base: position 13,925 of record JBEEKA010000165.1, on the reverse strand, counting down.
TCGACGAGGACGGCGCAGTCCTGGGTGGCGAAGACCTGCCCGGCGAAATACAGGTGCGCGGCGCCAACGTCTTCCGGCTGTATTTCGGCCGCGAGGCGGATACCGCGGCCAGTTTCGACGGCGACTGGTTCCGCACGGGAGATGTCGCGGTCCTGGAGCGCGGCTATTACCGGATCATGGGGCGACGCTCGGTCGACATCATCAAGAGCGGCGGTTACAAACTGTCCGCGCTCGAAATCGAAGCCGCCCTGCTAGAACATCCGGCCATTGCCGAATGCGCGGTCGTGGGATTGCCGGACGACACCTGGGGCGAAGCCGTGGCAGCGGTCGTGGTGCCGGCCAAGGGCAGGACCGTACCGGCCTTGCCCGAGCTGCGCGACTGGTGCCGCGACCGCCTGTCGCCCTACAAACTGCCGCGACGTCTTGACGTGGTGGACTCCCTGCCGCGCAATGCCATGGGCAAGGTCACCAAACCCGCCGTCATCGGCCAGTTGAGCAGCAAAGCATGAAATCCCGACTTGTCACGGCAGCGTTGCTGCTGGCCCTGCCCGTCTCCGGACAATCCCTGGAACAGCCAGACCCCCTGTTGGAGAAGGCCAGGAAGACCGAACAGTGGGAACCGACACCACCGAGGGTCGTGCCGGGCGATACCGCTTCAGCAGCGCCGGCTGACGCCATCGTGCTGTTCGATGGCCGGAGCCTTGAACAGTGGGTCAACACCCGGGACAAGTCGCCTGCCGGCTGGACCGTGGGGGGCGGCGTCATGACCGTCGACAAGAAAGTCGGCAACATCGAAACGAAGCTGGCCTTCAGAAACTACCAGCTTCACCTCGAGTGGCGCGTCCCGCCTGACATCGCAGGCCAGGGCCAGGTCCGGGGCAACAGCGGTGTATTCCTCGCGGCAACGGGCCCCGGCGATACCGGGTATGAACTGCAGATCCTGGATTCCTGGGACAACCCGACCTATGTCAACGGGCAGGCGGCGAGCATCTACAAGCAGTCGCCGCCGCTGGTGAACGCCACGAAGCCAACCGGCGAGTGGCAGACCTACGACGTGATCTGGACCGCACCGACCTTCACGCGTGAAGGCGCACTGCAATCGCCGGCCCATGTCACGGTGCTTCACAACGGTGTTCTGGTTCAAAACCACTTCGCACTGAAGGGCGAAACGGTCTTCGTCGGCGAGCCACGCTACCTGCCGTACGGCGAGGCGCCCATCAAGCTGCAGGCACACGGCGACCCCTCCATTCCGATCAGTTTCCGCAACATCTGGATCCGGAAGCTTGATTAGCAGCCAGGCACTGACGCCGCTTTCCAGCCTGGTTTTCCGCCGATTCGATCACGCAGAACTGTCTCGGGTCCGTTTCCCGACAACAAGGCAGCCAGACATGCGTTTCCGCCGAACTTCATTCGCCCTGGGCGCGCTCTGCGTGATGCTTGGTGCCTTGCCGGCCGCTTCGGTGGCCGAAACCCTGACCATTGCGACGGTCAATAACGGCGACATGATCCGGATGCAGCGATTGGCCGGGGATTTCACCGCGAAGAACCCCGGCATCGAACTCAAGTGGGTCATTCTCGAAGAGAACGTCCTGCGGCAGCGCGTAACCACGGACATCGCCACCAAGGGCGGGCAGTACGACATCCTGACCATCGGTACCTACGAAGTGCCGATATGGGGAAAGAACGGCTGGCTCGTCCCGATGGACGACCTGCCAGCTTCCTATGACGCTGGCGACCTGCTCCCCCCGATCCGCAGCAGCCTTACCGTCAACGGCAAGCTCTACGCCTCCCCGTTCTACGGCGAAAGCTCGATGGTGATGTACCGCACCGACCTGCTGAAAAAGGCCGGACTGAGCATGCCAGCGGCCCCCACCTGGGACTTCGTCGCCAAGGCCGCCCGCGCGATGACCGACCGGACCAATGGAATCCACGGCATTTGCCTGCGCGGCAAGGCTGGCTGGGGCGAAAACATGGCCCTGCTGACTGCCACGGCGAACTCGTTTGGCGCTCGCTGGTTCGACATGAAGTGGCGGCCGCAGTTCGACAGCCCGGCGTGGAAACAGGCCCTCGAGTTCTATCTTGGCCTGATGAAGGACGCGGGCCCCCCTGGCGCCACGTCCAACGGATTCAACGAGAATCTGGCGCTGTTCCAGCAGGGCCGCTGCGGCATGTGGATCGACGCGACGGTCGCAGCCGGCTTCGTAACCGACCCCAATGCAAGCAAGGTGCATGGGCAGGTCGGATTCGCGCTGGCGCCGGACGCCGGCAAGGGCAAGCGAAGCAACTGGCTGTGGGCCTGGAGCCTGGCGATTCCAGCAGGATCCCAGAAGGTGAACAGCGCCAGGAAGTTCATCGCCTGGTCGACGTCCCGGAGCTACCAGGAACTGGTGGCAGCGAAAGAGGGGTGGAACAGCGTTCCGCCGGGCACCCGAAAGTCGCTCTACGCCAACCCGTCCTACATGAAGCTGCCCTTTGCGGCCATCACCCTGCAGAGCATCAACTCGGTCGACCCGGACCATCCAACGGTCGATCCCGTGCCCTATGTCGGCGTGCAGTTCGTGGCGATACCGGAGTTCCAGGGCGTCGCAACGACCATCGGCCAGCAGTTTGCAGCAGCGCTGTCCGGCTCCATCAGCGCCGGACAGGCGCTGAGCAACGCCCAGGCCATCGCCGAACGCACGATTCGCAAGGCGGGTTACCATTGATCGCAGATGGCGCAAGGAATCGCTGGCCAAGGGGCGAACCATGAACGGTGTCACCCGACGCACCCGTCTCGCAGCACGTCTCATGGTGGCGCCCTCCGTGCTGCTGTTGCTCGGCTGGTCGATCCTACCCCTGTCACTGACGATCTACTTTTCCTTCCTCGACTACAACCTGCTGTCGCCGGGAACGGAACACTGGATCGGCTGGCTGAATTACCACTACTTCCTCACCGACCCGGGTTTCTTCGACGCCCTGCTGAATACCCTGCTGCTGGTCGGCGGCGTGCTGCTGATCACCACCACGGGCGGCATCGCGCTCGCGTTGCTGCTTGACCAGCCCATCTGGGGACGGGGCATCGTCCGGTTGCTGGTCATCGCGCCTTTCTTCGTGATGCCCACCGTATCGGCGCTGGTCTGGAAAAACATGTTGATGCACCCTGTAAACGGCATGTTTTCCCATGCAGCCCAGTACCTCGGACTACAGCCGTTCGACTTCCTCGGCAGCGCCCCGCTGCTCTCGATAATCCTGATCGTCGCCTGGCAATGGTTGCCGTTCGCCGTCCTGATCCTCCTGACGGCGCTGCAGTCCCTGGACAGCGAACAACTCCAGGCGGCGGAAATGGATGGGGCAGGACGTCTCGCGCGCTTCTACCACATCATCCTGCCCCATCTTGCTCGCGCGATAACCATCGTGGTGCTGCTGCAGACGATCTTCCTGCTGTCCGTGTTCGCCGAGATCCTGGTCACCACCAATGGCGGCCCGGGAACGGCCACCACGAACGTGGCCTACCTGGTCTACATCCAGTCCCTGCTGCAGTTCGACGTCGGCAGCGGATCGGCGGGCGGCCTTGTCGCAGTCGTACTGGCCAATCTGGTTGCCATCGTCCTGATGCGCATGATCGGCAAGAACCTGGAGACCTGAACGTGCCGCCATCTTCGGTTCATCGAATCCGGTTCGGCTTCACGGCGCTGGCGTGGCTCGCCGGCCTGATGCTGTTCCTGCCGATTCTCTGGACGGTCATTACCAGCTTCAAGACGGAAGCGGACGCCGTGGCATCCCCACCGCTGATTCTGGATTTCACCTGGACCACGGAAAATTACCGGGAGGTGCAGCAGCGGTCGGACTATCCCCTGCACTTCGCGAACTCCGTGATCATTTCCCTCGGTTCCACGGCACTGGGACTGCTTATCGCCATCCCCGCCGCCTGGGCCATGGCGTTCTCGCCGACCAGCCGGACCCGGAACCTGCTCATGTGGATGTTGTCGACGAAGATGCTGCCGTCCGTCGGCGTCCTGATTCCCATCTATCTGGGTTTTCGCAAGCTCGGCCTGCTGGACACCCGGATCGGGCTGGTGGGGGTGCTGATGCTGGTCAACCTGCCGATCATCGTCTGGATGCTGTACGCGTACTTCAAGGAAATACCGCGCGACATCCTCGAAGCGGCCCGCATGGATGGCGCCAGCCTCTGGAATGAAATCCTGCACGTTCTGCTTCCGGTCGCGGTTCCCGGCATTGCATCAACCCTGCTGCTGAACGTGATCCTGGCCTGGAACGAGTCCTTCTGGACACTCAACCTGACTGCCGCCGGCGCCGCACCGCTGACTGCCTTCATCGCCAGCTATTCCAGTCCCGAAGGGCTCTTCTACGCGAAGCTGTCGGCTGCATCGACCATGGCCATCGCCCCGATCCTGGTGCTCGGCTGGTTCAGCCAGAAGCAGCTTGTGCGCGGACTGACCTTCGGCGCGGTCAAATAGGAGTCGCAGTGACCAGTATTCAGCTCAGGCAGGTAAGCAAGCACTTCGGGAATACCGAAATCATTCCGCCACTGGACCTGGAGATCGGCGACGGCGAGTTCGTGGTGTTCGTGGGGCCATCCGGATGCGGCAAGTCCACGCTGCTGCGTTTGATTGCCGGCCTCGAAGACGTGTCTTCCGGGCAGATCCTCATCGACCAGGAAGATGTGACGACGACAAGCGCTGCCCGACGCGGCCTCGCCATGGTCTTCCAGTCCTACGCGCTGTACCCACACATGTCGGTGCGCAGGAACATCGCCTTCCCCCTGAAAATGGCAGGCCTCGATCAGGCGGAGATCGACCGCAAGGTGGAACAGGCGGCACGCACGCTCAACCTGACGGACCACCTCGATCGCAAACCGGGGCAGTTGTCGGGCGGCCAGCGCCAGAGAGTCGCCATCGGTCGGGCGATCGTCCGCGAACCGCGGGGATTCCTGTTCGACGAGCCGCTGTCCAATCTCGATGCCGCGCTTCGCGTCAACATGCGGATCGAACTCACCGAGCTGCACCAGCAGCTCGGCACGACGATGGTTTACGTCACCCACGACCAGGTCGAGGCCATGACCATGGCAGACAGGATTTTCGTCCTGCAATCCGGTCGCGTCGAGCAGGCAGGCAGCCCCATGGAGCTTTACAACAAGCCGCGCAATACCTTCGTGGCAGGGTTCATCGGCAGCCCGAAGATGAATCTCCTGGTCGGCAGCGCTGCGGGACAATTCGGCGCAGCGACCCTGGGCGTTCGGCCGGAGGATCTTGTCGTTTCGACAACCGAGGGTCGCTGGCAGGGCACGGTCGGCGTGTGCGAGCAGCTCGGCCCCGAGTCCATCCTGTACGTGCATGTGGGCCAGCTCGCCGCCGAACCGATCACCGTCCGCGTCCGCGGTGCGGATCAGTTCCGCCACGGAGACCCGATCTACATGACCCCTGTCGAGGACAAGCTGCACAGGTTCGATGCCGCCGGATCGAGGATCGCGTGATGCGGCTTGTTGACAGCGCCCTCGGTTCACTCGACCCCAGCATTCTGGTCCCTCGATACGACCGCTCAAGGTTGCGGCCTGGAATCGTCCATATCGGGGTCGGCAATTTCCATCGTGCGCACCAGTCGTGGTACCTGCACCGTCTTTTCCAGGCGGGACTGGATCTGGACTGGGCCATCGTCGGCGCGGGGGTACGGCCTTACGACGCATCGATGCAGCTGAAGTTGCGCGCCCAGGATTACCTGACGACCCTGGTCGTCCGGGAACCCGGCGAAAGCTCGGCCGAGGTCGTCGGATCGATGATCGACTACCTGCCGGTCGAGCCCGGGAACGGCGCGCTGATCCGCCAGATGACCGCACCGGAAATTCGCATCGTCAGCCTGACCGTGACGGAGGGCGGCTACTACGCCGATCCGGCGACTGGGGCGTTCAATGCCCGGCATCCCGACATACATCATGACGTCGACAATCCGGACAGCCCGAATACGGCGTTTGGCGCCATGGTCGCCGCGTTGCGCCAGCGTCGTGCCCGCGGCGTCGGCCCGTTCACCGGCCAGTCCTGCGACAACCTGCAGGGAAATGGCCGCATGCTCCGCCAGGCCGTCGTCTCACTGGCGGCGCTGACCGATCCGGAGCTGGCGGTGTGGATCGACACACACTGCACCTTTCCGAACTCCATGGTCGACTGCATCGTGCCCGCAACGGGACCCAAGGAGCTGGCCCTGGCCAGCGAACTGGGTATCGACGACGCGGCACCGGTCACCCACGAGAAGTTCCGCCAGTGGGTGATCGAAGACAGGTTCTGCGCCGGACGGCCTGCGTGGGAAAAAGTCGGCGCCGCCTTTACCGACGCTGTCCACGACTACGAGCTCATGAAGATCCGCATCCTGAACGGCGGGCATCAGTTGGTCGCGAATGCCGGGGAAGTCTGCGGGATCAAGACCATCGCCGACTGCATGGCGGATCCGGCGATCCGCGCGTATGTCGGAAAGGTGACGCACGAGGAGATCGTTCCACATGTCAGGCCCGTGGAGCAGTTCAAGCCGGACGAGTACGCGCAGCTGATTGCCCGCCGATTCTCCAATCCTCTGATCGTCGACACGACGCGCCGGGTGGCTTTCGACGGGTCCAGTCGCCACCCTGGATTCCTGATCCCTTCCATTCGCGATGGCCTTCGAACCGACGGATCCGTCCGGGGCCTGGCATTGGCCGAAGCGATCTGGGCGCGATACTGCCAGGGCACCCGGGAAGATGGCAGCACGATAGAGCCGAACGATCCGAACTGGGAACAGCTGATGCAAAGCGCCCGAGCAGCCAGGGCCGATCCAGCCCGCTGGCTTCGCCTGCGCCAGTTCTACGGTGAACTGGGCGACGAGCCGCGCTTTGCCAGCGCTTTCGCACACTGGCTGGAGCTCATCAACCACCGCGGCGTCCGGCCTGCGCTTCGCGAGTTCCTGGGGGACTGAAAATCTATGAACGCCGCATTGAATGGAAAAGTGGCTGCCATTACCGGCAGCGCGTCGGGGATCGGTCTGGCCAGCGCGAGGGCCTTGCTGGCTGCCGGTGCACGCGTGGTCGCGATCGATCGCAACGAGCGCGCCTTGTCGGCCCTGCACGAAGAGCATGGCGACGCACTGGTGCCGTTGGTGGTGGACCTTCTGGACGCCACGGCCTGCGCTGGCATGGTGCCGCGGATCCTGGAGGCGACAGGACGTCTCGACATCTTCCACGCCAATGCCGGTCTCTATGTCGGCGGCGATCTGGTCGATGCCGAGTCGGCGGCGATCGACCGGATGCTGAACCTGAACATCAATGTCGTCTTCAAGAACGTACATGACGTGCTGCCACACATGATCGAACGCGGTCAAGGCGACATCATCGTCACGAGTTCTCTGGCAGCCCACTACCCGACCCCGTGGGAGCCGGTTTACGCATCTTCGAAATGGGCGGTCAACTGTTTCGTGCAGACGACGCGCCGCCAGGTTTTCAAGCATGGCATTCGCGTGGGCGCCGTCTCGCCAGGGCCGGTCGTCACCGGCCTGCTTGATGACTGGCCGGCCGACAAGCTCGAAACGGCGCGTCAGGCCGGCAGTCTGCTCGAAGCAGAGCAGATTGCCGAGGTCATCCTGTTCATGCTGACACGCCCACGGGGCATGACGATTCGCGACGTCGTCGTGATGCCGACGGGATTCGACCTCTAGCTACGCCGCTTCGCCGCCCTGATCAGTCCTCTTCGAGTATGGCCACACCCCAGGGTTCGAGTTTCAGGTCCGCGCCGCGAGCCAGCGCCTTGCCCGTCAGCAGGTCGCGCGAGGGCGGCAGGCCAAGGGATGCCTCGGCGGAGGTCGCGGAGTAGTTCAGCACGTAGTGGACGGGCTTTCCGCCAGCCGGCGTACCCGAGCGCAGGATGACTGGCCAGTGGACACCCGGCGCGACGACGCCCGCCCGGGCAGCCGCCTCGACCAGGATCTTCTCGGCAAGCTCCGGGCCTGGCAGGAAGCCGACGTATTCGACTTCGCCCTTGCCGTAGGCATTGCGCGTCAGCGCCGCGGTCCCGGCCCAGGCCGGACCGTCATAGCGCGCCAGCACGCTGGCCGTCGTTGGCTGGAGGAGTTCCATCCAGCCCGTCACGACATTGCCCTTGCCCGCCTTGAAGGGGTCGCCCTGGAGGCTGGCGTCTTCAGGTTGCGAGAACAGGCTGTAGGTCACGCCCGCCGCCTCGGCGATCGCCCCCGGCTGCGTCGTGGCCCTGACCTTGGTGTCTTCGTTGGAAAACCCGCTCTTGAAGGTATAGACGATGTGGCCTCCGGCCTTGGCATAGGCGTTGAGGCGCGCGATCTCGGCGTCACTGGCCGCGTACAGCGCCGGCACAACGACCAGCTTGTAGCGCGAGAGATCCGTGTCGAGATCAGGCGATACGATGTCGACCCCGATGTTCCGTCGATACAACGCATCGTAGACCGTCCGAACGACGTCGTTGTAGCGCGGCTTGCCGCCGGTGACGAAGGCAAAGGCGTCCATGCCGCTCAACGCAGCGTTGCTGACATAGAGCGCGACCTTGTTGTCCTTCCGGAGATTCACGAGCCGCCTGCCGAGCCGTTTCAGATCGGCCCCGATCGTCGCGGCCTCCGCCAGCACCGGGTTCGGCGCGTAATCCTGCGAGACCAGACCCTTCCAGTAAGTTTCGATTCCGGCGCTGGTGCTCGCCCAGTGCCAGTACGCGAGCATGTTCGCGCCGCCGGCGAGATGGCTGTACGCCTGCAACCGCAACTGGCCCGGCCACGGCGTCCACATCGGGAAACCCTGCGCCTGCGTCTCGATCACGAGGTGGTTCTGTCCGCCGCGGATCGAGCGCGCGAGGTCATTGCCGAACGCAATCTCCGCACCCGTCAGCTTGCCCTGGGCCGGATGGTAGATATCGATACCGGCGACATCGAGGCTGCGCGCCGCCTGCCAGTGGTTCACGTCCGGCTGGACGCCGTAGGAATAGTTGCGCCACTCCAGGTCGAAGTTCTGCGTGAGCCACTGGTCGGCGCGCGCGTGCTTGCGCACCAGTGCCGCCTGCCAGGAGAGATACTCCGTGACAATGCCGCGCTGGAACTGGGCAAATGCATTCCCGAGGCTGGCATTGATCGTGCCGCTCACATCGGGGAAGTCCTCCCAGCGATTGATGCGATTGCTCCAGTAGTCCAGCCCGAAAGCCTTGTTCATTGCATCGGGGGTGCCAAAGCGCCGCCGCATCTCGGCCTGGAAAGCCGCCTGCACCCGCGGCCCCGTGTTGCCGTAGGCCTTGGTCTCGTTGTCGAGCTGGTATCCGATCACCGACGGGTGATCCCGCACATGATCCACCAGGGCGACAATGACCCGCTCGGCGGCTGCACGGAAATCCGGATCGGTGATGTCCATGTTCTGGCGGGGACCGTAGCTCGCCGGACCTTCCCGACGCATCACCAGCACTTTGGGATACTGCTTCGCCAGCCAGGTGGGAATGGCATAGGTCGGCGTACCCACGATAACGCGGATGCCATGGCGATGCATCGCGGCAAGCGTACGGTCCATGCTCGAAAAGTCGAAGCGACCCGGCTCCGGCTCCAGCGTGCTCCAGGTGCTTTCCGCGATTCGCACGACGGTGATACCCGCCCGCGCCATCATCGCCGCATCTTCTTCGGCGCGCGGCGACGGCGTGTACTCGTCGTAATAGGCTGCGCCGAAAAGGATCGTGTCGGGAAGCTTCGGCGCAGCATTCGCCAGCGTCGTGGCTCCCAGTATGGCGAGGGCAAGCGCCAACGTGACGCGAACAGTGACTCGTCCGAAATCCTTCATCTTCCCACTCCTTCAATCGCCTTCCGCCAATCTGCAAGCGGCAATCCGCGCCCCCGGCAATAGCCGAATCCGCCTGCCTTCGCGCCGCCTTCCAGGAAGCCGACGGACGCATCGAGGGATACGAGAGCAGTAGGCAACGACTCTGCCACGAATTCCCTGGAAACCATCAGCTCGAAGGAGCGCCGGCCTGTCGATGACGATTACGAATATTTCGTACAGGAACGACTTCCAGCCATGGAGTGTCGCGGGCAATCGGATACGAAATGGCATGCCCCCCCCTGCGGCCACTTGAATACCCGTGCCTTCCCCTACTCCAGCGCCACCACGACCACCGCCCTGGCTGGCATGTCCAGCGTCAATCGGCGACCGGAGAGTGATGCGCCTCGATAGGGCTGCGGGCTGACCTGCTCCGCTTCACCGGGAACGTTGTGCGCATCCATTTTCGCTGCAGTGAGGATCTGTCCCGTCACGGTCCGCGCTGTCAGCCCATCCAGCGCCACCTGGTAACCGTGGTTCGCGTCAGCATTGGTCAGCGCGACCCACGTCTTGCCATCCCTGCCCCGCGCCGCACTGGCGGTCAGTGCGGGAAAGCGGTTTTCGCCTGAACTGAGCTGCGGTGACTGCAGCTTCAGCGGCAGCTGGGATGCGTCCTGGAACGGCACGTACAGCTGGAAGGCGTAGTAAGTCGGTGTCCGGGCAAGCTTCGCCCCATCCGTCAGCAGTATTGCCTGCAGCACGTTCACGGTCTGGGCAATGTTGGCCATGCGGACGCGATCGGCATGGGCATGGAAGATATTGAGCGTCTGTGCTGCCACGAGGGCATCGCGCAGGCAGTTCTGCTGGTACAGGTACCCGGGCTCAGTGCCGTTCTCCGGCGCGTACCACGTACCCCACTCATCGACGTACAACCCGATGCGTTTCTGCGGATCGTGTCGATCCATCACTGCCTCGTGTGCCCGGAGCACCTCTTCCATGCGGGACGCCTGGTAAAGCATGTGGTTCCAGTGCTCCACGGGAAAGCCGGTAGCAGGTGCCTTGTCGCGGCTTTCCCACTTTCCATCGAAGACTGTGTAGTAGTGCAGCGAGACTGCGTCCATCATCGGCGCGGCCTTGCCCAGCAGGACGTCCATCCACTTGGTGTCGTCGTTGTTCGGACCTGAAGCAACGCGCAACGCGGCATTGTCGTTGTGCATGTGGAAAGTCGAGCCGTTGCGGTGCATGAAGGTCGCGAAACGACGATAGTCATCGGCGAAGGCCTCCGGCGTCTGCGCACCACCGCAGCCCCAGGCTTCGTTTCCGATCCCGACGAAACCCAGTTTCCAGGGCTCCTGTCGACCGTTGGCGCGACGCTCGTTGGCAATCGTGTCGGCGGCGCTGGAAGTGATGTAGTCCATCCATTCGCGCATTTCGGACGGCGTGCTTGTCGCCATGTTGATCGCGACGTAGGCGTCGGCACCGACCTGGTCCAGAAGGTCGAAATACTCATGCGTGCCGAAGGCATTGCTTTCCAGACCGCCCCACCAGTCGTTCTTGCGGACCGGTCGCTTTCCCGGCTGCCCGATCCCGTCCCGCCAGTGATAGATGTCGGCAAAGCAGCCGCCGGGCCAGCGCACCACCGGCACACGGATCGCCTTCAGCGCCTCGGCCACGTCCTTGCGGATGCCGCGGGTATTGGGGATCGGGCTCTCCGGGCCGACCCAGATGCCGCCATAGATGTCCGCACCAAGGTGCTCGGCGAACTGACCCTGCAGATAGCGGGAAAGCACCGGGCCCGGATGTTCCATGTCGACGGTGCCTACTACGTCGGGCAGCGGGGATTTCGCCAGGGCACCGGGCAGGCAACCAATCGCCAGCAGAAAGGCCATGGACGTCATCAGTTTTCGCATTTCTCGGGCACCCCTTTGGGTCGCGCAGTGCCACGCAGTCTATGACAACCGGCGGCCTTATGTTGAACGGCACGGATTGAAACACCCCGGCTCGGTGCCCTCGACCGCAGAGTGTGAACGCCATAACGGATGTCGCCTCGGGCCGGGCATACGCTGGGTTCGTACCCCGACGAAGCAGGAAATGCTCCGTACTTCCGGGGGAAGTCGGCCGAGCGGACAACACGGACCTGCGGCACCGGGCAGTGTCCTTATCCTAAAGGGCGGCAAGTCTCGCTTTGCGGGACCCGTTTCAAGGCATCAGCATGTCAGTGTATGGCGCATCGTCACTTGAACTGTTGACCGAGATCCGATTCGGCTTCCGCAGAGGCATGGGCGCACTCCCCGGCTTGTTCGGCATGAACCGACACCAGTTCATGGACTGGTCTGCCGGTGCGACCACGCCACCGGCACGGTGCCGGCTGAAGCTGGAAGAACTGGCCAAGGCTGCACGTCTCTTCAACTCCGAGGACGTGCACCCCGATCCGGCATGTCTATGCATTCCGCTTGCCCGGGGCAAGAGCTTCCTGGAACTCATCGCGGCGGGCGCCGATGGCGGAAAATGCGCTGCACTGCTGTTGCGCTTCCTGAAATGCCGAGGCCACACCGCCCCTCATTGATGGAGCGCCGCTGCAGGCGCCACTCCATCATCCAGGCCGCTCCTGCGCCGGAATGCGCGAGAATGGGGAAGGTTGCCATTTCCCCGAGACCGCACTGATGAGCAAGCGCGCCCCCGCCATCGGGTTCATCTTCGTCACGCTGCTGATCGACGTGATCGGGTTCGGCATCATCATTCCGGTGATGCCAAACCTGATCCAGTCCCTGTCAGGCGGCAGTATCAGCGAGGCCGCCGAAGTCGGTGGCTGGCTGTTGGCGGCCTACGCCATCACGCAGTTCCTGTGCGCGCCGATCGTCGGCGGACTGAGCGACCGCTTCGGCCGACGGCCGGTGCTGCTCGCCGCGCTGTTCGGTTTCACGATCGATTACCTGTGCCTGGCCTATGCGCCGACGATTGGCTGGCTGTTCCTCGGCCGGGTCATCGCCGGCCTCATGGGTGCCAGCTTCACCACGGCGGGGGCCTACATCGCCGACGTCAGCACGAACGAAAACCGCGCCCGGAATTTCGGCCTGATGGGCGCCACGTTCGGCCTGGGATTCATCATCGGCCCCCTGATCGGCGGCGTGCTCGGCGACCTGGGCCCGCGCGTGCCGTTCCTCGTCACGGCGGGACTCACCGCGCTCAACTTCGTCTATGGCCTGCTCGTGCTGCCAGAGTCGCTGAAGCTGGAAAACCGGCGGCCGTTCGAGTGGAAGCGCGCCAACCCGCTCGGCACGATGATCAGCGTCATGCGATACCGGGGTGTTGCCGGACTGTTCGCGGCGCTGTCGCTGATGAGCGTGGCCGCACACGCGGTGCAGAGCAACTGGAGTTACTACACGATCGAGAAATTCCGGTGGTCGCCGACACGGATTGGCATGTCGCTCGCGGTGGTCGGATTCGTTTTTGCCGGCGTCCAGGGGGGCCTGATTCGCGTACTGATACCCCGAGTCGGACAGAAGCGCACGGCCTATCTCGGCCTGCTGCGGTACGCGGGCGGGTTCTTCCTGTACGCCTTCGCGACCCAAAGCTGGATGATGTTCGCGATCACGGTGGTGTATTGCCTGGGAGGCATCGCCGGACCTGCCCTGCAGAGCATCATCGCCGCGGAGGTGCCGCCCAACGCACAGGGCGAACTGCAGGCCGCCATGACGGGGCTGATGAGCATCTGCTCGGTGTTCGGTCCGTTGCTGATGAATGGTGCGTTTGCCTATTTCGTCAGCCAGGACGCCCCGGTCCATTTCCCGGGTGCCGCCATGCTGCTGGGCGGAGTACTGACACTGGTCAGCTGCGGGATGTGCTACCGGACGCTCAAAGCCCACCCCGTGCCGGCTGGCGTGTCCTGAGGGAAGACGGCAATGCGGCCCACCGGGCGCCTACACATTCTGCGGGTGGCGTGGCCTGCCGTCGCTGCGGTGTTTTCGTTGTTTCCGTTCTCCGTCGCTCCGGCACGGGACGCGGCGAACATTCCGGAGTTCACTGCCCATCTTCCCGAGCCCGACCGGGCCACTGGCACGGCTGTCGTCGTACTGCCGGGCGGTGGATTGCGTCGGCTTGGCGATGACAGCGAGCTGATTCGTCGCTTCAATGCGGCTGGAATCGCAGCGTT
>JBEEKA010000164.1:0-7648 GCA_041168985.1 Pseudomonadota bacterium | reverse complement strand
GCGTTACAGTTGTTCTTGATCTCGACGGCAAAGCCGGGGATGCCGACCGAGGCGCCGGAGACCCAGCTCCTGGCGCCGATGGTCTGGAGGACCGCATGAGACAGTCGGGCGATCGCTCGGGTGAAGGGGACAACGATCGGCTCATGCAGGGCGTACAGGAGGAGGAAGCAGAGCAGGGTGTAGAGGCCGAAGCGCAGGCAGAATGCCAACCCCTCCCGCTGCCGAGTGACCTTATGTCGTGTCGCGCTCATGGATAGCTATCAGCCTTTAGTCCGATCGCTGCCTGTTCCGTCTGAGAGCGAGTAAGCCGCCGCCGATCAGCAGGGCCGCCATGCCGATCTGGGCCCACTCGGAGAGGGTGGGAATCGGCTCGGCGCTGCACACATACGTCTCCGTGTGCGTGTTCGTGTTGAAGTTTGTGGTACCCGCCTGGACGAAGAAGGTCTGGCTCTGATCATCGCCGATCAGGATCGTCCCGGGTCCAAAGGTCTGGGTCGTGGTCACGGTGTTGTCGGTGTGCGGCGTGCAGTCCGCGGCGGTGCTGTAGGTCGTATGGTGCGTGGTCGAAGTGGTGAAGGTCGTAGTAGTGTTCGAGCCGCCTCCGACGGCCCCGCAGACCGGCCCCGGCGTCCAGTGCCACAGCGCCACCAGCGCGGCCAGGACGAGCCCCCCCCCAGAGGCCTCGGATCCCCACGCTACCGGTACCCTCCTTGAAACGCGGCATCATAGCGTCTGCCTCCCTCAATGCGATCGCTGCACTGACCGTGTCATCGCAGGCCAGACAATGTGACCGGAATTCTGCCAAACGGCCCCCGTGCTGTCAAGTACCATGGAGAAAATCAGTCGGATGGGCGCTCGCCGACGACGCCCTCGATGGAAGGGCGCAGCCTGGGTCGCGGTCGCCACGCGGCTAAGGGCCGCCAGCGGGCGTACGCGACCAGCGATGCGAGAGCAAAATGCACCTTTTTCCCCGTATTCCAGCCTGACACACCCAGACGCCTCGCCTCTCGGACATAGGGCACAATTGCGTAGCGACAGCGCATCGACGCGATAGCCGCCGGCACGCTCACAGGCGGCTCGCGCCGCTTTGCAAGCGCGTCCAGGACGAGGCGGTCGAGCAGGAAACAGTCCGACCCTTCCGACGGCAGATCGCGCAGGCCGGCGGCGTGACGCATCAGCCAATGATACGCACGCGCCAGAATCACGGTATGCATCGCATCCGCCTCGCGCCGCGTCCGGACCGCCCAGACGACCTGTGTGCCGCGCCGCCATTCTTGAAGCAGGGTCGGCAGAAGTTCCGGCGGGTCCTGCAGGTCGGCGGCGAGGACCACCGCGGCGCCACCTCGCGCGCAATCGAGACCACAACCGATGGCGGCATGTGACCCCGCATTCGCCGCAAGCCGGATGCCGCGAATACGCGATTCTTGTTCGGCGAGGCGCGCAGTCACGGTAAACGTCGCATCGGCGGAGTGATCGTCCACTATGATCCACTCCCAGTCCGTATCGAGGGTCGAGAGGACGGCGTCGAGCCTCGGCCAGAGGATCGGCAGGTTCTCGGCCTCATTATAGGCCGGCGTCACCACCGACAGGACCGGGCGACGACCTGGGGCGCAAGCGTCCCGGCTCATCGCTGACAGGCTCCGCGCAGTGCCTCTACTACAGCCGACTGATCGTCCTCGGTCAGCTCGTGGTAGAGCGGAAGCAGGATCACGTGATCCCGGGCGCGCTCGCTTTCGCATAGACGCCGACAGGTGCCGGGCGCGCAGTCACAGCCGCCCGGCGCAACCCCGCACGACCAGGTTCCGCGCGGGTACGCCGCCTCGCGGTGGGCGCACATCACCCCGCGCTGCGTCGCCACCCCGGCGTGCAACAGCCGTTGCATGACCGCCTCCTGATCGAGCGCTTCATCAAGGCGCGCCGCGTAGCTCTGCCAGTTACTGCGCGCCCATGCGGGTTCGACGGGAGGCGTTACACCCGGCACGTCTCGGAGCAGCGCCGCATACCGCTGCGCCAGAAGCCGCCGCCGCGCGATCAGCTCGGGAAGGCGCGTAAGCTGGACCCGTCCGATCGCCGCCTGTATATCCGTCATCCGATAGCTGTAGCCCACGGTCGTATAGGCCTCATGGACGACCGTTCGGGACAGGTGACGCGCATACGGGGCAACACTCATCCCGTGCTGGCGTCGGAGGCGGCACTGCCGGTCCCAGTCGGGATTCGACGTCGTGATCATTCCGCCCTCCCCCGTACTGAGCAGCTTGCGCGGATGAAAGGAGAAACAGGCGATGTCACCGTGCGGTCGTCCGATCGCCTCCCAGCGAGTCTCTATGCGGATTTCGCTCCCCACCGCGCAGGCGGCATCCTCCACAACCGCAATACCGCGCCGCCCCGCGATTGCGAGGGTCGCCCGCAGATCGCACGGCATCCCCAACTGGTGCACGCACAGGATGGCCCGCGTGCGCGGCGTGATCGCATCCTCGACCCGTTCGGGATCTATGTTGAACGTCCCCGCGTCGATATCTACAAAGACCGGCATCGCGCCGGTGTACCGGATCGCGCCGGCTGTCGCCACGAAGGAGTGGCTGACCGTCACGACCTCATCCCCGGGCCCGACTCCCACCGCCAGGAGCGCCAGGTGCAGCGCAGCCGTACCGCTCGCGACGGCGCACGCATGTTGCGCACCGACCGCCTTGGCAAACTCCGATTCGAAGGCGGCGACCTCCGGACCCTGGGTGATCCAGCCCGACCGAATGACGCGGCCTGCCGCCTCGGCCTCGCGTTCGTCCATCCATGGGCGGGCCAACGGGATCCGGGGCTTATCCGCCATGCTGAGCGCTCCCGACCGGCGGCAGCCAGTTCCGGACGACCTCGGCCTCCAGTAGCGCCTCGGGTGGCGCCTCCTGGCGTCGATACCAGCCGAGTAGCCGCGTCAGGCCCTCCTCCAGCGTCACCATCGGCTCGAACCCAAGCAGGCGCCGCGCGAGCGTCGAGTCGGCGCACAGGCGCCTGACGTCCGCCGGCCTCTCGGCATCATAGACAATGGGGGCGTCCGGCCGCTCCACGATCCTGGCGATCAACCGGGCCAGCTCCGTAATCGCAATCTCCCGCCCCGTCCCCAGATTCAGCGTACGACCGACAGCGTTCTCCACCGTCCCGGCGAGCAGAATCCCGCGGGCCGTATCGCCCACCTCCATGAAATCGCGCGTCTGGGCGCCGTCGCCGAACACCACCAGCGGCCGCCCCGCGAGGGCGCGCAGCATAAACTTGGGGATCACCTCGCCCGCATCGCCCTCGTGATGACTCCGAGGACCGAAGCTGTTAAAGGGCCGGACGACGACCGTCGGGAGACCGTAGGTCGCATACCACGCCCGTACGTAGGCTTCGCCCGCCAGTTTGGAGGCGCCGTAGATGGTGGACGGGTGCGTCGGGTGCGATTCGCCCATCGGCACTGTGCGGGCGCTGCCGTACACCTCAGAGCTGGACACATAGACGAAGCGTCCGACCCCGGCCTGCTGTGAGGCTTCAAGTAGCGCGAGGGTTGCTCCCGCGTTGACGTCGTGGGTCTCGCGCGGCGCATGGAGCGAGTGGCGTACGCCGAGGCAGGCCAGGTGGAAGACGACGGAGACATCCGGCAGCAGCGAGGCGACACGCGTCGCGTCGCGCACATCTGCAACCACGAGCCGGAGACGGTCGCCAGAAAGTCCTTCCAGGTTCTCCCGTCGGCCGTTGACCAGGTTGTCGAGGACGACGACCCGCCGCCCCGCGCGAACAAGTCGGGCGCACAGCTCCGAACCGATGAAGCCGGCCCCACCCGTGACCAGCACCCACTCGCGATGGCGGCTCATCGACCCCCGCCCCCCTTGCGCTGGCGGACCAATCGAGCCGGGACACCGGCCACCACGGCGAACGGCGCTACGTCCTCGGTGACGACGGCGCCGGCCCCGACGATCGCCCCCTCGCCGACCGTCACCCCAGGCAGCAGCACCGCGCCGACGCCGATATCGGCGCCCGCCCCGACGCGCACCGGCGCAATCTCCAGATCGGTTCGGATGATCGGGATGTCGACCGGCAGACCGGTATGGGCGGCGCCGAGTACCTTGGCGCCGGGTCCCCAACCGACATGATCGCCGAGGACCAGGTCGCGCGCATCCAGATAGCTCTGGGGACCGATCCACACGCGATCGCCGATCACGCAGGAGCCATCCATCCGGCCCTGCAGGACCGCCTGATCGCCGATGAAGACGCCGCGCCCGATCTCGAAGGTCTCGGGATGCGTCATGCTCACGCCGCGACCGATCGTCAGGCCGTGACCGAGACGCCGCACGAGGGCGCGCCACACCACCCGGCGCATCCGAGCATCCAGCTCCCCGTATCCCATCGCCACTCGCCCGTACAGCTCGAGCAGGACCGGCGCGGCGTATGCGCCCCTCAGATACTCGGCGAATCCGATCTCCCAGCGGGGATCCGGTGCAATCCGGCGACGGCTGTGGACCGCCGGAACCACGCGGCCTCGGCTTTTGGGTCGGTTCATGCGCCCTCCGCGGGGGATGGACGCCCGGCATACACACACCAGACCCCCTCAAGCCCGGTCCACGCATAGGTGAATCGCTCGCACGACCACGCGGCGCGATCCGGCAGGAGCGCCTCAATCCCCGTCTGGCTGCGCACCCAGCATCCCCGATCGAGCCGCCGCAGCACCCATGCGACCGGCCGCCGCCACGCGCGCTCCGCCCAGACCGAATCCACCACGATCGTCTCTCCTTGCAGGCTGGTGACGCGGATCATCTCGCTGACGGCCCGCCGCGCGCCGATTCTCATCTCCGGGGACGCTTCCTCAGAGGCGCGGGTTCGGCCACACGAAGGCGCCGGATCGCGCTCATGCGCCGTCCGGCGCCGCGAACTTCCGGAGTGTCGCCTCGACACCGGCCACCTCGGTCCATTTCCCTGTAGCCGCCAGTCGCGCCCGCGTTTCGAGCGCGCTGACCAGCGCCTGATCGCGGTCGCCAGGCGTCAGGCCGTTCAGGGCCTCGGCAAGTCGCGTACGGGCGCGTGCGTAGTCCCCCGCCTTCAGCGCCTGATGCGCCTCGCGATACGCGACGGGACGGCGGATGGTCTCCGGGTCGATCTGGTGGCGAAGCTGCGTCTCGATCTGACCCAGGACATCCCAGGCCACCTTGTAGTCACCCGCCTCAGTCGCAAAGTCGAAGACCCGAAGTGCGGTGCCCGCGTTTCTGAGCCCCAGGAGGCGATCAGGTCTGAAGTCACGCGCCGAATCGGGGAGCGTCACGCTGCGGCGAACGAAGATGGCCGCCGTCGGCCCATAGAAGACAAGTCGCCAGTCGGGCGAGCGCGCGAAGTTCCGCGCGGAGTCGGCCTTTGCCAGGTCGATGACCGCCACATCAGCCCCAGGGTAGCGCGCCAGGAACTCCTCGAAGATCTGACCCCGCGCAAACCGCTCCTGGTCGGCGAACCAACTGAGATACGGGAACGACCGCGAGTCTACCATAACCTTATAGGTAGGGTCGAGCCGCCACAGCAGGTACCCTCCGGAGTCGAAAACGTTATACAGGCGCGGCCCCAACCGGTGCGCGGCCAAAAACTCCGCCTCCACCACGGGGCTGACATAGCTCACGCCCCAGCCCAACCAGCTCGCATGGAATGGCCGCGCATACGCCTCGTAGCAGCCGCGACCGGCAAGGAAGAGTCCGACGGCGATCGTGATCTCAGCCAGCGCATGGCCGGCACGCGGACGTTGTCGCCAGGGCATACGCTCCGCCGGTACCGCCGCCAGGGCGCGGCCGAGCCAGAGGACGCTGTAGGCGAAGACCGACGGCCAGAAATAGGTCGAGCGCAGATACACGATGAACAGCGGAAGCGAGGCCAGGTTGGCGAGGACCAGCATCCAATCCACCCGCCCGCCCGCCGGGGCAAGCCAGGCATGAAGCGTCAGCAGCCCCGCCAGGATGAGGCCCATGAGCATCAGAAACTCCGGAAAGTGAAAGGTCAGTGCACTCGGCGCGAAGATCGACTGGTAGGCGTTATTCCAGGCCACGTCCGGCCGCGGGGTCTGCTGGAAGACGTAGTCCGCGATGAGCTGAAGCGGATAGCGGACCCCGTAGGGTGTCGCGAGCAGACCGAGGCCGGCCAGCGCCCAGCTCGCAAGAAGATGCCCATACACGCGGCGGGGGAATGCAATAGCTGGAGACACACAGAGATTGAGACCCTCGCCGATCGCGACCGCCGCGAGAAATGGGGCCGCCAGAATGAAACCGCCGTGGGCATTGACCCACACGACCATCACCAGCGGAACTACGTAGAACCACCGGACAGGGTCGCGCCCCTCGACCTGAGCCAGTTTCGCCCGGAATACGGCCCAGACGATGAGGCCCATGAAGAGCAGCGAGAAGAGCTCGGGTTTGATCAGCGTGCCCGTATACGATCCGAGCGTCAGTATCACCAGGACGAGATAGGTCAGCGGCGAGCGGCCGAGACCGACACGGCGGGCGAAGTTCCAGGTGAGGACGACCATCCCCAACACGAGGACGTAGCGCAAGACAAAGAACCCGGTGAGACCGAAAAGACGCCCAAGTGCGTACAGGGTCAGCTCGCTGACCCAGGCGCAGTAGATGATGGCGTTGCTGGCGGGCGTCCACGAAAACGCGGTGTGGTCGGGGATAAGGCTCCACCGCTGCAGCATCTGCCGCGCGTAGGCCAGATGCCAGAAAAGATCAGTATCCGGAATCGGCTCGGTATATCGGACGCCGATCAGAATCAGGAGCGACAACCCGAGCAGACCGGGAAGACCGATACGCCGCGTCATACCCTACAATGAAGATCCTCCAGCCTTACCGGCTGCCCATCTGTGACCATAGACTGCGCGGCCGCCTCCAGGATACGGATCACCCTCAGTCCGGCCTCACCGCCGGTGAGGGGTCGCGTCCCGGTCCTGACACACTCGACGAAGTGGGACGCCACACGATCAAGTGAGGGCTGGTCTGAGAGGTGAGGTGTCCGGACACAACGGCCTACCACAGGGCCGGGCAGACCGAGGTTGTCATTCGCTTCCTGGACGACGCCATGCTCGTAGACGCTCACCTTGTCCAGCGGCTGCAGGTCGTCACAGACGGCGATCCCTCGACTCCCCACGAGCCGGACCCGTCGCGCCGCTTGCGGTCCGAGCCAGCTCGCGTGGACGCTAGCACTCAGCGGTCCATCGAACAGTAGCCTCAGTGTGGCGGTGTCCTCCAGAAACCCGGCGCGGTGTGCCCGCCCGAAGGCGGTGACGGCAACCGGATACGACCCGTTCAATCGCTCGCCAAGCAGGTAATCGAGGATCGCAAGGTCGTGGACCGCCAGGTCCCAGAGCACATTCACGTCGGATTGATATCGACCACGACCGATCCGCACCGCATCGAACGACAGCAGATCGCCCAGCTCGGTCCGCGTCACGATGTCGCGCAGCGCAGACACGGCCGGCGTGTAGACGAAGGTGTGATCCACCATCAGAACCCGCCCACGCTTGTCGGCCTCCTCAATCAGTCGGGTCGCCTCCTGACTCGCGACAGAGAGTGGTTTCTCAATCAGGACATGCTTACCCGCCTGCAGGCTCGCCAGGGCAAGCGGATAGTGTGTGGACGCCGGCGTGGCGATC
>JBEEKA010000163.1:0-5888 GCA_041168985.1 Pseudomonadota bacterium | reverse complement strand
GTACAGCGAGCAGAAGTTGCTCGTTCCGCCGCTGTCCTCGCAGATCTTCTGGATATTGGATTGGCGGCCGTCGATGTTCGAGATCGCCTCCTTGACCTTGATATTGTAATAGTCAACCGCGAGCCCGAAACCCGGCAGGGAGGTCGGGTGGAACACGAACCCAGCCGTCAACGTGTCCGCCTTCTCCGGCGTCAGGCCGGGATTTCCGCCAAATTGCGTCGACGCGATTCCCACGAAACCCGTGTGGAGGTCCGTGTAACCACTGCCCGAGGTCGTGATTGGCTGGTAGAGATCGAACAGGCTGGGCGCACGGATATCCCGCGAGCGCGTGGCCCGGAACCGCAGACTGTCCGTCGCCTGCCAATCCAAACCGGCCTTCCAGGTTTCCACGGAGCCGCTCGTCGAATAGTGCGTGTACCGCGCAGCCAGGTTCAGGTTGAGCGACTTCACCATCGACTTTTCCCGGAGCAGCGGGATGTCCGCCTCGAGCGCGCCTTCCGAAACCGTCTGGCTCGCCGAAACCGGCGGGACCTGGTTGCTGATGTAGGGGGTAGCGCCCTGCTCGCAGTTCAGCGGCGAGATGCCATTGCAATCGGCAAGTTCTCCCGCCGGGGAACCCGCCACGACGTCCATCGTCTGACGGCGGATCGCGACGCTCGCCGCTCCCTGCACCGGACCGGCCCAGTTGTCGAACAAGGGCCCGGCGATGCTGGCTTCGAAGTCGTCGAGTTTGAACTTCGGCCGGTTGTAATTGCTGCCTGTCATCCAGTCCAGCGAGGAGGACTGGCTGGCGACGGTCGTGCCGAACGGATTGAAAGGAATGCAATCCTTGTATTTGACGTTGGTCAAGGCCGCACGACAGACGATCTGGCCGTTTGCGGGATTGACGACCGCGTCCAGCGCAGCGTACAGCCTGCCGTTGATCAGGTCGTTCTTGAAGTTGTTGTAGACCGTGGTCTCGGAGTGCGACAGGTGCACACCGACACTGAACCGGTCCAGCTTGGCGTTCAGGCCGGCCGCCGCGGACCACGCCGTGGTCTGGCTCTGCACGCCCCACTGGCGCTCGGGGAAAGCCCGACCGAACGCGAAGAAAGGCACCGCACCCAAGGTTGCCTTCGATTCCGCCGACAGGTACGGATTCGCCGGGTCCATGAGGATGATCGGCGCGCCGTTGAAGGGACCGCCATTCCGGGAGAACAGCAAGACAGGATAGAAGTTGTTCTGGTTGAACGACTGCGCGTAGTTACCCTGCGCATACAGCTTCACGTTGTCCGAGGCATCGAAATCGAAGCGCGCGAACACCTGATCGGTCTTCTGGTCGGCCGTGATGGACGACCCCTTGCCATAGAAGCCATCGCCACCACTCTCGGCACCGCCCTGGCTCGTTCCATGGGTGAACGGGCCGAGCACGCCCGGCGAGACGAATTGGAGACCGGATGCGGGACCGGGGAAAAGGACCGAGCCGTTGAACCCGAAGGCGCCATTGCGGACGTCCCGAATAATCCGGTACGGGTCTGCCTGCGTGCCGGCGCCGACGACGTTATAGGACGCGGCGCCGATCGGCCGATCTTCCTTCGACGAGATGCCGTCCTGCTTGAAGTGTTCGTAGCTGGCCTCCACATGCCCGCGTCCACCAAACACCTCCGTCCCGAAGGCGACGCCGGCGCGATAGGACTTGGCGTCGTTCTGGCCGGATACACCGTACTGGGCGCTGCCCTTGATGCCGTTGAACTTCTTGTCGAGGATGTAGTTGACGACGCCGGAAACGGCATCCGAGCCATAGACCGCCGAAGCGCCGCCCGTGACGATTTCGACACGCTCGATCATCATTTCGGGCAGCGTGTTGACATCGACGGCACCGGTGTAGCTCGCCGGCGGCACACGGTGGCCGTCCAGCAGGACCAGGTTGCGCTGGACGCCGAGTCCCCGCAGGTTGAGGAAGTTGCCCGTGAAATTGTCGCTCGGGTTGTTGAGGTTGGCGGCACTGCGCGACAGCGCAAGGGCCGGCAGCTTGTTCAACCCGTCCGGGATCGTCGTCGGCGTCGTGGTCTGGAGATCCTGGGCGCTGACGACCGTCACCGGCGTGGGCAGCTCATCGCCATTCTTGATGAGGTGCGTACCGGTGACGACCACCTCTTCCAATGCCTTGGACGTATCTTCGGCGTGCGTCGCGGTGGCCACCGCTGCGGCGACCAGTGACAATGAAAATGTAAGCAGCTTCACTCGGATTCTCCCAATTGACTCTTGTCTTCGGATGCTTTCGCATGACGCCGCGTCGATACTTGGTTGCACGCGATCGTAGCGGGGCATGATCCACGGTTGCGGGCATCACGAAAATGTGGAGAGATATATTCGGTACATCACCGATGGTGATACCGAGGGCATCGACGGTTTCTAGACACCACGCGCGCTTGCGACAGGCGCGCCCATTTCCAGCCTGCAGGGCGCCGTCGATCAATGTGTGTGTGCAGGCGAACAGGCGGTCACGGTGGTGCGAACCAGACGGCTCCTGCGCATCCGCAGACCGGGAGGCAGAGGACCACAGCGTCTTTGCCGGCTATACCAACCACCAGTTGCCGACACCCAAGGCCTGGCCCATGCCGCCCTCCCCCAATGGGACCGCGGAACGGACTCGCCTAGAGAAGCCGAAAGACCCGGATCAGCACCGCGTCCGTCCGGCCCTTGCGCCCCTGCAGCGTGCCAAAGAAAACGGCACGATTCATCCAGTCGTAGCGGCTCGACCCAGGCGCCTCGAATGTGGGGGTCGTGTACATGTAGAAAATTTCGGGCGCTTCGGCGGCCGGCGGCGTATTGGCGGGCCCCGTCACACCCTGGTTGTGGATCCTGATCACCACCCCGTCATCGGTTCGAAGGTAGTAGTCCGCCTCGACGCTGGAGCCTCCGTCGCGCCGAGTCAGGTTCCAGTCCGCCCCGCCCGCCATGACGGTCCCCCGCATGGTCGGCCCGCGGAAGCTGCCGCCCGTGATCGGGATGACGCGTCGATGTCCTTCGAGGGTGTCGCCGAAATCCACAGGCGGGGAGATCGTCACCTCGGACTCGTATACGAGTTCGAACGCCGGCAGCTTCGCGCCGAAGGGAAGCGGCACGGTCTCGCCTCCGGCCGCTGTCAGCGAGCTACCCAGGATGACGGTCGCCAGCAGCACGGCAAGGCCACGCTTTTGCATCAAGATCACCCCACCTGGCAAAGGGAGGGACTCCGGGGATTCTCCTCCGGAGCCTCCGAACTCAGAACGCCCTGTTGACCGACAAGCGGAACACCCGCGGAGCGCCGAGCCACATGAACCCGGAGCCATCGTCGATACCCGACACGTAAGTCTTGTCGGTTATGTTCGTCACGGCAAGCGTCGTGCGCCAATCGCCACTCCGGTAGCTCAAGCTCGCGTTCGCCAGGGTCCGGGTGGGGATCCTGTCGAAACGACCGGCGAAGAGACTCGAATACTGGTCCGAGAGGTGCGTGACGTCGAACCGCGGCGTCCAGACGCCGTTCTCGCTGGCAAAGGAGTATTCGACGCCGGCGTTCGCCGTCAGCTTCGGTGCATAGGGCGTCGGCCTTCCGTCGAGGCTGACGCGATACGGGTCGTAGTTGAAGCAAGCCGGCGGAGCCTGGCCCACCGCACACTGCGGCCCAAGCCCATTCGTCGAACCGCCCGGCAGCGCGCGCACGTCGACCAGCGAGATGCCGCCGGTGGACGAATCCACGTACGAGACGTTCAGGTCGGTCGAAAAGCGGCCGGACTTCGCCTGCAACTGGAACTCCGCGCCCCGGATCGTCGAGCGCTCGGCGTTGCCAACGCTGTTGGTACCGGAGTTCGTGTCCACGATGTTCATCTGCATGCCGTGGTAGTTCATGTTGAACAACCCCAACTGCGTGCGGACATGACCACCGGCCAGCGTCGCCTTCCAACCCAGCTCATAGTCAACGACCGTCTCGGCCTTGAAGTCACCCGCCGGCAGGTTCACACCACCGGGCTTGTACCCGTTGGCGACGAAGGCGTACAGGAAGTGCTCGTCGCTCACGGTCCAGTTCAACGCGACCTTGCCGGTGGCATGGTTGTCACTGTAGCGCGGCGAAGAAGCGGGGATGACGCCCGGCAGCGGCGGATTCGGCAGCAGTGTCAGCGCGCCGGACTGTGTCTGCTCATCGTGACTGTACCGGCCGCCGACCTGCAGTTCGAGCCCCTTGGTCAGCTCGTAGGTTCCCTGAGCGAACACGCCTTCGGCGACTTTCGGGTTAGTCGTGAAAATCCAGATATCCATCTGCGGGAAGATCGGCGCCACACCCGCCGGCGCGCCGGTCGGACCGAAGGGGAACCGGTCATTGAGGATGTGCAGGTCCAGGTGGGCGGTCTGCTTGACATAGGAGCCGCCTACCGTCCAGCGGAACCGACCCGTGTCCGGCGATATGACGTCTATCTCCTGGCTGTATACGCGGTCGAGGATGCGCTGGTGGTTGTAGCTGCCGTCTTCGTAACCACCGTCGGTGTCCGTCAGGAAATTCTGCGTCCCCAACTGGAAGCCGGAAATGGAGCGGACGGTGATGCCACTCGGCAGCGTCCACTTGGCCTCCACGCTGTTGCGCAGGCTGGCCTCGTCATCATGGATGTCGCCGCGATCGAACTTCAGCTTCCAGGGGTCCGGCGAAGCGAATGCGGCCAGAGGCGATCCCGGCTGGGGCTGCGACGTGTAACCGCCATCACGCGCGATGTTTACTTCGGACTTCACGAGCAGCGAGAAGGCGTCGCTGGGCTCCCAAAGCAGGCCGACGCGAAGATTCTTGTGATCCAGCGATCCCGGGTGGGCCGACGTGTTCACGATGTTGTCGAAGTAACTGTCCCGCGACGTCGTGCTCCAGGCCACTCGCGCCGCAAGCGTGCTGGAAATGGGAAGGTTCGCGGCGCCCTCGGTACCCAATTCGCTGAACGAACCGACTTTCACGCCCACGTTGCCCTCGACACGGTCCGAGCCGATCACCGGGCTCCTGCTGACCTGGTAAACCGCACCCCCGGTCGAGTTCTGGCCGACGAACGTGCCCTGCGGACCGCGCAGCACCTCGACGCTAGCCATGTCATACAGGGGCTCGGTCAAGAAGATGGGGCTGGGAGAAAAAAGACCGTCGCGGTACGTCGCCACGCCAGAGACGACCGTCGGCGTCTGGATCAACAGCCCAACGCCGCGGATGTTCATGAAGGTGAGGATTCCCGCCTCGGTCACCGACAGGGACGGCGTGGCGTTCTGAAGGTCGCGGAGATCCTTTACGTCCTTCTTCTGGAGATCATCCGCCGTCAGCACCGAAACCGCCAGCGACGCAGTCTGGATGTTCGTCGCACGCTTTTCGGAGGTCACCACAATCTCGTCGAGCGTGCCGCTGCTATCGGCGCGGACATCCTGCGCGACGAAGACAGCGGAAGCCGCCAGGACGCTGGCGGCACCCCGGGACGCCATTAGGACTCTGTTTGATTTTTTCATGTCTCTCCCCTGCCCGGGCAAACCGGCTGGTCAATCGTTGGAAGCACGCGCCCGCATCGCTGTCCGGCCTCGGAAAGGCGCAGGCGGACACCATTCTTTTTCACCGTGGATTATTTGTAAATCGCCCTTACCATTTTGCCGCAGCCAACGATACTGCTGCGAATGAGGGGCAGGGGCGTATCGGCGCCTTGGCCGAAAGATCAGCGTGAGATGATTTTCTTCAGCAGCCGGGCCAGTTCAATGCGCTCTGCGGCCGAAAGAGGAGCCGCGAGATCCGCCTCGTGCTGTTCGATAAGTTTCCGCGCACTCTCGAGCATCCGCTTTCCGGACTCGGTGATATACAAGGCAAAGCGCCGCCGGTCTTCCACAGACACCTCTCGTCGTACCCAACCGACACGCAT
>JBEEKA010000162.1:0-2813 GCA_041168985.1 Pseudomonadota bacterium | reverse complement strand
AGAGGTCATGCGCGCCATCGATAGTCCAATGTCGTTGCCGTCGCAAGACCTTTCGGGGCGGATTCCCCGGTGTATGCTCGCGGCATAACAAACGGGGGATTCATCGATGCGGGAAGTCACGGAACTTTCGATCACGCAGGCTGTGATCGATCGCCTGAAGGATGCGCCGGATGCGCGCTTCAAGCAGGTCATGACGTCACTGGTCACGCACCTGCACGATTTCGTGCGCGACGTGCGACTGACAGAAGGCGAATGGATCAAGGCCATCGAGTTCCTGACGGCCGTGGGGCAGACCTGCACGCCGAAGCGGCAGGAATGCATCCTGTTGTCCGACACCCTTGGCGTTTCGATCCTCGTCATCACGATCAACCATCCTTCCGTGGACGGCACGGCGGAATCGACCGTGCTGGGCCCCTACTACTGGGAAGGCGCGCCGGAGCTGCCGAACGGCGCGAACCTGGCAGAGGGCGTGAAGGGTGACCCCACGTTCTATTCCGGTCGCGTGCTCAGCAGCGACGGCACGCCGATCGCCAATGCCCTGCTCGATGTCTGGTCGGGCGACGGCGAAGGCAACTACGACATGCAGATGGAAGGCGAGACGGGCATGAAGGCCCGCGGCCGCATCCGCACGGATGCCGAAGGTCGGTACTGGTTCCGATCCATCCGGCCGACGTTCTATCCGGTGCCGTCGGACGGTCCCGTGGGCGACATGCTGCGCGCGATGGGGCGGCATCCCTTCCGTCCGGGCCACATCCACATGATCGTGTCGGCGGAAGGCCACCATCCGGTCACGACGCACCTGTTCGCCGCTGGCAGCGAGTACCTCGATTCCGATGCCGTGTTCGGCG
Organism: Pseudomonadota bacterium; assembly: GCA_041168985.1. Taxonomy (GTDB): domain Bacteria; phylum Pseudomonadota; class Gammaproteobacteria; order Steroidobacterales; family Steroidobacteraceae; genus ZC4RG30. Next base: position 1,965 of record JBEEKA010000162.1, on the reverse strand, counting down.
TGAAGGATTCGCTCATCGCCGGTTATGACCGGCACGAGGCGGGCACTGCGCCGGACGGCACGACGATCGACGTGCCGTATTACACCTGCCGTTACGATTTCAGGCTGCGCAAGGCCTGAGTGCAGGCGGATCGATCAGCGGCGGACGTGACGGCGCAGGAAGGCCGTCACCGTGCGTTCATAACGCAGGGGCGCGTCGAGGACGGTGAGGTGCCCCGAGTTGGGCAGGACCGCATGCTCGCCCCGTTGTAGCCGGGCGGCCAGCGCCTCCGCCTGCTGGCGGCGTGACGGCTGGTCTTCGGCGCCGCACAGGACGCTCGCCGCAGCCCTGATCCGCGAGAGATCCAGCGGTCGCGCCGAAGAAAGCGTCGGCGACGAAACGCGCAGGTCGCGCCCGGGATAATTGCGAAGCATGCGGTCCAGCAGTCGCTGGGTCCGCCGTCCGGCCTGATGGAGCCTCATCAGGTCATGAGAGCGCCAGATACGCCTGAAGGCACCCAGTCCCTGCGTTGCCACGAGTCGCCGGTACTGCGTGATCGGCGGGTCTTCGCGGGTCGGGTCGGATTCGCCCCGCGTGGGTCCGGGCGGTCCATCCAGCACGATGCAGGATGTGCGGAGCGACCGGCTTCCTGCCAGCCGCAGGGCGACCCGGGCGGCCTGCGACATCCCGATGACCGCGATGTCCCGCAGGCCCAGCCGTCGGCACAGGACCCGAAGGTCGGCGACCTCGCGCTCGATCGAGGGATGCCCGGTGGTTCGTCCATAGCCCCGCCGATCCACGACGAGGACGCGGAACCGGGAAGCCAGCCGTGCCTGCAGCGGCTGCCACATCGTGCCGTCCAGGGCCCAGCCGTGCAGCAGCAGAACGACCGGCCCCCGGCCCGCCAGACGGTACCGGAGGCGCGTGCCGCGCAGGTCGAGATGGCCTTCGAGAAGCCGGTGTAATCGTTGCTGGATCATCGTGGTTGGAAGCGTCGAACAGGGGTCCGTGTGGTGCTTGCGTTCCCGCTGCGCGGCGGTCACCATTCTTTGGAACAAGCGAAGCACACTTCGCGGGCACATCACAACGGCCCAGCCTAGAACGGGGTATCCAGCAAGATGAAGATCGGTTCGCAGGCCCATCGAACGACCGCCATTTCCGCATCCAACGCCGAGACGATCGTCGTCCGGGGTCGCGACCTCGCGAAGGACCTCATCGGTGGTGTCGATTTCACCGAGCATTTCTGGCTGCTGGTCACTGGCCAGCTGCCGACCAAACCCCAGCGCCGCGTACTCGACGCCACGCTGGTGGCCATAGCGGAACATGGGCTCGTGCCAAGCGTGCAGGCCAGCCGCATGACGCTGGCGGCCGCACCGGAAGCGATCCAGGGCGCAGTGGCGGCCGGCCTCCTCGGTTGTGGCTCCGTCGTGCTCGGATCGAGCGAGGCCGCGGGCAAGTTCTTCGCGGAAATCCAGGCCCGTGTGGAGAGCGCAGGCCTGACGGTCGACGCGGCCGCCGAACAGGTGATCCGCGAATACCGCACCGTGAAGCGGGCGGTGCCGGGATACGGGCACCCGCTGCACAAGGGTGCCGATCCGCGCGCCCAGAAGCTGCTGCAGATCTCGCGCGACTCCGGCACGGCCGGCCGCCACGTCGAGATCGCCCTGGCCGTGGAACGCCTCATTCCGCAGATCGTCGGCAAGTCGCTGGCGATCAACGTGTCCGGCGCGATCCCGTCGGTGCTGCTGGACGCGGGCTACCCGCTCGGCGCGCTCAAGGGCGTGCCACTCCTCGCGCGCACGGCGGGCCTCATCGCACACCTGCTCGAGGAGCAGCTGCGTCCGATCGGTTTCGTGATGTCGCATGCCGCCGAAGAGGCCATTGGATACGACGGCGAGTCCCCCGCGGGCTTCGTGCCGGGGGAGTGAGTCGATGAATGCCACGTTGTCCGGCGTACTGTCCGGTATCCGCGTCGTAGAACAGGGC
>JBEEKA010000161.1:0-20524 GCA_041168985.1 Pseudomonadota bacterium | reverse complement strand
ATCGGGCTCGGGCTCGGCTATATCTCGCCGGTGTCCACGCTGATCAAGTGGTTCCCGGACCGGCGCGGCATGGCCACCGGCATGGCGATCATGGGCTTCGGTGGCGGGGCGATGATCGGTTCGCCGCTCGCCGACCGGCTGATGAAGCATTTCGCGGCCTCCGGCGGCGTGGGCGTGTGGCAGACCTTCCTCGTGCTGGCGGCGCTGTACTTCGTGTCGATGATGCTTGGTGCCTTCGGATACCGCGTACCGCCCACGGGCTGGAAGCCGGAGAACTGGACGTCGCCTGCGCCGAGCGCAACGGACCTGATGACGACCCGGCACGTGCATGTCGGCCGCGTGCTGTCGACGCCGCAGTTCTGGCTGCTTTGGGCCGTGCTATGCCTAAACGTGAGCGCCGGCATCGGCGTGGTCGGCATGGCGTCGCCGATGTTGCAGGAAGTGTTCGGCGGCCGCCTGCTGGGTGGCACGCAGGCCCTGTCCGAGCTTGCGCCGGACGCGAGGTCACAGGTCGCGACCATTGCCGCCGCGTTCGCGGGACTGCTGTCGCTGTTCAACATCGCCGGTCGCATCCTCTGGGCGTCGTTCTCGGACGTGATCGGACGCCGCGCCACGTATTCCATCTTCTTCCTGCTGGGCATCGCTCTGTATGCCGCCGCGCCGCTGGTCGGTGCCGCCGGGCAGGTCGCGCTGTTCGTGCTGGTCTTCGGCGTGATCCTGACGATGTATGGCGGAGGCTTTGCGACGATCCCGGCGTACCTCGCCGACCTCTTCGGCACGCAGCACGTCGGTGCGATCCATGGACGCCTGCTCACGGCCTGGTCGGTGGCCGGCATCCTCGGGCCGGTCGTCGTGAACTACATCCGGGAAGCGCAGCTCGCAGCGGGCGTGCCGGCCAGCCAGGCCTATAACGTCACGCTTTACCTGCTTGCGGCGCTGCTGGCCGGTGGATTCATCTGCAACCTGCTCGTGCGTCCGGTGGCCCAGGATCGGTTCATGTCGGACGAGGAGCTCGCCCGCGAGCGTGCGCTGGCCCATGAAGTGGCGCAGCGGGAGCAGCTTGCCGCGGGCGTAACCCCCGCCGTGACGCCGGGCTGGCTCGTGGCCGCGGCCTGGATAGCCGTTGCGGTTCCGCTGGGCTGGGGACTCGGGACGACGATCTCCAGGTCCCTGGCGTTCTTCAGATGAGCTTCTGGATCCGCTGCTTCCGCCAGACCAGCCGGTAGTACGTGGACTGGAACAGCAGCATCGCGATGAAGCAGGCCGGGTAGGCGATCCAGACGCCATCGAGGCCGAGGTGCCGGCTCGCGATGAAGGCGACCGGCACTTCGACCAGCAGGATCGCGGAGATCGACAGCGCCACGGGTACCATCACCGCGCCACTCGAGCGCATCACACCCGACACCACGGCGGAACAGCCGAATACCAGCGTACTCCACAAGACGATGTGCAGCATGCGCTGCGTGACCTCGATGACCTCGGTGTTGGTGGTGAACAGCCCGACGACCTGGCGCGAGAACAGGTAGCAGAGGAGCAGCAGCGAACCGGTCACCGCGAAGTTGATGTAGATGCCGGCGCGCGTGATGGCGCCGAGTTTTTCCGGATGCCCGGCGCCAATGGTCTGTGCGCCGAGGATCGACGCCGCGATCGCGATGGACATCGCCGGGAACTGCACGTAACCCAGCACCTGGTTGCTCGTGCCATAGGCCGCGGTCGCATCCGAGCCGAAGCCGTTCACGAGGGACAGCAGTGCCACTTCGGCGAGCGACATGATCACCATCTGCAGCGCCGTGGGGACGCCGATCCTCAGCACCGAGGCCAGGATCTTCCGTTCGATGTTCATGTGCTGTAGCAGGCCGCGGCTCGGCGCGAGCGGCGAACCCTTGCGATGCAGGTGCACGCCCAGCCAGAGCAGCGCGACGATGAACGAGATCGCCATGGCCCAGGCGGCGCTGCGTACGCCCAGTTGAGGCAGGCCCCACCAGCCACGGATGAGTGCGGGCGTGACGATCATGCCGACGACGGTGGAGACGACCAGTGTCTTGAGCGGCGTGATCATGTCCCCCACGCCGCGCATCACCGACGTGATCAGCAGGAACAGGAAGAAGCCCGGCATGGAGATCAGGACGATGCGGGCGTAGGCCGTGGCGTCATCGAGGATGTCGGCGGGCGTGGCGAGGCCCACGAGCAGGCTGCGGGCGAAAGTCCCGCCGAATACCGCGATGACGAGGCCGGTGATGAGGCCCACCGAAAGCGTCGTTCCCGCCACGGCCTGTACGCGTTCCGGCTGCTTCGCGCCCCAGGCCTGCCCGATCAGCACCGAAGCACCCGATCCGAGGCCCATCACGAAGGAGATGATGAACAGCATGACCGGAAAGAAGGCGGACGCCGCGGCGAGCGCGCCGACGCCGATCATCTTGCCAAGGTACATCGTGTTCAGCGTGCCGGACAGCGACTGCAGGATGTTCGCCAGCATCATCGGCCCGAGGAACAGCAGGAAAGTCTTCCAGACGGGGCGCTGGGTGTTGGCTTGCATGGCGAGCTCGCGGGCGCGGGGGTAGCCGGCATGTAAGCACACTGGTCCCTGCCGCGGCTATTATCCCCGCGCAAGGAACATGCGGGTCGAGGTGCGGAAAATGGTGCAGCAACAGGTCGCAGGCATGGATGGCGTGGTATTGCACGCGATCGCGGAGGGACGCGAAGACGGCCCCGTCGTCGTGCTCAGTCATTCGATCGGTTGCGATCTTTCCAGCTGGGACGAAGTGGCTGCCGCGCTTGCCCCCGAGTACCGCGTGATCCGTTTCGACCGCCGGGGCCATGGTCGTTCCGGCGTGCCTGTTGGCAATGCAACGATCGAAACCCTGGGTCGGGATGCGCTGGCGGTGATGGATGCCTTTGGTGTGTCGCATGCCCATTACGTCGGACTGTCGCAGGGTGGGATGGAAGGAATGTGGCTCGCGGCCCACCACGCGGACCGGATCGACCGCCTGGTGCTCGCCAACACGACCGCTCACCTGGGGGTGCCTGACGTGATCCAGGCGGCGATCGACGCAGGCCGCACGCACGGCGTGGCCGCCGTGGGCAACGGATTCCTCGACCGTTGGCTGCCGCAGGCCTTCCGGGACGCGAACCCGGCTGTTACCGCCCGATTGCGTGCGACCTTCGCATCCATGGCGCCGGAGGGATTCGCGGCCTGTGCCGCCGTATTGAAGGACGTCGACCTGCGGCCGATCCTGGCGCGCATCGGCGCGCGCACGCAGGTGATCGTCGGCGGAGCCGAAGGTCCGCCCCTGCAGTCCGCTGCGCAGGCGCTGGTCGCCGGCATCCCGGGGGCCGTGCTGGCCAGCATTCCGGGCGCCGGGCATCTGTCGGGCACCGAGGATCCGGCGGCCTTCGTGGCCGCGGTCGGGCCTTTCCTGCGGGGTGCCTGAACGCGTCGCGGGGCGCGGTATGATGGCGGTCCCGCCGCAAGGCGTCGTTCGCCGGACAGCATGAAACGCCCCCTCGGTCGCCCTCGCCACGAGGCATGCCCTGATGCGTGAAGCCGTGGTCATCCTCGGCCTCCTCGTGTTGAACGGGTTGTTTGCCTCCGCCGAGATCGCGCTGGTGTCCGCGCGCCGCAGCCGCCTGACGGCACTGGCCGACAAGGGCAACCGGGGAGCCCGGGCAGCCCTCCATCTTCTCGGTGATCCGACGCGGCTGCTGTCCACCGTGCAGTTCGGCATCACCCTGGTCAGCGTGCTGACCGGCGTTTACAGCGGCGCGGCGTACTCCGCCGAACTGTCCGCCTACCTGGCAACGTACGAAGTGCTGGCGCCCTATGCCGAGGAACTGGCCTACGGTGCCATCGTCGTGGCCATGACCTATGTGTCGCTGGTCATCGGCGAACTGGTGCCCAAGCGACTGGCGATGGCCCATGCGGATCGCTGGGCCGAGTTCATCGCCCTGCCCATGCAGTACCTCTCGGTGGCGGGCGCGCCACTGGTCTGGCTGCTGCAGCGTTCGACGAATGCGCTGCTGCGTTTCGTGCCCACGGCCACGGCTTCGCAGGAAGCGGTCACCGACGACGATGTGCGTGCGCTCGTAGCCGAAGGCATGGACAAGGGCGCGATCCATCGACACGAAATGGAGATGATCGATTCCGTCCTGCGCCTCGCGGAGCGCTCGGTGGAGTCGATCATGGTGCCGCGCGGGGACATCCTCTGGCTCGATGCCGGGGAAACCGTCGGCGCCTTGTGGGACGAAGCCCGCCGCAGCGGACATGCCCGCTTCCTGTATTGCCGCGGCGAACTCGAACAGCTCATCGGCGTGATCACGCTTGCGGACCTGGGGGAAGCCCTGCGTCGCGGCGAACTCGATCCGGACATCGACGTGCAGCCGCCGCTGCACGTGCCCGAAGGCATATCCGTGCTGAAGCTGCTCGAAACCTTCCGTCGTTCGAGCGTCCACCTGGCGGTCGTCACGAATGAATACGGCGGCATCGAAGGACTCGTGACGCCGGCCGACATCCTGAAGGCCATTGCCGGTGGCCTGCCCGAGATGGGGAGCCGCGACACCGCCGACGCGCAGCGCCGCGAGGATGGCAGCTGGCTCATCGATGGCCACCTGCCGATCTACGAAGCCGAACGCGTGCTGGGCCGCAAGGATCTGGCCCGGGGCGAGAACTACCACACGATGGCGGGTTTCGTGCTGTGGCACCTGGGGCGCCTGCCGACGGAAGGCGAGCGCGTGGCCTGGCGCGACCTCTCGATCGAAGTCGTGGACATGGACGGGCTCGTCATCGACAAGCTGCTGGTCGGGAAACGCGAGGCTCAGGCGCTGCGTGCCGGCGAACCGGTCACCGCGATCGACCGCGGCGAATGATCAGCGGCGGCTGACGTCCCAGAAGAGGGCGTCGATGCCGAGGCGGATGCCGGGGTCCGGGTGCCACCGTTGTGTCCGCTCCCAGGTCAGCAGCGGCGCCACGCTCCAGTACAGCCACCGGGTCGACGTCGGTCGCTTCAGGAACAGGCTGGCTTCATAACGCTGCGCACCGGTTTCCTGCGTGCCTGTCGCCAGCAGTTGCAGGCCGAAGCCGCGTGCGAGGTCGCGACCACCGACGACATCGCTGTAGCGGCCCTGGCGCAACACCTCTTTGGCATGCGCCAGCGTGAAACTCTGCGTGTAGTCGGTGTTGCCGGTGTCATGGTGCCAGCCGGCGTAGCTCGACGACCGGAAGACCGTGTGGTCCCACCATCGCTCCAGGCTCACGCCCGCCACGGCGCCCAGGCCGCGGCCTGACTCGACATAGAGCTTGGCCAGCGGCTGCAGCTGCCAGTGGTCCCAGGAAACCGCTCTCTGCCACCGCAGGGAAGCGAAAGCGACCGAGGGCAGTTCGGCCTGCAGGCCCACGTCGAAGTCGAAGTAGTCGAGCAGGCCGAATCGAACGCCCGCGCGGATGGCGCTCGATGCGCGGTGGACCAGTGGCGATTCCGATACGGTGTCGCTGGTGATGAACAGCTGCAGGCGGCGTTCGAGGTTCGGGACCTTCAACAGGAGGTCCAGATCCGCACGGGGACGCATCTCGAGGCTGCCGCCGTCGCGCAGGATCGCGTCGGTCTCCAGGCCGATCCGGAAGGGCGAAACCGGCACTGGCAACGCCACCTTGTCCTCGTCCACGAAGCGCGAATCGATACGCGCGATGAAATCCTGCACGCCCAGGAAGACGCGGTCGTGCCAGCGGTCGCGCCCTGTTTCCGGAGCGCCCTGGGCACGCAGCGTCGTGGCGTCCAGCTGGCTGGGACGGATCGTCTCCGGTATCTGCGCGTATGTCGTGTCGAACGCGAATGCCGCGAGGCACACCAGTCCGCCGAGTCGTTCCGCGCATCTCATGTCGGCATGGCCGGAAGCAGCGGCGCCGGAAATGCGTGGCCCCGCGTCGACACCGCCTTGACGAGGACCCAGGTCGGAAGGCCCGGCGCGATGGCCAGTTCGACCGTTGCATCGTGCGTGATGCGGGCGAGGACCGATGCGCCCCCGATGTCGATTTCGACCAGGTCGCTGCCCGCGTCGGCGGTGACCGAACGCACGGTGCCGCGCAGCTGGTTTCGCACCGACAGTCCGCGCGGTTCCTCCGTGGCCAGCATGATGTCCCGCGCGAGCAGCTGGATGCGCATGGCCAGCCCCGGTCGTGCACCGGGGCAGGGGATTTGCAGCCGGCCGTTGCCGACGGAGATGTCCGCGAGTTCGCCGCGTACCGCAAGCACGGTGCCGTCGACGACTGCGCCCAGGGCTTCGGTGCCGACGATCCCGCGCAACGCCGGTGTCAGGCTGACCTGCGTCACGTCACCCGCCGTGACCACCCGTCCCGCGTCCATGACGACCACATGCGTGGCCAGCCGCAGCACTTCGTCGAACTGATGGCTGACGAAGACCATCGGGATCGCACCGTGGTCCCGCAGCCGCTCCAGGCAGGGCAGCACTTCCTCGCGGCGTGCGGCGTCGAGCGAGGACAGGGGTTCGTCGAGCAGCAGCAGCCTGGGGCGCGCGAGCAGGGCGCGGCCCAGGGCCACGCGCTGCTTCTCGCCGCCGGAGAGCGTTACGGGCCGTCGGTCCAGCAAGGCGGCCAGTCCCAGCAGGTCCACCACGTCGTCGAAGTGGATCGATTCCCTGCGGTCGCGCGCGCGCCGGGCACCATACAGAAGATTGCCGCGCACCCGGAAGTGGGGAAACAGGCGCGCGTCCTGGAAGACATAGCCGACGCCACGCCGTTCGGCAGGCAAGTCGAGCCCGCGCGGCGTATCGAGCCAGTGTTCGCCATCGACCTCGATCCGCCCGGAATCCGCGCGCCGCAGTCCGGCCAGCAGGTTCACCAGCGTTGTCTTGCCGCAGCCCGAACGGCCGAACAGGGCCACGACACCGGGCGTCGGCGCCTCGAACGATGCGTCGAGTCGGAAGTCGCCGGCCTGGTGTCGCAGCTGAACGGAGAGCATCAGCGCATCCCCGTGACGCTTCGTCCGAGCCACCGTCGGAGCCCGCGGGCCAGCCCTTCGGAGGCGAGCAGTCCCGCGAGTCCGAGTGCGAAGGAGATCATCGCGAGCCTTGCGGCCAGCGCGTCGCCGTCCGGAAGTTGCAGGGCGGAATACAGCGCCAGCGGCAGCGTCCGTGTCGCGCCAGGGATATTCGAGACGAAGGTGATGACCGCGCCGAACTCGCCCAGTCCCGCTGCGAAAGCGGTCACCGTGCCGGCGAGGATGCCCGGCAACATGAGGGGCAGGGTGATCGTGGCGAAACGGTCCAGCGGTCCGGCGCCCAGCGTGCGTGCCGCCTGTTCGAGTCCCGGATCCACGCCTTCGAGCGCGATGCGCATGGCCCGGACCATCAGCGGATAAGTCATGACCGCCGTGGCCAGCGCCGCACCGCTGGTCGTGAACGCGAAACGGATGCCGAACTGCGCCAGCAGCCAGCCGCCAAGCGGGGCCTGCGTGCCGAACACCAGGAGCAGCAGGTAGCCGATGACGACCGGGGGCAGCACCAGCGGCAGGTGCACGAAGGCGTCGAGGAGCGTACGCCCGGGGAAACGGCGTCGCGTCAGCAGCCAGGCCACGCCGATCGCCGGCAAAAGGCTGAAGGCCACGCTTCGGATTGCCACCGCCAGCGACAGGCGCAATGCATCGAGTTCGGCGTCGCCCAGGAATTCCATGGGCCAAGCATAAACCGTGATGCCGGGGTTCACGGCCCGGACACGGGGCGGCGTCCTCGACTCCGTCGAGGACGCCGGTCAGGTCGCGTGCCTAGAGGGCGGACGGTGCCGCATCCAGCAGGATGGTCTTGGTTTCCGTATACCCGAGCAGGCCCGACACGCCGCCCTCGCGGCCGATGCCGGACTGCTTGAAGCCACCGAAGGGCAGGAAGAAGTCCATGCGGAAGTCGTTGTGGCCCAGCGCGCCGGTGCGGATGCCGCGCGCGATGCGATAGGCGCGGTCCGTGTCCGCGGTGAACACCGCGCCGAACAGGCCGAAGGGCGAGTCGTTGGCGATGCGCACGGCCTCCGCCTCGTCGTCATAGCCCAGCAGTGCGATCACCGGTCCGAAGATCTCTTCCTGCGCGATCGTCATGCCGCTCTGCACGTTCGTGAACAGCGTCGGGTCGAAGTACCAGCCCTTGTCCATGTGCTGCGAGCGACCGCCGCCGCAGACCAGCTGCGCGCCTTCGGCGCGGCCCTTTTCCATGTAACCCACCACGCGCTGCAGCTGGCGCTCCATCGACAGCGGTCCCATCTGGCTCGTGGGGTCGAGCGGATCGCCGACCTTCACCGCACGCAGTTCGGCCGCGATGGCTTCGGCGAATTGCGGCTGCAGGTGGCGCGGCACAAGCACGCGGCTCAGCGTTGCGCAGACCTGGCCCGAGCTCAGCGTGATCGTCGCGGCCAGCTGCTTGGCGGCCTTGGCGATGTCGTAGTCCTCGCAGACCACGGCCGCCGACTTGCCGCCCAGTTCCAGCGTGCAGCGCGCGATGCGCTCGCCGCAGAGCGCGGCGATGCGCTTGCCCGCGACGGTGCTGCCTGTAAAGCTGACCTTGTCGACGCCCGGGTGGCGCACCAGCGCTTCCGAGGCTTCGCGGTGCGCGGTGACGAGGTTCAGCACGCCGGCCGGCAGGCCCGCGGCTTCCGCGGCTTCCGCGATCAGATAGCCTTCGAGCGGCGCTTCCGGCGCCGGCTTCATGATCACCGTGCAGCCCGCGAGCAGCGCGGGGATGACCTTGTTGATGAGGATGATCAGCGGCGCGTTCCAGGGGGCGATCGCCGCGATCACGCCCGCGGGTTCGCGCGCGATGATCGCCGTTCCGCGGCCGTCGGTCGGTATTGCTTCCTCGACCAAGTGCTTCTTCGCGTCGAGCCCGGCATAGAACTTCGTGACGAACAGCGCGGCGCCGACCATGAACGGGGCGCCGGTGGCGAGCGCGCCGACCTGCTGCGTCCAGGCGGCGGCCAACTCGGCGCTGCGCTTCTCGAGCTCCGCGCCGATGCGGCCGATCATCTCCGAGCGCTTCGCGACATCCTGGTTCGACCAGACGCCGGAATCAAAGGCGCGACGCGCGGCCTGCACGGCCGCATCCACGTCTTCGGCCGAGGCTTCGGCCACCGTGGCGACGACCTGTTCGGTGCTCGGCGAGATGACGTTGATGCGTCCGCCAGCAGCGGGTGCGACCCAGAGGCCGTCGATGAAGAGCTTGTCAGGATGGCGGACGTTGATCGCAGTCATGTGGTGTTCCCGTGGTCGGTTGTCGTGCGGGTGAGTCCGCCTTGTAACCCAGTGCTGGTTGCGATCGCAACCAGCTTCGCCGCGACTCAGTCCGGCTTCTCGTCCATGTTGCGCATGACGTGCCGCAGGCTGGTCAGCAGACGCTGGCGTTCAACCGCGGACAGTCCGTCCAGCACCGCGTCCTCGCCGAGGCTTCGCGCCTGCGTACCCTGGCTGTAGACGGACTGGCCCGCCTCCGTCAGGAATAGCTGGGTGCGCAGGCGGTGCTCCGGCGCCGGACGGCGCATCAGCAGTCCCCGGCGTTCAAGGGAATTCACGGCACGGCTCACGGCGGCCTTGTTGACCCCCGCGACGGCGACGATCCGGCCCGGTGGCGCCGCGGGCTCCTCGCCCAGCACGGCGAGTACCCGCCATTCCATGAACGACAGGTCCAGGCGGCGGCGAAGGTTCCGCTCGGCCTCGACGCTGAGCTTGTTGCCCAGCGTGACAAGCAGGAAGGCAATGGAAGCCTCGAAAACGGTTCCGGCCGTGCCGGGTGAGGATTGCGGGTGGGAGGCGGGCTTTGGCATCGCGACATCATATGCGATAGGTAAATGCCGACTGGCAACGGGCAGTTTGATCCGGTATCTTGTTGCGACTCATTCTCATTATTTGTGGATCGTCCGTGACCGCCGAACTGCCGCCGAATGCCGCCGGAGATCGATCGCTTGCTACGCTGCACAAGGGCGAAGTGGGCGTGGTCACGCGCCTGCTCGGTGACGATGCGGAAATGGGCGATGGCACGGGCGCGACGGTCGTGATGCGCCTGCTCGAAATCGGCTTCGTGCCGGGGGAGCGGGTCGAGGTGGTCGCGGAGGTCCGCCCCGGCGGCGACCCGATTGCGGTCCGCGTGGGTGGCAGCTGCTTCGCGTTGCGGCGGCAGGAAGCCGTCGCCGTGATGGTCGGCCCGCCCGATGCGGGTGGAGGGCTGGCATGACCCCGTACGCCCGCGAACAGGACCTGAACATCGCGCTGCTGGGCGTCCCGAACTGCGGCAAGACGGCCCTCTTCAATCGACTGACCGGCAGCCGCCAGAAGGTCGCGAACTACCCCGGCGTCACCGTCGAGCGCAAGGTAGGCACCTGCCACGACACCGTGCGCGAGCGGCGCTATCGCGTACTCGACCTGCCGGGCGCCTACAGCCTGGCGGCGACGACACTGGACGAGGCGATCACGCGGGATGTCGTGTCCGGTCGGTTTGCCGGGGAAGCGCCGCCGGAGCTGATCGTCAGCGTGCTCGACGCGACGAACCTGCGCCTGTCGCTGCGGCTCGCGCTGGAACTGCGGCGCCTGAACCGACCGATGATCGTCGTGCTCAACATGAGCGATATCGCGCGGTCACGCGGCATCCGGATCGATCGCGCGAAACTGTCCGCCGAACTCGGCTGTCCGGTGGTCGAGACCGTGGCGGTCCGCAGTGGCGGCGAAAAGGAACTGCTCGAGGCGCTCGCATCGTCGCTTCCCGTGCAGGAATCGGAGGCGCGTCCCTGGGTGACGCAGACCCGTGAACAGGTCGAAGCCACGCAGCGCGAGGTGCGTCGCATCCTCGCCGATGTCGGCTACCGCGAGCCCCTGCGGAGCAGGGCACTGGCCCGGCTGGATGACCTCGTGCTCCATCCCGTTTCCGGACCGGTGCTGCTGGCGCTGATCCTGTTCCTCGTGTTCCAGGCGGTTTTCAGCTGGGCCGCGGTACCGATGGATCTCATCGACGGCGGCATGCATGCGCTGGGAACGGTCCTCGCGGATTCGCTGTCCGAAGGTCCCCTCCGCAGCCTGCTGGTCGATGGCGTCATCGCAGGGGCGGGTAGCGTGCTCGTGTTCCTGCCGCAGATCCTCATCCTGTTCTTCTTCATCCTGGTGCTCGAGGACAGCGGCTACCTGCCGCGAGCGGCGTTCCTGCTCGACCGCCTGATGGGCCATGTCGGGCTCTCGGGTCGCGCATTCATCCCGCTGCTGTCGTCCTTCGCCTGCGCGATCCCCGGGATCATGGCGGCGCGCACGATCCCGAACACGCGCGACCGGCTTGCCACTATCCTCCTCGCGCCGCTCATGACCTGTTCGGCTCGCCTGCCGGTCTATGCGCTGATCATCGGCGCCTTCGTGCCTGCGCGTAACATCGGACCCGTGAATTTCCAGGGCCTCGTGCTGTTCGTGCTGTACGTCGCCGGGATCCTCGGCGCGGTACTCGTGGCGCTGCTGATGAAGCGGTTCACGCTGCGCTCGAATTACCACCCCCTGCTGATGGAACTGCCCGAGTTCCGCTGGCCGAACCTGCGCAACCTCGTCATCGGCCTCTGGGAACGGGTGAAGGTCTTCCTCTCCCGGGTCGGGGGCATCATTCTCGCGCTGACGATCGTGTTGTGGTTCCTGTCGAGTTACCCGGCGCCACCTGCGGGCGCTGAGGGTCCCGCGATCGAGTACAGCTATGCCGGCATGCTCGGACGCCTGCTGCAGGTCGTGTTCGAGCCCATCGGCTTCAACTGGCAGATCTCGATCGCGCTGGTTCCCGGGCTGGCGGCGCGTGAAGTGGCCGTGGGGGCGCTCGGCACGGTGTACTCTCTCGCGTCGGGAACTGAACTGGAAGGCGCGCTCGGCCAGGCGATCGCCTCGCAGTGGAAGCTCGGCACGGCGTTCGCATTGCTGGTCTGGTATGTCTTCGCGCCACAGTGCCTGTCGACGCTGGCCACCGTGCGCCGGGAAACCGGTGGCTGGCGCTACCCGGCGATCATGGCCGCATACCTGTTCGGCATGGCCTACCTTGCCGCGTTCGTGACCTTCCACGTCACGGAATGGATCCTGGCCTGACGGAGGCGTACTCCATGCAGCAGATCCTTGTCGTCCTGATCGTCGCCATCGCGGCACTGTCCGCTGCCTGGCGACTCATGGGCCCTGTCGCGCGACTGAAACTGCTCGACCGGCTGGTCGCGGTCGGACCCGGATTCCTCTCGCGTCGTGCGGCGGCTGCCGCGCGCGGTCTGCGGGAAGGTGGCCGCGCCGCAGGCTGCGCAGGCTGTCCCGCGGCGACAGGCAACCACAAGGATCCGGCGTCACGCTGACGCCGGATCCCCTGGCGCCGGGGCGTCAGAACTTCACGCGCAGCCCGGCGTAGATGAACCGGCCATAGACGTCGTAGCTTTCGGCAGCCGTTTCGGTGCCCGTGATGTTCGACGCCCGGGTCTGGTCCATGAGCGGCGGCTGCTTGTCGAACAGGTTCTGCACGCCGATATAGCCCGAGTACTGCGAGTCCTTGCCGAAGGAATACGTGCCCTGGAAATCGTGGTACCAGTAGGCGGGCACGAAGTTTTCCGGATCTTCTTCCCGCGTGATGCCGAGCGTGTCGACCATGCCGCTCTGGTAGCGCACGGTCCAGCTCGCGTCGAAGGCGCCCACCTCGTAACCCAGGTGCAGGTTGGCACGGTGCCGGAATCCGGCGCCGAGCCGGCTGTCGCCGTTCAGCTGGCCCACGTTCGTTTCGGCCGGCTGGTCGGCCAGCGGCTTGATGCTCAGCTGGTCCAGAGAGGTGTAATTGAGTCCTGCCGTGAAACGATGTCCGTTTTCGAAGCCGTGCTTGTATCGCAGGCCGACATCGATGCCGGACGAGATGACGGATGCGGCGTTGACCGGGCCCGTGTTGACCTGCCAGATCGTGCCGGGCGTACGCGGACGCACCGGCGACGCGCCTTCGCGCACGATGAACGAACAGAGGTCGGATGCGCCGGCCGAGTTCACGCACTGGTCGATGATGTACTGCAGGGGCACCGTGTCGATCGCATCGGAGATGCGGATGTCGAACCAGTCGATCGTCAGGCTGAAGCCCGGCAGGGTCGTCGGCGTGACGACGAGGCCGACCGTCCAGGTCTTGGCCTTCTCGGCCTTCAGATTCGGGTTGCCGCCGTCGAAGCTCTCGACGCTCTGCCAGTCGGCGTTGGCGTCATAGAAGAACGCGCCACCATGTGCCGCCATGTTTACCGCGGCGCCCGGCAGCCCGCGGCAATAGGCTGCCACCGTCCCGGATGTTGCGGCCGTCACCCCTTCGCAGGGATCGGTCAGGCCGGTCGGGAAATCCTGGTTCTGGCCCTGGTACAGCTCGTTGATGTTCGGCGCACGGGTCGCGCTGGCATAGACGGCACGCAGTCGCAGGTCCTGGATCGGGGACCAGTTGATGCCGGCCTTCCAGCTGGAGATGCCGCCGACGGTCGAGTAGTCGCCGTAGCGATAGGCCGCTTCGAGGTCGAGGCTGCGCGCGAACGGCTGGTCCGCCAGCAACGGCGCCATGGCCTCGACATAGGCTTCGCTCACGCGGTACTTGCCACCGGTGTTCGACAGCGCATTGCCCATGGTCATGCCGGCCTGGGTCTCGGGCGAGTGGGTTTCGCTGCTGGTCTCGCGCCGGTGTTCGGCGCCGGCGGCCAGCTTGACCTGCCCGGCGGGCAGGGAGAACAGCGAGCCCGTGAAGTTGGCAGCGGCCACCTGCTGGCGGATTGATGCCGCGTACGTATCCAGGAAGCCGTTCTTGGTGATGTACGCCGTGGCTTCCTTCGAGGCCGAATTGAAACCGAAAGGGTTGAACGGCACGCAACCCGCGGCCCGGGCCGTGGCATCGCGGCATATCACCGTGTTGTTCAGACCCGCGATCGCATCCAGCGCGTAGTAGTAACGGTCCCGCAGCGCCGTTTCGGAAGCGGTGTCTTCGCGCGATCCGCTCTGTCCGACGTACGCATCCCACTTCCAGTCACCGGGCAGGGATCCCTTGAGTCCCGCGATGAAACGGTAGTACTCGCGGTCGTTGCGGTTCGAACGATCGAACACGCCGGCCATGCGCTTGCGGAACGGCAGGATGTCGGCGCCGGCGGCGATCATGTCGGCGCGGATCGCGTCGGGGATGAAGGGATTGTCGATGGACAGTCCCTCGCTCATCGTGCCGTCCGGCAGGACGGCGTCGGAGTTGTCGGTGGCCAGCGCCTCGATGCGGGAGCGCGACTTCACCTTCGAGTACGTTGCTTCCGCGAACAGGCTGGTGCTGTCCGTCAGCGCGTAGTTGGCGAGGCCGGTGAGCAGGTGACGCTCCACCGGCACCGAAATCATGCGCTGCGCGTTGCGGTCGTAGCCGTCGATGGCAGTCGTGAAACCTTCCTGGAGCGCATTGCCCGGGGTGTAGGTCCAGCTGCTGCCACCGGGCACGTCGAACCGGCCCTGCGCGGCGTAGCTGCTGCGGAAGGGGTTGTCGTGCGCGGAAATCGCCCGGTTCCTCGACGGCAGGCCTTCGTCCTTGTCCCACTGCGCGTTGAACACGACGTGGCCGCGTTCCAGGAAATCGGCGCCGGCCGTGAGGGACCCGAGATAGCGGCCGTTGTCGCCCTGGCTGGTCATGCCTCCCTGGCCATGGAACGCCAGGCCCTGGAAGTCGTCCTTCAATACGAAGTTCACGACGCCGGCGATGGCTTCGGAACCGTAGACCGCCGAAGCGCCGCCGGTGATGACCTCGACGTCCTTGATGAGGTCGGCCGGGATGTTGTTGATGTCGACGATGGACGTGCCGGCAACCCCGGCTGCCGAGCGCCGGCCATTGATCAGCACCAGCGTGCGCTGGTCACCGGCGTTGCGCAGGTTCAGCGTCGAGATGCCGTTGCCGGACGTCGCGAAGTTCGTGTTCGCTCGGGAGTAGCCAGATGATCCGAAGGCCGGCATCTGCTGCAGGACGTCAGCCAGGTTCTGCGTGCCACGCGACTCGAGGAAGTCGGCGCTGAGTACCTGCACGGGGACCGAGGCCTCGATTTCGGCGCGCTGGATGCGCGAGCCGGTGACCACGACCTGCTCGAGCTCCGAACCGGAATCTGCCGCGAAGCCCAGGGTGGACGTGGCGGCCAGCGAGGCGGCCAGCAGGGCGTGGCGGACAGCAAGGGCGATGGCGGATTTTTCCGACATGTCGTGAGACTCCCGATATGCGTTGCGTATGACCAACTATTTATCGAGAGCGGTGAGATATGGTCAATGCGTAAGTCCCGAAAATCACATCCGATCCTGAGACTTCGGTCAGGGTTTCGAAGCCGGCGCGCCGTTTTGTCGCGCCCTGGCAACGGACTCAGGGGATCAGGGTGTGCCGGATGAGGCTGCCGACCTTGATTCCGAGACGTCGGGCCTCGCCCGCCCGCAGCTCCAGCACCGCCACGACGGGGGTACCGGAGGAAATGATTTCCTCGGACAGCGGCGTGGTGTCGGCCGCGATCCGCGTCACCCGGCCGCCCTCGCCGATGAACACCATGTCCAGCGACACGTAGGTGTTCTTCATCCACATGGTCATGAAACGCAGTGCACCGAGCGGGAAGAGCATGCCGTAGCCGGCGGGCAGGTCGGTCAGGAACATGAGTCCCTGCTGCTGCTGCTCCGGCGTGTCCGCGATCCAGACCTGGACCGGCGTCGACACGCCACCGGCTTCCAGTTGCAGCACGTCGCGCGGGAAGGCCTTCAGCTGTGAGGGCGCGAAGTCAGCGGCCGTGGCGCAGGCCGCGGCCACGCACAGAAACAGCCCAACCAGTGCGCTTTTCGCGTAACGCATCACGGCGTGCTCCCGACGGAATAGCTGGAGAGGAAATCGAAGCGCTCGACGAGCACTCGGCCGCTGCCGTCCACCGTCGCGGCCGGGCCGGTGCAGAACCCGCGAACTTCGACCTGCCGGCGCGTCGCGCCCGGCGCTGCGGTGCGCTGCAGTCGGTCCGTGGTGCACTTGTCGTTGCCCAAGGTCGCGAACAGCTGCTGGCCGCCCTCGACGATGAGCGTGAGGTTCGTCGCGGCGTTGCTCTCGCTGTCGTCCGTCGACCGGGTATCGATGCCGAACACGAGCTTCAGAATGCGGTCACTGCCCGGCAGGGGGCCCGCCAAGACGAGTCGCAGGCCGCTGCCGTCGGGCCTGGGGCCGCCTTCGCAGGTCATCTGCGCGGCGCGCCAGTCCAGGTCGGCATCGATCGCCCCCCGCAGCCGGGCGCGCAGGAAACCCTGGCCACCCGGGACACAGGCTGCCGGACCGGAAAGACCGGCGGAGGCGGGAGGTTCCTGGGCGGGGCCGCAGGCGGCCAGCAGCAGGGCGAAAACGGTCGCCAGGGCTCTTGGGACTTGCATGGCTGCAGTCTAGGGAAGCACCGGAGGCGTCGCATGCCCCGTTACGGTGCGAAAGCAGCCGCACAGGGACTGGAGCTCTCGATGCAATCGATTGCAGAGATTCGGCACGATTGTTGTATCATGCACCCCATGCAAGTCATCGAAGTCGCACCTGTCATCCCGGCCGCCATCGGCCGGCTCCCTGAACTGGCCAGCAACCTGTCGTTCAGCTGGCACCGCACCACCCGGGCCCTGTTCGAGGACCTGGACGCGACGTTATGGCAGCAAACGGGCTGCAATCCGCGCCTGATGCTGCGATGCGTCGACCAGCGCGCCCTCGACGCCGCATCGCGCGACGAGGTCTATCTGGGCAGGTACCGCGAGGCCATCGACAACTACGACAGCTACCAGTCCCGGCCGGTCGATCGGAAGGACGAACCGCTCATCGCCTATTTCTGCGCGGAATACGGGTTCCACGAGAGCTTCCCGATCTACTCCGGCGGCCTCGGCATCCTGGCCGGCGACCATTGCAAGGCGGCCAGCGACGAGTGCCTGAATTTCGTCGCCGTCGGCCTGTTGTATCGCCAGGGCTATTTCACGCAGTCCGTCGACAGCGACGGCGTGCAGCACCCGATCAACCGCGATACGGATCCGCGCGACCTGCCGGTCGAGGCGGTCAAGGGTCTGGACGGGACGGGGCTCAAGGTCAGCGTGCCGATCGGCCAGCGCGACGTGTGGGCGCGTGTCTGGCGCGCCCAGGTGGGGCGCGTCAGCGTCTACCTGCTCGACACCGATGTCCCGGAAAACAGCGAGGCCGATCGCGACATCACCTTCCGGCTCTATGGCGGCGACGAAGGCGTCCGCATCCGGCAGGAGATGATGCTCGGCATCGGTGGCCTGCGCGTCCTGCGCGCTTTGGGACTGGCGCCGCAGGTCTGGCACATGAACGAGGGCCATGCCGCGTTCCTCGTCTTTGAACTGCTGCGCGAGCAGATCGCCGCAGGAGCCAGTGCCGAGGTGGGCCTCGAGGCCGTTGCCGCGCAGTGCGTGTTCACCACGCATACGCCGGTGGCCGCGGGACACGATGCCTTCCATGACGGCATGTTCATCGAGCACTTCGAGGGCATGGCCGCCCGCATGGGCCTGCCGATCGAATGGCTGCTTGCGCTCGGTCGTGCGCCGGGCGTCGAGGGGTTCTTCAACATGACCCGCCTCGCGCTGAATGGCGCGCGCCGGATGAACGGCGTGAGCCGCATCCACGGCGCCGTGTCCGCGGACCTGTGCGGCGACCACTGGCGTGAAGTGCCGAAGTCGGAAAACCCGATGGGGTACGTCACCAACGGCGTGCATGTGCCGACGTTCATCGCGCCGGTGTTCTCGCGTCTCCTCGATGCCGAAATGCCGGAATGGCGTGACAGGTTGTCCGACCAGGCTTACTGGGCGGCGCTCGAGAAGCTGCCTGACGATAAGTTCTGGGCGGTTTCGCAGGATGCCAAGTCCCGCATGCTCCAGGGTGTCCGGCGGCGCCTTGAGAAGGAATACGAGCGCAAGTCGCTGAGTGCTGTGCAGCTGCGCCACATCACGCGCAACCTTGATCCGTCCAA
Source organism: Pseudomonadota bacterium (assembly GCA_041168985.1). Lineage (GTDB taxonomy): Bacteria > Pseudomonadota > Gammaproteobacteria > Steroidobacterales > Steroidobacteraceae > ZC4RG30. Next base: position 2,544 of record JBEEKA010000161.1, on the reverse strand, counting down.
TCCGAACGTCCTGACGATCGGCTTTGCGCGTCGCTTCGCCACCTACAAGCGTGCCGCGCTGATCATGCGAGACCGGGAGCGGCTGCGAAAGCTGGTGTCGGATGCCGACCGGCCCATCCTGTTCCTGTTCGCCGGCAAGGCGCATCCGGCGGACCATCCGGGCCAGCAGGTGCTGCGCGAAGTGAAGCAGCTGATGCTTCAGCCGGAGTTCGCCGGTCGCGTGGTGTTCCTCGAGGACTACGACATCAACCTGGCGCGCTGGCTCGTGACGGGCGTGGACGTCTGGCTGAACAACCCGATCGCCCCGCTGGAAGCGAGCGGCACCTCGGGCATCAAGGCCGCGGTCAACGGACGTCTGAACCTTTCGATCCTCGACGGCTGGTGGGCGGAGGCCTCCGACGGCACGAATGGCTGGGGTATCCCGGGCTCGGATGCGCGCGAGGACGGACGGCGCGACGAACTCGATTCCTCGACGATCCTCGACGTGCTGGCCGAGGAAGTGATGCCGCTGTACTACGACCGTGGCGCGGATGGCCTGCCGCATGGCTGGATCCGGCGCTGCAAGCGTGCGATGGCGACCGTGGTCCCGCAGTTCAACATGCGGCGCACGGTGTCCGACTACAAGGACGGCCTGTACGACGCGGCGGCCGAGCATGGGCAGCGGCTGCTGTCGCAGGGCGGGCGCGGCGCGACGGAACTGGCCGACTGGAAGCGTCGCATCCGATTCGCCTGGCCGCATGTGCAGCTTTCCGCCGTGCTGGATGCAAAGGGCGGCGGCAGCACCGGCAGTCCGCTGACGATGCGCGTCGCGGTCCAGCTGGGCGGCCTGTCACCTGACGACCTGCGGGTGGAATTCGTTGCCACGCGCAAGCTGCCCGCTGCGGACATCCAGCCTCCCGCCCTGTGTTCGTTCCGGGAGCGGACGCCTGACGGCCAGTGGCGTGGGCAGTTCCGGTTCACGGGAGAAACGACCTGGGACGGCGCCAGCGTCTACGAGCTCTCGTCCATCCCGCCGAGCACGGGCCAGTACGAGGCCAACGTGCGCGTGTATCCCTGGCATCCGCTGCTGGCCCACCCGCATGAGATGGGCCTGATGCGGTCCACCTGACCGTCAGGCCGGCATCAGGATGATCCCGGCCAGCGGCGGCAGGTGGAGGACGATGGAGCAGGCGTGGCCATGCGCGCCCACCGGCTCCGTAGTCACGACCGGGTTGCCGACGTTCGCGCCGCCATAGTGGCCAGAATCCGAATTCAGGACCACGCGGTACTGCCCGGCCCGCGGTACGCCCAGTCGGTACCCATCACGGGGAACCGGCGTGAAATTCAGCGCGACCACGGCCAGCGCATCGCCGGCCTGCCGCGTATACGCGAGCGTGGAATGCTGCCGGTCGTTGCAGTCGATCCAGGTGAAACCCTGCGGCTCGAACTCGAAACGATGCAGCGCCGGCTCGCTGACGTAAAGCGCGTTGAGGTCCGACACGAGCTTCTGGATGCCGCGGTGTTCCGCATGGTCCAGCAGGAACCAGGGCAGCGCCGACCTGAAGTCCCACTCCCAGGGGTGCGCGAACTCGCCGCCCATGAACAGCAGCTTCTTGCCGGGCATCGTCCACATGCTGGTGTACAGGAGCCGCAGGTTGGCCAGCTGCTGCCAGCGGTCGCCCGGCATGCGGCCGAGCAGTGAACGCTTGAGGTGCACCACTTCGTCGTGCGAAAGCGGCAGGATGAAGTTCTCGCTGTACGCGTACATCATCACGAACGTGAGCTTGTCCTGATGATGGCTGCGATGGACAGGGTCTTCCTTGAAGTACGACAGCGTGTCGTGCATCCAGCCCATGTTCCATTTCATGGAGAAACCCAGGCCACCCATGTCGGTGGGCCGGCTCACCATCGGCCAGTCGGTTGACTCCTCCGCCATGATCACCGTGCCCGGCGCGCGGCTGTGCGTGACGGCGTTTAGCTGGCGCAGGAATTCCACGGCTTCGAGGTTCTCGCGCCCGCCATGGCGGTTGGGCACGTAGTCGCCGTGGCGGCCGAAGTCCAGGTAGATCATCGAGGCCACGGCGTCGACGCGCAGCCCGTCGAAGTGGTATTCCTCCAGCCAGTAGCACGCCGAGGCCAGCAGGAAGCTGCGCACCTCGTGGCGGTCGTAGTTGAAGATGTACGTGCCCCAATCGATATGTTCGCCCTTGCGGGGGTCGGCATATTCGTACAGCGCGGTGCCGTCGAAGCGCGCCAGGCCGTGTGCGTCGCGCGGGAAATGCGCCGGCACCCAGTCGAGCAGCACGCCGATGTCCGCCTGGTGGCAGCGATCGATGAAGAGCTTGAGGTCTTCGGGCGGTCCGAAACGCCGCGTCGGCGAGAAATAGCCCGTCACCTGGTATCCCCAGGAGTCGTCGAGCGGGTGCTCGGTGACCGGAAGCAGTTCGATGTGGGTGAAGCCGAGGCGCTTCACGTACGGGATCAACCGGTCGGCCAGTTCGCGGTAGGTGAGGAACTTGCCCTCGGGGTTCCGTTCCCAGGAGCCGAGGTGCACCTCGTAGATCG
>JBEEKA010000160.1:0-4008 GCA_041168985.1 Pseudomonadota bacterium | reverse complement strand
CGCCATCGGAGGCTGCATCTACCTGCTCGTGGCCAGGCGGCCTCGCATCGAGTCGCCAGCCCTCGCACCCGACCGCAGCGCCGCCGGCGTTCCTTTGCGATCCCGTTCGCAACCGGCGCTGAGATCGCCGCTCGCCTGGACACTCGCCCTGTTCAGCTTTGTCTACTTTTCTCTGGAGAACGTGGTCTCCGGATGGGCCCCCATCATCCTGCAGCGTGCGGCCGGGCTGCCGTTGGCGCTCGGAGCGATGACCATCTCGGGATTCTGGATGGTGAGCACAGCGGCACGCTTCGGCGCCGCGTGGCGTGGCCGACACGTGGCATCGCGGCTCATGCTCTGGGCCAGCGTGGCCGGTTGCCTGCTGGGCCGCACACTGTTGGCGGTCAGCGCCGCTGCGGAGAGTTCCCGACTGGGCGTCGCCGCAATCGTTTTGCTCGGCGCTGCCATCGGACCCATGCTGCCCGCCATACTCTCCGTCGTGCGCGCATCGTTTCCGCACAATGCCGAATCCGTCACCGGGCTGGCCATCAGCGCCGGCAGTATCGGCGCCATGTTCGTGCCCTGGGCTTTCGGGGCCTCGATTTTTCGCCTGGGCCCACTCGCCGCGTGCCTGCTGCTTCTCGCCCTGCCTCTGGTGCTAGCCGGCCTGTTGTTTCGCGTCGACCGGAAGATTCGGGACCACGCGAGCCCGACCTAGTCGCTTCAGCCGCCGACCACGCGCTCGAAGAACGCACCCATCGCCTCGGTCTCGGGCTGGGCAAACAGCGTGTCAGCGATCGCCGGCGTCATCGTCAGGTGGTCCATTCCCGCCACGGCCAACTGCACCAACGTGGGAATATCCTGAAGTCCAGCCATCACGAGCCGCGTCCTGCTGCCCGTCGCGGACAGGATGCGCATCATCGTCAGCACCTCTTCGACGCCGTTGCGCCCCGACGCATACATTTCGGAGAGGTAGGGTGCGACATAGTCTGCCCCCGCGGCCATTGCACCAACCACTTGCTTGGCATCGTGCAGCGCCGTCACCAGCGTAGGCACGCCCTGACGAACCAGTTGGGCGACGATCGAGAGGCCGGCTGCCGTGCCGACCCCCTTGACCACCACTTCGGGACCGAACGACCGGTAGTACAGCGCCTGTTCCAGCTGGGCCTCTGGCGTCGCACCGACAGCCTGCAGGAACAATTGCTTCGCACCGCATCCTACCGCGCAATCGTACAGCTGCCGCGCTGTCGACGGCCCTAACCCCGCCGCCTTGAGAATGAAAGGGTTGCAGGTTACTCCCGAGAACATCCCGGTCGCCATGAAACGCTTGATCTCGCTTGCCTCGGCGGTGTCGATATATAGCATCATGGCGATGTCACCATCAGACGAAGTAGATGCCACCGTCGACGACCAGTGACTGGCCGGTCATGTAGGCGGAATCCCTGGAGGCGAGGAAGGACACCACGCCGGCCACGTCGGCAGGCTGCGCGAAGCGGCCTAGCGTGATCTGTGGCAGCATCTTCGCGAACTGGCTGCCGAGCGGCTTCTGTTCCTTGTCCGTGATGATCTTGTCCAGGTCATCCCACATGGGCGTCTCGACCACACCGGGACTGTAGATATTGGCGGTGATGCCGTACTTGCCGAGTTCCAGCGCAACGGTCTGGTTGAAGCCACGCACCGCGAACTTGGACGCCACGTAGGCGCATTGCCACTGACCGCCCTTGTGCGCGCTCACCGAGCCCGCCGCGATCAAGCGACCTCCACGTCCCTGCTTGATCATCTGCACGGAAGCCGATTTGTAGCAGTTGAAGACGCCGCGCACATTCACCGCCAGCTGGTGATCGAGCATCTCGGCCGTGGTGTCCTCGAACAGGGCAGTCACGGCGATACCGGCATTGGCGACCATGACATCGATGCCGCCGTACGCAGCGACGTGCCCTGCCACCACGGCTTCGACCTCAGTGGGAGAAATCACGTCGGCATGTGCGGTCCGGCAGGTTCCGCCAGCCTTGACGATTTCGTCAGCCGTCGCCTTCAAGCGGGCTTCCGCACTGGGAAGGTCGCACAGGGTCACGGCCAGACCGTCCGCGGCCAAGCGGAGAGCTATGCCACGCCCTATACCCTGGGCGGATCCGGTCACAACGGCAGTCCTGCGGGTTTCGCTCATCGGGATGATCCTCAGTGAAAGTAGAATTTCTTAGAGTCGCGATTCGATGTCGCGCAGCGTGGAAAGCGCCACCTCGGCATAGCGGTCGAAGTCAGCGGGCGACTGGCTGGGCGCCATGCGGCTGTACGCATCCGGCGCCTGCACGTCGCACTCCATCGTCAACGGACCGCGATAGCCAGTCCGCGCCAGCGTTGCCACGAAGCGACCGAGGTCGAGATGACCCATTCCCGGCGCGGCGCGGTTGTTGTCTGCAAGGTGGACGTGATGCAGGAAGGGCGCCGCTGCCTCGAGCGCTGCATCGAGGTCCTGTTCCTCGATGTTCATATGGAAGCTGTCCGCCATGAGCCGGACATGCTTGCTTCCGGCCGCCTCGACGAGTCGTCGTCCGGTTTCCAGACGGTTCGCCAGGTAACTCTCCCCGCGGTGAACGCACTCGATGACGGCAGTCACGCCGCAGGCGGCACCCTGCAAACCGATTTCACGCAGGCTGCGCACCACCCGGTCCCACTCGGCATCCAGCGACCCGTCAGGACGCATCTTGCCGATGCAGGTGGGCACGATGACCGCAACGGTGGCCCCCACGGACGCGGCGTAGCGAAGGCAACCGCCTACATAGGCGACGGCCGCAGTACGTTCGGTCTCGTCGGCGCTGGAAAGGTCACGACCTTTGCCAATGAAACTGCCATTGACGGAATAGCAGTCCAGGCGATGCCGGGCCAGTGCGGCGCGGACATCCGCGACGGGTTGCGGCAACACCGGAAGCTCCACGCCGTCGTAACCGATCCGCTGCAATCGCCCGAGGCCCGCCTCGAGCGACTCGCCGGTGAACAGGGCTTGCGTCCAGCTGTGGCGGAACATCGCTGTCCGTCAGTGCGTCGCCAGAAACGCCGCGACCTGCGCCAGATCCTTCAATCCAGCCCCGGCACCGACGGCCTGGATGGAAAGTGCCGCGACGGCGGACGCGAAGCGCAGGGCATGGCTCGCTTCATGGCCCTGTACGAGCGCGTGGATGAACCCGCCAACGAAGTTGTCCCCTGCGCCCGTGGTGTCGACCGCATCCACCCTGAAGGCCGGACACTCGAATACCCGGTCGCCGAGGAAAGCGATGACGCCCTTGGAGCCCCGCTTGAGCACTACGTTCTTCACGCCCCGTCGCTGGAACCCGCGTGCGACGGCGGCGGGCTCCGTCGTACCCGTGAACTGCTGGGCCTCCAGCTCACTCGGGACCGCATAGTCGAGGTAGGGCCACGCCTCGTGCAGTTCGTCGAGACCGTAGGAACGCTGGTCCATGACCATGTCAGCCACGGTGATGGCGCCGGCCTCTTTCGCCTTGCGCAGCAGCGGGGCGAAGGCTTCGCGGTCGAAACGCTCTGCATAGAACAGGCTTCCGACGGACAGGACCTTCAAGCCCGGGCGAATGGCATCCAGCGCGACATGCTCGGGGCCATACATCTGGCTCGTGGCCTCCGGCATGGCGAGAAAACTGCGCTCCCCCTCGCGATCGATCAGCACGACACCCGTGGACGTCGTGCGGACCGGGTCGACCCGAAGGCCCGCCATGTCGATGCCATGTCGCGCGCAATGCTCGCGGATCAGGCGCCCCTGCATGTCATCACCGATGAGACCGAAAAGCCCCACCCGGCTCCCGAGCTTCGCGACCGCTGTCGCCTGGTTGATCGCGTCCCCGCCGGCTGCGAGCGAGACACCGGAAACCACACCCGTCTCACCGGCCGGCGGAAGCGACTGGAAGCCCTGGACGAGCACGTCCACGACCACCATTCCGGCGCACAGGACCTGCGGAACCGACATGGCTGTCAGACGTCCTCGAAGCGGATGACGGCCTTCACCATCGTCGACTTCTC
>JBEEKA010000159.1:0-17705 GCA_041168985.1 Pseudomonadota bacterium | reverse complement strand
ACGCGCTCGGTGAAGGCGACCGCGTCGCGCGAGCCGTACTTCCAGCCGAGCAGGGTGATCGTCGAGCCGAGACCGAGGAAGCCCATGCCGTGACGGCGCTTACGCAAGATCTCTTCGCGCTGCTTGGCGAGCGGCAGTCCGTTCACCTCGACCACGTTGTCCAGCATGCGCGTGAAGACCTTCACCACCTGCCGGTACTCCTCCCAGTCGAAGCGCGTCTGGTCGGTGAACGGGTCGCGCACGAAGCTCGTGAGGTTGATCGAACCGAGCAGGCACGAGCCGTAGGGCGGCAGCGGCTGCTCACCGCAGGGGTTGGTGGCGCGGATGTTCTCGCACCACCAGTTGTTGTTCATCTCGTTGACCCGGTCGATCAGGATGAAACCCGGCTCGGCGAAGTCGTAGGTCGACGTCATGATGACGTCCCACATGCGGCGCGCCGGCAGGATCTTGTAGACCTTGCAGGCCACGAGGCCTTCCTCGTTCACGACGTAACCGTCCTGGACCGGCCATTCGCGCCAGATGAATTTCGCCGGATCGTCGAGCGCGTCCGTCAGCGGGTCGTGCTCCTTGACCGACAGCGGGAATGCGAGCTTCCACTCGCCATCCTCGCGCACGGCCTTCATGAATTCGTCGGTGATGAGCAGCGAGAGGTTGAACTGGCGCAGGCGGCCGTTCTCGCGCTTCGCACGGATGAACTCCATGACGTCCGGGTGGCCGACGTCGAAGGTGCCCATCTGCGCGCCACGACGGCCACCGGCCGACGACACGGTGAAGCACATCTTGTCGTAGATATCCATGAACGACAGCGGGCCCGAGGTATAGGCACCGGCGCCGGACACGTATGCGCCGCGCGGACGCAGCGTCGAGAACTCGTAACCGATGCCGCAGCCCGCCTTCAGGGTGAGGCCGGCCTCGTGCACCTTCTCGAGGATGTCATCCATCGAGTCGCGGATGATGCCGGACACGGTGCAGTTGATCGTCGAAGTGGCCGGCTTGTGCTCCCAGGCACCGGCGTTCGACGTGATGCGGCCCGCGGGAATCGCACCCTTGCGCAGGGCCCAGAGGAATTTCTCGTACCAGTGCGTGCGCGCGCTTTCGGGCTCGATGTCCGCCAGCGTGCGGGCGACGCGCTGGTAGGTGTCGTCCATGGTGAGATCGACAGGCGAACCGTCCTTCGCAGTGAGGCGGTATTTCTTTTCCCAGATGTCCAGGGAGGCGTCCTGGAACGGGATGCTGTCAATGTCTTTGGGCACGATCTTCACGACGCTGTTCATGGATCGCAGGGACTCCCCGGGCGAAATCTTGTTTTGAGGCGGAACTGGAAAAGGCGAGACCGACGCAGACACAAGATGTTGTGCCTGAGCCCGGGAATCTAGTGAACCGTCCCCATGGCGTCAAGCCAAGAAAGCGACTGACTGTCGACTCTGATTTTCCTTATTTACCAATACTTTGCAACATTCATCGCAGACGCCGCGTATTGCAAGGGGCGCTACTCCGGTGTGCGGCGCACACAAGGCCCGATCAACCTATTGTAGTGGCTTCCCCCACAGGTCACCCACAAGTCATCCACAGGCCCGGGCCCCGCTGCCGCCCCCTTGAAAGCGCGGCGACAGGCCATAGATCCGCCTTCAGGCGCGATCCGCGCCACGGACCTGATCACCGACGGAGACCTGCCATGAGCCTGATCCGCAATGAACCCTGGAACCTCCTGAACCGCCTGAACCGCGATTTCGACGGCTTCCTGTCCGCCGCCGCCGCGCCAGCCAATGCCGTGGCCTTCATTCCGCCCGTCGACGTGCGCGAGGAAGCCGACCGCTTCGTGGTCGAGGCCGACCTGCCCGGCGTCTCGCCGGCGGATATCGATGTCACGGCCGAGAAGGGCGTGCTGACGATCAAGGGCGAACGCAAGTCCGAGAAGCGCGAACAGGCGGCGGGCTACGAGCGCATCGAACGCGTCGGCGGCAGCTTCCTGCGCCGTTTCTCGCTGCCGGAGAACGCCCAGGCCGACTCGATCCGCGCGCGGGTCGTCAACGGCGTGCTCGAAGTGACGATCCCGAAGCAGCCCGAAGTGGCCGCAAAGCGCGTGACGGTCGAGGCTGCCTGATCCGGTTACCATCGCGGGATGGAAATCCATCTCGTCGGTGGCGCGGTCCGGGACGCGCTGCTGGGTCGGCCGGTCAGGGAACGTGATTACGTCGTGACCGGCGCGACCGCGCAGGGCTTGATCGACGCGGGCTACACGCCCGTGGGCCGGGATTTCCCGGTTTTCCTGCATCCGGAGACCAAAAGCGAATACGCGCTCGCGCGACGCGAGCGCAAGACGGGCCCCGGCTACCGGGGCTTCGTCACCGAATTCGCGCCGGACATCACGCTTGAGGAAGACCTGCGCCGCCGCGACCTGACGGTGAACGCTATCGCGCAGGCCGATGACGGCTCCCTGATCGATCCTTACGGTGGCCGCGCGGACCTGGATGCGCGAGTGCTTCGCCATGTCTCCGAGGCATTCGTCGAGGATCCCGTGCGCATCCTGCGCGTGGCGCGTTTCGCCGCACGTTTCGCGCCGCTCGGCTTCACGGTGCACCCGGACACGATGGCGCTGATGCGCCGGATGGTGGACGACGGCGAGGCCGCCGCCCTGGTCGCCGAGCGCGTCTGGCAGGAGGCGGCCCGCGCACTGGGCGAGGCGCGCCCCGATGTGTTCTTCCGCGTGCTGCGCGACTGCGGCGCCCTGACGGTGGTGTTCCCGGAAGTGGACGCGCTGTTCGGCGTGCCACAGCCGCCCCAGTGGCACCCGGAAATCGACACCGGCGAACACACCCTGCTTTGCCTGCTGCGGGCCGCGGCGCTCGGCGCGCCGGAATCCGTGCGTTTCGCGGCGCTTGCGCACGATCTCGGCAAGGCCCTCACGCCGCGCGCCGCATGGCCGCGGCACCATGGCCATGAAATGGCGGGACTGGCGAGGGTCGATGCCTTCTGCGCGCGACTCAAGGTGCCGTCCGGGCACCGCGAACTCGCGCGCCTGGCCTGCCAGCACCACACGAACATCCACCGCGCCTTCGACCTGCGCGCAGACACCCTGCTCGAACTCCTGGAGCGTTGCGACGCGTTCCGCCGCCCGGAGCGATTTGCGGACCTGCTGTTCACCTGCCAGATCGACGCGCAGGGACGCACGGGACTGGAAGACAAGCCCTATCCCCAGCGGGACTACGTGGCGCGGGCGCGCGATGCCGCCGCGGAGGTCGTCCTCGATGAGACCGAACGCGCCACCCTGCAGGGACCGAAGATCGCCACGCGCCTGCGCGTGAAGCGCCTGGCGGTGGTCACGGCGCTGAAGGCCGAAGTCAGCCGATCAGATCCGCCAGCAAGGTGAGCGAACGGCGCCGGGCGGCGTGATCGAACACGGCTGTCGCAACGATCAGCTCGTCCACGCCGGTCTCCGCGATAAAGCCCTCGAGACCTCGCCGCACCGTCGCAAGGGACCCCACGAAGGAACAGGCCAGGAAGGCCTCGACCTGCTGCTTCACCGGTGGCAGCAGTTCCGGCGGCTCATCGAGTGGCGGCCCCAGCCGGCCCGGGCTGCCCGTCACGAGTCCCACGATCACCTGCCGCAGCGAGGTAAAGAGCCGCCGCGCCTCGGCATCGCTGTCGGCGACGATGACGTTCACGCCGGCCATCGCATACGACTGCGTCGACTGCTCGGAAGGCTGGAAATACCGGCGGTACACGTTCAGCGCGTCGTGGAGTGCCGCCGGCGCGAAGTGCGAGGCGAAGGCGTAGGGCAGGCCCAGATGCGCCGCCAGCTGCGCGCCGAAGAGGCTCGATCCCAGGATCCACAGCGGCACCCGCGTATCGGCGCCGGGTATCGCCCGCAGGCGCTGCCCGGGCTGCACGGGCCCGAGCAGTCCCTGCAACTCGACGACGTCATCGGGGAAGCGTTCCGCAGCCTGCGGATCACGCCGCAGTGCGCGCCAGGTCAGCCCGTCCGTGCCGGGCGCACGGCCCAGACCGAGGTCCACGCGTCCGGGATACAGCGACTCCAGCGTGCCGAACTGCTCGGCCACGACGAGCGGGGAATGGTTCGGCAGCATGATGCCGCCGGCGCCGACGCGGATGCGCGAGGTGCAGGCCAGCACCTGACCGATGAGCACCGCGGTGGCCGCGCTCGCGATACCGGGCATGTTGTGGTGCTCGGCAAGCCAGTAGCGTTCATAGCCCAGCCCGTCCGCCAGCTGCGCCAGGTCCAGGGTGTTGCGCAGGGACCTGCCGGCGTCACTGCCCTGCGGGATATGCGCCAGATCGAGGATCGAGAGTTTCACAGGCGCTCCGTGAGGTCCTGGGCGAGGAAACCCGACAGCGGGGACTCCCAGCCGCGGCCCAGTGCGATCACCTTGAAGGATTCGCCCATGTTCTCGGGCATCACCAGCTGGCGTGCTTCGCCGGCCAGCCGCGTGCGCGGCAGTCCCTCCGCCGCGGCCATGACGAACGACTCGAGGCCGTTGCCGAGCAGGAAGGCCGCCTGCGTGGTGAACCCCAGCACGTCCAGCCCACAATCATCGGCCGCCTCGGCCACGCGCGTGAAATCGACCCAGGCGGTGAGATCCTCCAGTCCCGGGTTCGCGAAGGGATCATCGTGCGCCCGCTGCCGGTAATGACAGCGCAAGGTGCCGGTCACGCGGGTCGGGTGGTAATACTGCGAACGCGGCAGCCCGTAATCGATGAACAGCGCGACGCCCTGGGTGAGCCGCGCGGTGATTTCGGCGACCCAGGGCCCCGTGCGCCGACAGAGTTCGGACACATAGTCCACGTCCGGCGGATCGCGCAGGTCGCCCAGCACGCGGCGGATCTCGGCAGACAGGGCTGCCGGCGCCGGTCGTTCGCGCCAGCCGAACGTGCCGTCCGCATCGACACCCACGCCCCGCTCCATGGGTCCGCCTTCGCGCAGGGCGAACACCTCGCAGGGCAAGGCGTCGAGGACCTCGTTCGCCAGCAGCACGCCCCGCCAATCCGCCGCGGGCGGCCGATCGAGGAAGACGACGCGCGATGCAAGATCCGCCGGCAGGGCCGCCAGCCGCTCGCGCTGCCGTTCGCGCAGGTCCGGGCTGACCTCCAGCAGCAGGTACTGCGCCGGCATCGCGCCGCGCGCCGCCAGTTCCCGCAGCACGTCAGCCGCCAGCTTGCCGCTGCCCGGCCCGAGCTCGAGGATCGAAGCCCCCGGCAGCGCGCGCAGGACCGGCTCGCACTGGGCCGCGATGCATCGACCGAACAGTGCGGACAGTTCCGGTGCAGTGGTGAAATCACCACCGGCACCGAGCTTGCGCGCGCCCGCGGCGTAATAGCCCAGGCCCGGTGCGTACAGGGCCTCGGACATGTAGGCGTCGAATGGCAGGAAACCGCCGGCCCCGGTGATCCGGTCCGCGAGATGACGACGCATCGCCGCTGCATGCGAGGACTCGTGCAGATCAACCACGTCCGTCATAAAGTGCCTTCATGTCCCAGACCCTGCTTGGCAAGGCCATCCTGATAACCGGCGCCGCGCGGCGCGTCGGCGCGGAAATCGCGCGCACGCTGCATGGCGCCGGCGCGAACATCGCCATCCATTATCGCGATTCGACTGCCGATGCCAATGCGCTCGCGGCCGAACTGGATGCTCGGCGCCCCGGCTCCACCCTGCTGCTTCAGGCTGACCTGCTCGATACGGCGCGGCTGCCCTCGCTGGTCGCCGACACCGTGGAGGCCTTCGGTCGCCTCGACGTGCTGATCAACAATGCATCGACGTTCTATTCCACGCCCGTCGGCACGATCACCGAAGCGCAGTGGGACGACCTGCTGGGAACGAACCTCAAGGCGCCGCTGTTCCTGTCGCAGGCCGCGGCTCCGGCCCTCGCGGCAAGCGAAGGACTGATCCTCAACATCGTCGATATCCACGGCCTGCGGCCGCTGAAGGGCTTTCCCGTGTACAGCCCGGCCAAGGCGGGGCTCGTGATGCTGACGCATGCCCTGGCGAGGGAGCTCTCGCCCCAGGTGCGGGTGAACGCGATCGCGCCCGGACCCGTGCTCTTCCCCGAGGAAGGCCTTACCGAGGAACGCAAGGCCGACATCATCGAACGCACGCTGCTGAAGCGGCGGGGCTCACCGGCCGACATCGCCAAGGCCGCGCTGTACTTCGTGGCTGACGCGCCCTACGTGACCGGCCAGGTGCTGGCCGTGGATGGCGGCCGCAGCACCAACGCCTGAGGGCCCTAGGCGGCTGAAAGCTCCAGCGCGACCTGCACGAGCGGGTTCCCGTGCGAATCGAAGCCCGACCACAGGTCGGCCAGCGTCCGACCGGCCGTCGGGTGCACCCAGTCCGGCGCGATCTCGGCCATCGGCCGCAGCATGAAATCCCATTCCAGCAGGCTGGGCCGCGGCAGCGTCAGGCCGTCGACCACGCCCGCGGTGTCGCCAAACAACAGGATGTCGAGGTCCATGGCCCGCGGTTCCCAGCGTTTCGCGCCCGGCGGCCGGCCGCAGAGCGCCTCGATGCGCTCCAGTTCGCGGTTCACGTCGCCGACGGAGAGATCCGCCGTGAAGACCACTGCGAAATTGATGAAATCCGGCCCGTCGAAACCGACGGCCTTGTTGCGGTAGCAGGCCGAGAAACGCGCGTCCGGGAACCGGGCGCGGATCTCGTGCGCGGCACGCTGCAGGTTCGCCTCGGGCAGGATGTTGCTGCCACCCGAAACCCCGACGCGCGACGTCATCAGCCGGCCGTGAGCTGCGAGCGGTGGCGGACGATCTCCACGCCCACGTCGCGCGAACCGCGGATCGCGCCCGGCTTGTTCACCGACAGCTTGATCCACTCGATGCCGAACTCGGACAGCAGGGTCATCGCCAGCCGGTGGGCCAGCGTCTCGACGAGCTTGAACTCCGCACCTTCGACGAAGCCGATCGTGCGCTTGGCCATGGACTTGTAGTCGACGGTCTCGGTGACGTGGTCCGTCGACGCCGCCCGCGCGCAGTCGACCGGGATCTCGAGGTCGATCACCACCGTCTGCTTCACGTGGCGTTCCCACTCGATGAAGCCGATCGTCGTCTGGATGGCGAGGCCCCGGAGGAACACGCGGTCGGTCGTTGGATTCATGCTCTTCTCAGCCCGTCTTCTTCTTGCCGTTCAATGAAACGTCCTGCATGCCGAGCGGCCCGAGGTCGAACAGGGGCCACTGCGCGCGCGCATGGATGGTGAGGTCCTCCGCCGCACCGCCCGCCTTCAGTCGAAGCAGGCCGGCCACCGCGATCATCGCGGCATTATCGGTGCAGAACTCGATCCGCGGGTGGTAAATGCGCCCGCCGTGGCGCGCCGCGAGCTTCGCCAGGCCTTCGCGCAGGGCGAGGTTCGCACCCACGCCACCGGCGACGACGACGTCCGCGAGCCCCGTGGATTCGATGGCGCGCTTCGTCTTGGCCAGCAGCGTGTCGACGATGGCGTCCTGCACGCCGCGCGCGATGTCGGCGCGGCGCGCGTCCGTCAGCGGACGCTCCTTCGCCGCCAGCGACACCGCCGTCTTGAGGCCGGAAAAGCTGAATTCGAATCCCGGCCGGTCGAGCATCGGCCGCGGGAACTCGTATTCCCCCGCCCGCCCCTCGCGCGCCAGTCGCGCCAGCTCCGGACCGCCCGGATAGGGCAGGCCCAGAAGTTTGGCGGACTTGTCGAAGGCCTCCCCGGCGGCGTCGTCCCGGGTTTCCCCCAGCAACTGGTAGTCACCCGGCGCCCGGACTTCGATCAGCATCGTGTGCCCGCCGGACACCAGCAGGGCCAGATGGGGGAACGGCGGCGGCTCGTCCTCGAGCAGCGGCGCCAGCAGGTGGCCCTCGAGGTGGTGCACCGGGACGGCCGGCAGCCCCCGGGCGAACGCCAGGCTGCGCGCCAGCGCGGCGCCCGTCAGCAGGGCCCCGACGAGGCCGGGACCCGCCGTATAGGCCACGCCGCCCAGCTCCTCCAGCGTGGTCCCTGCATCGGCCAGCGCCTGCCGCAGCAGCGGCAGGAGGCGCCGGATGTGGTCCCGGGAGGCCAGTTCGGGCACCACGCCGCCATAGATGCGGTGCAGGTCGATCTGGCTGTAGAGGGCGTGCGACAGCAGCCCCCGTGCCTCGTCGAGCACGGCGACGGCACTCTCGTCACAGGAGGATTCGATGGCCAGGATCCGCATGGGCGCGCATTGTGCCTGATGCGGGGCAGGAGGCTCTTTGCCTTTTCGCCGTCCGGCCATTAGAATCCCCGGCCCTGATTTTCCGGGCGTCCCGCCGGGCCGCCTTACAGAAGAGACCGAGGTTTCAATGCCGTCCGTCCGTGTCCGCGAAAACGAATACTTCGATGTCGCCCTGCGCCGTTTCAAGCGCGCTTGCGAGAAGGCCGGTGTCCTGTCGGAACTGCGCCGTCGCGAGTTCTACGAAAAGCCGACCCAGGAGCGCAAGCGCAAGAAGGCAGCTGCCGTGAAGCGCCACCTGAAGCGCTCGAACCGTGGCGGCGAACCGCGCGCTGCGCGCGGCTGACCGACATGGCCATCAAGGAGCGCATCCAGGAGGACATGAAGTCCGCCATGCGCTCGGGCGAGAAGGAAAAGCTCGCCACGATCCGGCTGATCCTCTCCGCGGTGAAGCAGCGCGAAGTCGACGAGCGCATCACGCTCGACGACCCGCAGGTGCTTGCCGTGCTCGAGAAGATGGTCAAACAGCGCAAGGAATCCATCACGCAGTTCGAGGCCGGCGGTCGCGCCGATCTCGTCGCGAAGGAAGCCGCTGAACTGACCGTGCTGCAGGCTTACCTGCCTGAACAGCTCTCCGAGGCGGAGCTCGATGCCCTGATCAACGAAGCGGTTGCCGCCACCGGCGCAACGGCGATCAAGGACATGGGCAAGGTCATGGCGCAGGTGAAGTCCGCCGCCGCCGGCCGCGCCGACATGGGCGTGGTCAGCGCCCGCATCAAGGCCCGCCTCGCGGGCTGATGTTCATCCGCGGACTCCTGTTCGGCGTGGTCATAGCCGTCGCGGCGATGATCCTGCTGCGCAAGCGTCCGCCGGGCGCCTGACGCCCGTCCAACCGTTCAGTGCCCCGCTGCCAGCGCCGCGTGCCGGCGCAGGTGCAGGGTCGCGACCGCGCTCAGCACGAGCAGCCCCGACAGGAACAGCAGCCCCCCGGTGAATCCGCCCGTGAAGCCTTTCACGAGGCCGACCGCATAGGGCCCGACGAAACCACCCAGCGATCCCAGCGTGTTGATCAGCGCGATGCCCGCGGCCAGGCTCCCGCCTGCCAGGAAACGCGGCGGCAGCGCCCAGAACGGGCCACGGCTGCCCAGATCACCCACCGCCGCGACGGTCAGCGCGATCATTCCGGGCAACGGGGACAGCAGGTAGGCACTCGCGGCGAAACCCGCGGCGCCGACGAGGCTCGGCAGCGCCACATGCCAGAAACGTTCCCCGCGACGGTCCGAACTGCGGCCGATAAGCACCATGCCAAGGGCGGCCGCAACGTATGGCAGCGCCGAGATGAAGCCGACCAGCAGGTCGCTGCTGCCGGAGAGGCCCTTCACGATCTGCGGGATCCACAGGTTCAGGCCATAGCTGCCGCACTGGCAGCAGAACAGCACCAGGCCCAGCAGCCACACGGTCGGGTGCAGCAGGGCCGCGCCGATGCCGAGTCCGTGCCGCGCATGGGTCGCGGCGTGCTCGAACTCGATGCGCGCCGTCAGCGCCCGCTTTTCCTCGTCGCTGAGCCAGCGTGCGTCGCGCGGTGACTCCGGCAGCATCGCCCAGACCACGAAACCCAGCAGCACGGCCGGCAGGCCCTCCACCAGGTACAGCCACTGCCAGCCCTTGAGCCCGGCGAGGCCGTTCATCTGCAGCAGCAGGCCGGCAAGCGGCGCACCCAGCACCGTCGACAGCGGGATGCCGACCATGAACCACGAGACGGCGTGGGCGCGTTCCTCGCGGGGGAACCAGTGACCGAGATAGTAGATGACGCCCGGCAGGAACCCGGCCTCCGCCACGCCCAGCACGAATCGCAGCACGTAGAAACTCAGGGGGTCGCGCACGAACAGCATCGCTACCGACACGATGCCCCAGGTCACCATGATCCGGGCAATCCAGCGCCGCGCCCCCACCCGCGCCAGCAACAGGTTGCTGGGCACCTCGAACAGCGCGTAACCGATGAAGAACACGCCTGCGCCGAAGCCGAAGACGGCGGGGCTGAAGCCCAGGTCGCGGTTCATCTGCAGGGCCGCGAAGCCGACGTTGATGCGGTCGAACCAGGCCACCACGTAGAGCAGCATCAGGAACGGAACGAGTCGGCGCGTGATCTTCGCGCAGGCGGTGCTCTCGGGCGTGGCCATCCGGCCCTCCTCGACGTCGGTTAGACTTCAACGCATGTCCGGGCGTATCCCCCAGCATTTCATCGACGACCTGGTGGCCCGGGCAGATATCGTCGAACTCATCGGCACGCGCGTGCCGCTGAAGAAAGCAGGCCGCGAATACCGGGCCTGCTGCCCCTTCCACGACGAAAAGACGCCCTCGTTCTGGGTCAGCCCGGCGAAGCAGTTCTATCACTGCTTTGGATGCGGGGCCCATGGTACCGCGCTCGGTTTCCTCATGAACTACGACCGCCTGCCTTTCCCGGAAGCGGTCGAGGAACTGGCCTCGCGGCTCGGAGTCGAGGTTCCGCGCGAGGCCCAGGGTCCCGGCGCATCCGCCACCCGCGCGGCGGGCGATGACCTCTATGCATTGCTCGGTGACGTGGCGGGCTTCTTCCGGCAGCAGCTTGCGGCCAATGGCCGCGCCCGGGACTACGTCGCAAAGCGCGGGCTCGATGCCGCGTCGCTCGAACGCTTTTCGATCGGCTATGCGCCGGCTTCCTGGAACGACCTGCTGCGGCGTTTCGGCCCGAACGACGAGGCCCGGCGCAGGCTCGCCGAGACGGGCCTCGTCATCGAACGCGACGCCGACCGCGTCACCGACGAGCAGCGCCGCGCCGGCGACATCCACTACGACCGGTTCCGCGACCGGATCATGTTCCCGATCCGCGATGCGCGCGGCCGCGTGATCGGCTTCGGCGGCCGCATCCTCGACCAGGGCGAACCGAAATACCTCAACTCGCCCGAGACCAACCTTTTCCACAAGGGGCGGGAGCTTTACGGCCTGTACGAAGTGCGCCAGAGCCGCGCGACGATAAAGCGACTGATGATCGTCGAGGGCTACATGGATGTCGTGCGCCTGCACCAGGCCGGCATCCCCTATGCCGTCGCGACGCTCGGCACGGCCACGACGCCGGAGCACCTCAAGCGCGCCTTCCGCGTCGCGCCGGAAATCATCTTCTGCTTCGACGGCGACCGTGCGGGACGTGCCGCGGCGTGGCGCGCCCTGAACAATGCGCTGCCCGAAGCCCAGGCCGGCCGCGAGATGCGTTTCCTGTTCCTGCCCGATGGCGAGGATCCCGATTCACTCGTCGGCAAGGAAGGTGCCGCGGCTTTCGAGGCGCGCTATGCCGCGGCCCTGCCTCTGTCCGAATACCTCGTTCAGCACCTGCAGTCCGAGATCGACACCGCACATGCGGACGGCAAGGCCCGTTTCGTCGCGCAGGCCAAGCCCCTGCTCGAGCGCATGCCGGAAGGCCCGTATCGCGAACTGATGCTGGACCGGCTGGCGGAAGCGATCGGTGTCAGCGCGGACCGCTTCATGAAGATCGTCGGCCCGGTGGCCGTGCCCGCGGCGGGCGATACGGCCCAGCCCATACGACGCGCCCCGATGCCAGGCGCGGCCACGGGGCGCAGCGCAGGTCGCGGCGGCCTCGTGCGCCAGGCCGTGCAGCAACTGCTGCATTTCCCGGAAGCGGCGGCCCGGATCGATGCCGCGCAGCGTGTCGCCCTGGCGCGTATCGAGGTGCCGGGCGCGGACGTGCTGTGCCGGCTGCTGGAGGAACTCGTCGACCGGCCGGCCGCGAACACGGGCCAGGTGCTGGAGCGTTTCCGTGATGACCCGGCGCTGGCCGAACGGCTGGCCAGGCTGGCGGCGGCGGAGATGATCACGCCCGACGCGCGGGCCGCGGGCAACGAGGTGTCCAATGCCGTGCAGAAGCTCCTCGAAGCCGGCCGCACGGCACGCCTCGACGCGCTGCTCGACAAATCCCGCAACACGGGACTCGATGAAAGCGAGAAGCGCGAACTCAGTGCACTGGTGTCGGCACGAGCACCAGCTGGCTGAACGCGGCGGGACGGGACCAGAGCACCTCGACGGTGGTGCGGCCGTCGGCCATCCTGTCGATGTAGAACGTTCCGCCGCTGAACTCGGCCAGTTCGCGCATCATCTGCACGCCGGAAGAGTTCTCGAACTGCGCGGCGGTCTTCGCGCCGGCCCCGGCGTCGTGCTCGATGGCCAGGAGCAGCGCCTTGTCGCCCGGCACCAGGGTGATGCCGATATTGCGCGCCGGCGAACGGCTGGCCACGCCGTGCAGCGATTCATGGACGATGCGGGAGATCGTCAGCCACAAGGACTTGGGCACGTTCCGGTCCTCGACGACGCAGTCGATGCGGACATCCCGGCCGGACTGGCTGGCCTGCCAGTCTGCACACAGTGCGCGCAGCGACTGCGCGAGCCCCTCGCCTTCGAATTCCCGGGGTGTCGGCATGTTCGAGAGACAGTCCTCGGCCTCCTGGAGGACGCCATCGATCGCCGAGATGGAACGCTCCAGGTCTTCGATGACGGTCCGGTCACCGCCCTCCCCCAGGGACTGCAGCGCAGCTTCTATTTTCTGCCGTGCGGCGGAAAGCGCCTGACCGACACTCGCCTGCAGGTTGCCGGCGAACTGCCGACGCTGGTTGTCCAGCAGGTGATGATGGCGTTCCAGCAACTGCTCGAGCTCCTGATGCGTCCTTTCCTCCCGGCCATCGTTCGCGGCCACAGGAGCCTGCGCTTCGGCCGCATCGGAAATCGAGAAAACGATGCGGGAGCCTCGGTTCGCGCTCACAGGGAGGTAACGCAGGTATACCGTCCACGTAACGCCCTCCCGCTTCAGGTCGCGCGTCCTGATCTTCAGCTTGCGTTCGCGCGGCAGCATCCGGTACGCCGACGACAGTGTCTGTGCAAGCCGACAGTCCGGCGAATGGCAACTGCCATGCAGGAGCGAGTGGATCGAACGACCCAGTTCCTTGCCTGGAACCCGCGACATGGAACGATTCACGCGCAGCACCTGGCCTTTCCCATCGGCCATGCCCACCATCGCCGGCAGGGAATCCGCAACCATCTCCCATTCGCGCTTCGCCCGGCGGATCGCCACGGACACGGCATCCGCCGGAGCCCGCGCCGAATCACCGCCGATGGCCGGCCGCAGCAGTTCCAGCATCTGGTCGGCGAACTGGCGCAGGATGTCACCCGACAGGGTCGGCATGCGACCTGACAGCACGATCAACTGTTGTCCGCCCAATGCGGATGGCAACACCGCGCAGGCCAGCGCACCGTACTCGGGAATGGACTCGGTCACGAAGATCCTGCCGGGCTCGGCAGCCGCCTCGACGAAGCAGCCGATCAGCGCCCGGGGCCCATGCTTCCCGACCCTCATGCTGGGCATGTCATGCGACAGCAGGACCTTGAACGGCTCGTCGGTGTTGTCGCGCTCGAGCGCGGCGAACGACAGGACACGGAGTGGCGCCACGTATTCGTCAAGCGCGGCTTCGGCAACCCGCGCCCAGTTCTCGGCGCCCTTTGCCATGCCCTGCACCCGCTGCGCCAGATTCGGCGTCGCGAAGAAATCCACATCGGCCACATCACGCTGCATGACTGACATTGCTGCTTCCTTCCGGGTCCACACCAGGCACGGGCGGTTCACTCTATGGGCGCAGAAGGTAGTAGAAACCGCAGTTGACGTACGGACAGAAGACACCAATCCGGTAGGGTTGCTGCGCCCGCAGCATCCCCGGCATCCGACATAACGCGCCGCACGGTGCACAATCGCGCCAGACCCAGATGCGGGCAGGAGGCCGGTAGGGTTGGCGCCAGCACGTTCCATCCTTCACGCCGACATGGACGCTTTCTTCGCGTCCGTCGAGCAGGGCGACGATCCGGCCCTCAAAGGCCTGCCGCTAATCGTTGGCGGCACGGGCGGCCGAGGCGTCGTGGCCGCCGCCAGCTACGAGGTACGGCGCTTCGGGGTCCGGTCCGCCATGCCCATGCGGCAGGCGCTTGCGCTCTGTCCGCAGGCCGTCGTGCGCCGCCCCCGTTTCGAGCGTTACCAAACGGTCTCGAAGCAGGTGTTCGCCGTGTTCCACCGCTACACGCCGCTGGTGGAAGGCCTGTCCCTCGACGAAGCCTTCCTCGACGTCACGGCCAGCCTGTCCCTGCACGGCTCCGCTCCGGACATCGCCCGGGCCATCAAGGCGCAGGTCCGGGCCGAAACAGGCCTCACGATCTCCGTCGGCGTGGCGCCGAACAAGCTCGTCGCGAAGATCGCGTCCGACCTCGAGAAGCCCGATGGCCTGACGATCGTGACGCCCGACCGGGTTCAGGTCGTGCTCGATCCCCTGCCGGTCAAACGCCTTCCCGGCCTGGGCCGCAAGAAGGGTGACGCCCTGCTGGAAGCCGGCATCCGCACGATCGAGGACCTGCGCCGTGCCAGCGATGCCCTCCTGTGGCGGCACTTCGGGCGTGATGCACCCCGCATCCGCGACCGCGCATCCGGCCTGGACAACCGGCCGGTCTGCCCGGACCACGACGAAAAGTCGGTCAGCGCCGAGGAGACCTTCGACAGGGATCTCTCCGATGCCGGCCTGCAGCGCGCCGCCTTGCTGCGCCTGGCCGACAAGACCGCGGCCCGGCTGCGCGCCAAGGGACTCCACGCAGGCACCGTGCAGGTGAAACTGCGCGAGCACGATTTCCGCACGCACACGCGCCAGCGGCCACTCGTCCCACCCTCGCAGGATTCCCGGGCGATTGGCCGCGCCGCGATTGCCCTGCTGGACGAGTGGCGCCGCGAACACCCGGGCGCCAGGCTGAGACTGCTCGGCGTCGGCAGCAGCGATCTTGGCGCCCCGGCCCAGGCCGACCTCTTCGGCGCCGCGGAGGCCCCGGCGACCACCCGCCTGGACCGGACGCTGGACGAAATCCGGGCACGTTTTGGCAGCACAGCTGTCGGTCGCGCCGGAAATCTGCCCAAGCCGCGGGAGTAATGCCCTTGACGGCGCTTCGCCGGCATGGCAAACGGGTCGACCGCCGACTATACTTGTCGGTTACCCCTCACAGGAACTCACCCTCCCGATGAGCAGCCGAAAGCCGCCGAAGCCCGCCCCGTCCCGCAAGCCAGCCGCCAAGCCGGCCGCCGCGGCCAAACCCGCCAAGAAGCCGGTTGTCGCCGCAAAACCGGCTGCAAAGCCGGCCGCGAAGAAGCCCGTGGCCGCGAAGGCCGCTCCGGCGGTGAAGAAGCCTGTGTCCAAGGCCGCCCCGGCCGCCAAGCCGGCGGCGCCGGTCAAGGCCCCGGCCAAGCCCACTGCCGCGGCAAAGGCCGTGCCCGCCGCCAAGCCGGCGGCGCCGGCGCCGAAGGCCGCTGCCAAGCCGTCCGTGGCTGCACCGGCACCGGTTGCCCCGCCTGCGCCGGCCAAGGCCGCCAAGGCCCCGCCGGCTCCGGCTCCGGAAAAGTACATTGCAGCCCCGGAGCGCCGGGCCATGCCCGAGGAACGCCAGTCGCAGCTCAAGCTGCTGATCGCGCTCGGCAAGGAACAGAGCTACCTGACCTATTCGCAGGTCAACGACCATCTCCCGTCCGAGATCGTCGATCCGGAGCAGATCGAAGAGATCGTCAGCACCATCGAAGAGATGGGCATCCGCGTCTACGAGAAGGCGCCGGACACCGAACCGCTGCTGGCGACCGACGCCTCGTCGCCGGCCGACGAGGAAGCCATCGAAGAAGCCGCCCAGGCGCTCGCCGCGCTGGACGCCGAGCTGGGCCGCACCACCGACCCGGTGCGCATGTACATGCGCGAGATGGGCACGGTCGAGCTGCTGACCCGCGAAGGCGAGATCAGCATCGCCAAGCGCATCGAAGAGGGCCTGGACGCGGTGAAGTCCGCGCTCTCGCACTACCCCTCGACCATCGAACACATCCTGAACGCCTATGAACCGGTGAAGGGCGGCCAGGGCCGCCTCATCGACATCATCGTCGGCTTCATAGACCCGAATGCGCCGGACGTCATCGCCCAGCCGCAGAACCCGACGAAGCTGGAAGCCGCCGACTCCGCCGAAGGCGAAGAGGGCGAAGACGACGAGGCCGAGGGCAGTGAAGAGGAAGAAGCGGTCGACACGGGCCCGGACCCGGAAGAGGCCGCGCGTCGGTTCGCCTCGCTGACCAAGCTCCACGGCCAGGTGGTCGCCTCGCTGCAGAAGGTCGGCGCCGCCGACCCGAAGACGCAGAAACTGCGCACGAAACTGTCCGCGGAATTCATGGAGCTCAAGCTCGCGCCGCGCATGTTCGAGGCGCTGATCCAGAAACTTCGCGTCCAGATGTCTATCGTGCGTACGCTCGAGAAGGAAATCATGGTCTTCGCGGTCCGTGACGCGCAGATGCCGCGCAAGGACTTCGTCGCGACCTTCCCGAAGAACGAAACGAACATCAAGTGGCTGGCCAAGCACCTGCAGGCCGGCAAGAAGCATTCCCAGCTGCTCCTGAAGTTCAAGGACGACATCGAGCGCCGCCAGCTGAAGCTGGCCGAGATCGAGACGCAGCAGCACCTGACCATCCATGACATCAAGGAAATCAACCGCGATGTCTCGATCGGCGAGGCCAAGGCCCGTCGCGCGAAGAAGGAAATGGTCGAGGCGAACCTGCGACTCGTGATCTCGATCGCGAAGAAGTACACGAACCGCGGCCTGCAGTTCCTGGACCTCATCCAGGAAGGCAACATCGGCCTGATGAAGGCGGTCGACAAGTTCGAATACCGCCGTGGTTACAAGTTCTCGACCTACGCGACCTGGTGGATCCGCCAGGCCATCACGCGCTCGATCGCCGACCAGGCCCGCACGATCCGCATCCCGGTGCACATGATCGAGACCATCAACAAGCTGAACCGCATTTCACGGCAGATGCTGCAGGAGATGGGTCGCGAGCCGACGCCGGACGAACTGGCCGTGCGCATGGAGATGCCGGAAGACAAGGTCCGCAAGGTCCTCAAGATCGCCAAGGAGCCCATCTCGATGGAAACTCCGATCGGTGACGACGAGGATTCGCACCTTGGCGATTTCATCGAGGACACCTCGGTGGCCTCGCCGATCGACCAGGCCACCATGGAATCGCTGCGCGAGACGACCCACTCGGTCCTTGCCCAGCTGACGCCGCGGGAAGCCAAGGTCCTGCGCATGCGCTTCGGCATCGACATGAACACCGACCACACGCTGGAAGAGGTCGGCAAGCAGTTCGACGTCACGCGCGAGCGCATCCGCCAGATAGAGGCGAAGGCGCTGCGCAAGCTGCGCCACCCGTCGCGCAGCGAGCAGCTGCGCAGCTTCCTCATCGAGGATTGAGTGATTCGCCCCACGGGGCGATTCAGTCAGCGAAAAGGCCCGCGAAAGCGGGCCTTTTTGTTTCAGGCCTTTGGCGAGAACGAATCACGCTTATCGCGCACCATCGTCCGTAAAGAGTGGAACCACGCCCGATCAGCGATCTGGACGGGCGGCGATAACGCTCCCTCGAGCAAGGAT
>JBEEKA010000158.1:0-16010 GCA_041168985.1 Pseudomonadota bacterium | reverse complement strand
CCGGGAACAGCATGCCGTTCTCGTACCGGATGGCATCCGGAGAAAAGCGTGTACCCCGGATTTCGCCATCGTTCTTTTCCAGCGTCGAGAAGTAGCCATCCGCGTGGGCGACAAGCCTTTCCCGCGGCAGGCGCTGCCCGACCGGCACGACCTGCGACATGGCCGGATCCGGAAGGAAGTCCTTCGCATCTCCGATCGGGGTCGGGGGACTGCTGAGGTTCCTGCGCGTCGAAATGATGTGCTCGACTTCGGTGATCCGGCCGCCCTGCACCTTCAGGCGCACGGCGAGGAAGCCCGGCGTGTCGTTCTGTTCGATCGTCGTGTAGATACCGACGTTGCCGGTCCGTGTGTCCGACAGCGTGACGGCGGGGCCGAACTCGCGCGTCACGGTGTCCCAGGTCCCGTCGGGAAAGGCCATGCCGACATGGTTTTCCGTGAAGCGAACCTTCCTCGCAAAGGGCGCCAGGCTGCGGTCGTGCTTCACGTAGGCTTCGCGATAGCGGTCGGCGATGCTTTCGAGGCAAACCTTGTCGCAACCGGCGGCAAATGCAACCGGCGCGAACAGAAGGCCTAGGGCCACCAGGAAGGAAACTGCCCGGCGGCTCGTCATGATCAGTGCTCCGCAGCTTCGTCCGTGTTGAGCAGCCAGATCATCACGCAGGACAACACCGATCCGATGCTCATGATCAACGCAATCGTCGGGAACGGCAGCTGGGCATTGATGAAGATCCCGGTCACCGCGACCGCCACGATGGATCCGAGGCGCCCCATGCCGATGGTGAAGCCAGTTCCCACCGCGCGCAGGTGAGTCGGAAAGACCTTGGCCATTATCGCATACAGCCCGGACACGCCACCATTCAGGAAGAAGTTCGTGGCGGCGACGACCATGATGAACTGCGTCAGCACCACGTGGCCCGTCTCATCCCCGCCGATGGCGTGCAGGTTGCCGAAGTAATTGATACCGGCCGCGCCCAGCAACAGGAAGGCGATGGTCAGGCCCTTGACTCCGATGAAGCGCGACAGCACAACGGCCAGCAGGCCGATGACGATGCCGCCGATCGCGCCACCGAGGTTCGCCCAGCCCAGTGCGCCGGCCGCCTGCGGGATCGCGTAGTCGAAAAAGACATGCCCAAGCCGCGGCGTGCCCTTCAGCAGGAAGTAGAACGTTCCGATGTGCAGGAAATATGCGGCAGCGACGAGGACCGTCGTGCGGATGTAGGTCTTGCTGAACAGGTCGGACAGGTTGAACTTCTGGCCCGGCGGATTCTCCGGCAGCCGATCCACCGGCGCGTGGCCCATGCGGACGAGTGCGGCGTTCACCTTTTCGAGGGCGCCGGCCGGCTGCTTGCGGCACAACCAGCTCACCGATTCCGGCACCAGGAAATAGACCAGCGGAATGAAACAGCCCGTCACCACGGCGCCGCCGCCGAAGATGTAGCGCCAGTTGCCATATTCACGCAGCGCCCACGCCGCCAGGATTCCGCCGACGAAACCGATCAGCGGATAACCCATGGACATCAGCGAGACGCTGAGATCCTTGCGGCGCGCGTTGGAGAACTCGGCGGCCAGCGCATTGGTGGACGCCAGGAGCCCGCCGATGCCGAGGCCCGTCAGGACTCGCCAGACGGAAAGCATCTGCCAGTTGTCCGAATTGGCCACCATGGCCATGCCGAAGGTCATGACCGTCAGGCATCCCAGAGACGTGTACCGCCGGCCATAGCGATCGGCCACGCCGCCGAGCACGATGGACCCAACCACCATGCCGAAGAGTTCCATCGTCTGCACGAACCCGAGGACGGCATCGTTCAGGCCCCACTCCTTGGCAATGGAGTTGGCGGAGAAAGAGATGGACAGGACGTCGAATCCATCCAGGCCGTTCAGACCCACCGTCAGCGCGACGATGATGATCTGCAGGGTGCTCATGGGCGAATTGGCCAATGTCTGGCGCGGATCGGCTGTGTTCACGTTCGATGGGCTCCCCGGCGTGGTTCTTGTGTCGTCCGGCCGGGCGAGGATAGCCCAGACAAGCCTTGAAAAGTAGAACGGGCCCCGAGGGGCCCGCTCACGTCAACGCAAGGTCGCGCGACCGCCGGTCACTCGCCCGGTGCGAAGCAATAGGCGCAGATCTTGTTGCCACAAGGATCCCGCAGGTAGGCCGCATAGGCCGTCGGCGTGAACGAGCGCGGCCCCGGGGCACCCTCGTCGCTACCGCCATTGGCAAGCCCTGCGGCGTGGAAGGCCCGGACCGCGGCACGCGAAGGCGCGGCAAAGCCGATCGTTCCACCGTTGGCGTGGCAGGCTGCCTGCCCGTTCGCGGGCTTCGTGATCAGGAATTCAGGGCCTTCGGCGCCATAGAGAACGCCGTTCTCGCCGAACAGCCCCAGGTTCTTGACGCCCAGCGGTGCCAGCGCGGCGTCGTAGAACGCCATGGACTTGGCCTTGTCATTGGTGCCGACCACGACGTGCGTGAAAATCGCCATCTTCAGTTCTCCGAAATGGTTGAGGAAATACGGATTCGCCCGGCAGTATGCCTCATCAGTTGCGACGCGCCCGCGCGAAGGCATCCGCCATCGCGCCCTGCGCGGGGGACTGCGGCGTTTTCGCCGGACGGGGCATGCCGCCGCCCTGCTGCGGCCTGGGCTGCGCACCGCCGGGCCGGCGATCCCCCGCCTCCGCGCCCGTCCTCTGGCCGGGCTGGTCGGTCAGTCGACGGGTCAACGCGATGCGCCGACGCTCCAGATCCACCTCGAGCACCTTCACGGTGACGACGTCGCCGGCCTTCACCACCTCGCGGGGATCCTTCACGAACCGGTCCGACAGCGCCGAGATATGGACCAGGCCATCCTGGTGGACGCCGATATCGACGAAAGCCCCGAAGGCCGCGACATTGCTCACCACGCCCTCGAGGACCATGCCCGGCTTGAGGTCCTTGATGTCCTCGACACCCTCCGCGAAGACCGCGGCCTTGAACTCCGGACGCGGATCCCGCCCCGGCTTCTCTAGTTCCTTCAGGATGTCCTGCACCGTCGGCAGGCCGAAATGCGCATCAACGAAGTCCTTCGCATCCAGGCTGCGGAGAAACCGGCTGTCGCCGATCAGTTCGCGCACCGGACGGCCACACTGCTTCACGATGCGCTCGACGACCGGATAGGCCTCGGGGTGCACCGACGATGCGTCGAGTGGCTCGTCCCCGTCCGCGATACGCAGGAAACCCGCGCACTGCTCGAACGTCTTGTCACCCAGTCGCGGCACGTTGCGGAGCGCCGAACGCGTCCGGTACGGGCCATTGGCGTCGCGGTACACTACGATACCCTGTGCAACGCTGGTCGAAAGCCCCGACACGCGGGACAGCAGCGCTGCCGACGCCGTATTCACGTGCACGCCGACCGCATTCACGCAGTCCTCGACGCGTGCATCGAGCGCCCTGGCGAGGCGCGACTGGTCGACATCGTGCTGGTACTGCCCCACGCCAATGGCCTTCGGCTCGATCTTCACGAGTTCCGCGAGCGGATCCTGCAGGCGGCGCGCGATCGACACCGCACCCCGCAGGCTGACATCGAGGCCCGGAAAGTCGGCGGCAGCCGTTTCGGAGGCCGAATACACCGAAGCCCCGGCCTCGCTGACCACGATCTTTTGCAGCTTGCGATCCGGCAGCGACTTCAGCAAGTCGCCCGCCAGCTTGTCGGTCTCGCGCGAAGCCGTTCCGTTGCCGATCGAGACGAGCTGCACGTCATGCTGTTCGCAGAGCTTGCGCAGCGTGGCGAGCGACGCGTCCCACTGGTTGCGCGGCACATGGGGATAAATCGTGTCCGTCGCGACGAGCTTGCCGGTGCGATCGACCACCGCGACCTTCACGCCCGTGCGCAGGCCGGGATCGAGTCCCAGCACCGCGCGCGGACCGGCCGGCGCCGCCAGCAGCAGGTCCTTGAGGTTGTCGCCGAAAACGGTGATGGCCGCTTCGTCGGCCCGTTCGCGGGCCTGCAGGAACAGTTCCACCTGGAGCGACGTGTGAAGGCGGGCACGCCAGCACAGCCGGCAGGCATCCATCAGCCACTTGTCCGCCGGGCGACCCTTGTCGGTCACGCCGGCATGGGCCGCGACGCGCGAGGAAGCCAGTTCATTGCCTGCGTCGACGTCCTCGCCCGGCTGCAGCTCCAGCTGCAGGAACTCCTCCCTGCGCCCTCGGAACAACGCGAGCAGGCGGTGCGAGGGAATCGCCGACAGCGGCTCCGCGTGATCGAAGTAGTCGCGGTACTTGGCGCCTTCGGTTTCCTTGCCCTCGGCGACGCGAGAACGGATCAGACCGACGTCGACCATCCACTCGCGCAGTACACCGATGAGTGCCGCGTCCTCGGACCAGCGTTCCAGCAGGATGGCGCGCGCGCCTTCGAGCGCAGCCTTCGCATCGGCAACGCCCTTTTCGGCATTCACATACGGCGCAGCAGCCTCGTCGGGCTTCTGCATCGGATCGGCGAGCAGGCCATCGGCCAGGGGCTCAAGGCCCGCTTCGCGGGCGATCTGCGCGCGCGTGCGGCGCTTCTGCTTGTACGGCAGGTAAAGATCTTCGAGGCGGGACTTGCTGTCCGCGGCCTCGATCTCGCCACGCAGTTCGTCGGTCAGCTTGCCCTGCTCCTGGATGCTCGCGAGGATCGCGGCGCGACGGTCTTCCATCTCCCGGAGATACCCAAGACGCGTCTCGAGGTTGCGCAGCTG
Organism: Pseudomonadota bacterium; assembly: GCA_041168985.1. Lineage (GTDB taxonomy): Bacteria > Pseudomonadota > Gammaproteobacteria > Steroidobacterales > Steroidobacteraceae > ZC4RG30. The sequence goes on along the minus strand of JBEEKA010000158.1, from coordinate 11,297 downwards.
CGTGTCGTCGAGTCCGCCGGTGGCTTCCTTGCGGTATCGCGCGATGAAGGGCACGGTCGCGCCCTCGTCCAGCAGGCCGATTGCGGCAGTGACCTGCTGCGGCTGCGCGCTGATTTCGGTGGCGATGGTGCGCGCAATGCGCTGGGCCAGGGCGGCGTCGATCTCGGGCATGGTGGGCGGTAACCGGTCGCGATCCAAAGTGGTCGCGATTGTGGCAACGGAGCGCGCGCAGCGGTAGCCGTTGACAGACTCCTTCAGTCCGGGATCCAGAACCGGAAGGTGGCGCCCTGCCCGGGCTGGCCAATGGCCTCGATGAGCCCGCGATGCCGCTGGATGATCCGCTGCGCGGTGGCGAGCCCTATTCCCGTGCCGGCGAAGGCCTTCGCGCCGGGCAGGCGAGTGAAAGGCTTAAACAGATTGGTTGCTTCACGTTCTGTGAAGCCAATGCCGTTGTCCGTCACGCAGATGTAGCGGTGAGTCCCCACCTGCTCGCCATGGACGCGAACCCGGACCTTTCCCGTGGCGGCTGAATATTTCCGGGCATTGTCGAGGAGATTTCTCATCACGCTTTCGAACAGCCGCCGATCGGCCTTCACCCGAAGGTCAGGTTCGATCTCCCACTGCAGGTCGCGACCGGAGGCCTCGCCGGACAACTGCTCCGCAATATCACGCGCCATGTCGGTGACACTGATCGATTCGATGAAGATTTCGCCGCGTGCGCCTTTCGCCAGCGAAAGCAGGCCCGTGATGAGGTCCGACATGGAGTGTGCCGACCTGTCGAGCTTCGCGAGATACTGCCTGCCTTCCTCGCCCAACTGCTCTCCGAACTCCTCGCCCAGCAGTTCTGCAAACCGCATGATGGCGCGCACCGGTGCGCGCAGGTCGTGCGACACCGCCGCCGAAAAAAGGTCCAACTGGTCCACCATGAAACGCAGGTCTTGCGTGCGTTCGACGATACGCTTTTCAAGATCCTCGGTCATTTCCAGCAGCGATTGACCGTTTTCCTCTGCTGCGCGCCGGGCCTCGATCAGATCCCGCTCGACCTTCCGGCGCCCCGCGTTCTCCAGTACCGAGATACGCAGGTGGCGCGGCACGAAGCCATCGTCATCCCGCGACTCGAAGTACAGGAGCACCGGCACCCGTTGATGGTCCGCACGCTGGAAAGAAACAGAGATTTCCCGGGCCTTGCCCGACAGGGTAAGCAGAGGGCGCACATGGGTTTCGAACATCAACCGCCCGGCCTGGGAAAGCAGGTGCTCCATCCAGTTTTTGCCAATCAGGGCTGCAACCGGCTGCCCCACCATTTGGCCGAGCGTCCCGTTCGCTCGAACAATCCGGCCATCTTCGAGCACGGTGAGATAGCCAACGGGCGCTGAATCATACAAATCCGCGAGGGACTCTGGCGGAAAGGACGGCAGGACATCCTGCACACAACGCCATGTCATGTTGCTTCCCAAGTCCTTTTCGGCTTCGGGAGCCAGTCCTGAATCCTGTCAATGGTTTCAGTCGGCGCGCTCAGGTGCGGCAAGTGGCCCGTGGCCTTCATGAGGACATAGTCACTGCCGGGAATTGTCCTGTGCACATACTGCCCCACCGCGATCGGCGCGATGGCGTCGTCCGTGCACTGCAAGACCAAGGTCGGTATCGTCACGTTTGGCAACAGCTCGCGATAATCCGCACGGAAGGTCGCACGCGCGAAATGCCGCACGACGAAGGGATCCATTTCGCCCAGACTGAGCGCCAGCTCCCGCGCCAGCTCCGGGCGATCACTGTTGGCCATCGCCAGCGGCGCCAGCTGCTGCGACCATTCCGACTGGTTCGTTTCCATCAGTTCCAGGAATTCGTCGATATCACCCCGTTCGAAACCACCCACGTAGTCCCCGTCATTGAGGAAACAGGGTGAAGGCCCCATCAACACGAGGCGCGAAAATCGCTCCGGCTGCCTGCAGGCCGCAATGATGCCGATGTTGGCGCTGACGGAATGCGCAACCAGGATCGCCGGCGGCAGGTCGAGAGCGGCGAGCACCTCGAGCAGATCGTCCGCGTATCCTTCCAGACGGTCGTGACGTTCGCGACGAAACGCGTTGCGGTCGGATCGACCGCTGCCAACGTGGTCGAACAGGACGACCTTGTAATCCCGCTCGAAGGCCGGCGACACAGAGCGCCACATGGTCTGATCGCACCCAAACCCGTGGGCGAATATGAGGGGAATGCGGCCCTCCCCCCCTGACGATCACGTTGTTGCGGCGCAGGATCCTGTTCACAGCTTCCGCGGAGCAAATCGGTTTCAAGGCAGGCGGACCTCCGGTCCGGACAGGCAATTTATACGGGTAAACCCTTATCCACAAAACATTTTGACAAATCAACGCGCCGATGCCTGTGGTCGAAACCCTGAATAGCCTGCCCTGGCGTCGTCACATCGTGATCATTGAGGCGCTTCCGTCACGCAGCCGCGCACCCTTCTCCAGATGCAGTGTCGCGCGCGTGAAGCCAGCCCGAGGAAAATAGCTGTCGGTCATCGTCGTGAGCCCCTCGTCGGCGAAGAGCTCGGCAGACGTCCGATCGAGCAGCAACCGGATGTGCACACTCGGTCCTTCGAACTTGCGCCGCGCGATGTGCAGAGCCGCGAAACCCGGCGCCCAGGCATCGTCCCCCGCCTTGCGCCGGTCCGCAAACCACCTGCCATCCGCATCCAGCCCGATGCGGAAAGACTCGCCGTCTGCATTGGCGAGCTCGATCGCGAAATGGGATTCCGCCTGCGGCAGGTCGATATCCAATTCGATGTCACCCGAGCGGGCCACGCCGGAGGGAAGCAGAATTTCCGCTGCCGATGAGGCACCCAATGGTTTCGTGGCATGGCGCTGTCGGGCGATTTCCGCCGCCGGCGTCGACACCAGATACCAGCGCCCATCGCGTGCTCGCAGGGACAGCTCACGCGGTGCCGTCATGGCGCTGCGCCAGGTCGTGGCCGGCACCTTCAGCGCATAACGCCAGTTCGACATCCAGCCGACGAGCACACGACGTCCGGCCGGGGCATCGCGCCAGGTCACGCCGGCATAGTGGTCCGCGCCTTCGTCGAGCCAGGCAGCGCCCTCCTTCGCGATGCGGGACGCAAAGGCCGGATCGACGCTGAAGCGCGTGCCATCGAAGTCACCGACGAAGTACTGCGTGCTGCTGCCGCCCTGCGGGCCGCCCTCGATCACGCTCTGCAGGAGCACCCAGCGGACTGCGCCACCGGGACCCGCCGGCAAGGCGAACAGGTCGGGACACTCCCAGACGCCGGCATGCGAACCAACACCCTCGCCGAAGCGCGACAGGAACGCCCACTGCCGAAGATCCTTCGAGCCATACAGTTCGATGTGGTCGCCCGCGGCCAGCACCATCACCCAGCGTGAGGTCGGCGCATGCCAAAAGACCGAAGGATCGCGGAAATCCGGCTTGCCGCCCGGATTCAGCAGCACGGGATTTCCAGCCTCCGGCGTGAAACTTACGCCGCCATCGAGGCTGTAGGCCGCGCCCTCGGATTCATCCTCCACGACCCCGGCCTTCTCGCGGTCCATGTCATGGATCGTGTATAGCGCAACCAGCGGCCCCTTCCCGGACTTGCCCCAGCCACTGCGGTTGGAGGCATCGTTCACGATGCTGCCGCTGAAGACGTAGCGGTCGCCATCCGGCTTCAGGGCGATCGGTTGGTGTTCCCAGTGCAGCAGGTCGGTGCTGGTGGCATGCCCCCAGTGCATCGGGCCCCAGACGGTCGAAGCCGGGTGGTACTGGTAAAACAGGTTCCACCGGCCCTCCGCGTAGATCAGGCCATTCGGATCATTCATCCAGCCCGAGGGCGGCGTGAAGTGCCAGATCGGACGAAGTTCGTCGGCAGCGGGCAGGTCGCCGGCGGCCACCTGTCCAATGACGAAAAGGAGCAGTCCGCAAACACTACGGGCCATGGACAGCCTGGCCATCGCTTCCCCTCCGCTTCCGCATTCCTTGGCAGGATTTGAGCACGCAGGCTAGTCTCGGTCGAGCGACAAGAGGGATGCGTTCATGCGCGCAGGACTGAAACTGAATCGCCGGCAGTTCGTGGCCGGCACAGCGGCGGCAGCGGCCGGCACGGCCCTGGAGGCCAGTCCCCTTCCGCTCGACCTGCTCCCGGACCTCCGGGTCTGCGACCGGCGCTGCGCCGCGCAGCTGCGGCCCGATGAACGCCTGGGCGACATCGCCTGGTACCAAGGCGACGTGACAGCGCTCTGGAACAGCCGGTTGAAGCCGCTGTGGCAAGCGGGTGGTGCGCGCATCGCCGGCGTTTCCCGCGCGCCGGCACTCTTCTGTCTCGAGCAGCTGGCCCGCCGCCAACGCCATGTCGTGGTTCAGCGGCAGCCCATCCCCGGCACGGACGCCGTGCGCTGGGTGATCGCCCCCGTCTCCTCCAAAGGATGGATCTGATGCGCATACCACCGGGAGTAACTCCAGCCGGCTTCCAGTCGGCCCTGGAGGCCTTTGCCAAGGTCGTCGGCAAGGATTGGGTATTTACCTCCGACGAGGACGTGGACCTGTATCGGGACGCGTTTTCCCCGCTGGTCGGCGAACCGGACGAGCGCTTTGCCTCGGCGGCCGTGGCGCCGCAGAGCACGGAAGAAGTGCAGGCGATCGTGCGCATCGCCAACCAGTACCGGATCCCGATCTACCCGATATCCACCGGCAAGAACTTGGGCTATGGCGGATCCGCACCGGCCTATTCGGGCAGCGTCGTCGTCGACCTCAAGCGGATGAACCGCATCCTCGAGGTGGACGAGAAGAATGCCAGCGTGCTCGTGGAGCCGGGCGTCAGCTACTTCGACCTGTACCACCACCTTCGCGAACGCGGCTCGAAGCTGTGGATCGACTGCCCGGATCCGGGCTGGGGCAGCGTCGTTGGAAACGCCATCGACCGTGGTGGCGGTTACACGATGGCCTCGTACCGCAACCATTTCGATTCCCACTGCGGCATGGAGGTGGTGCTGCCGAACGGCGAGCTGTTGCGCACGGGCATGGGCGCCCTGCCCGGCTCCAAGACCTGGCAGCAGTACAAGTCCGGCTGCGGCCCCTGGGTCGACGGCATCTTCTCGCAGGCCAACTACGGCATCGTCACGAAGATGGGTTTCTGGATGATGCCGGAGCCGGAAGCCTACCTGCGCGCCACGATCCGTGTGCCGCGATACAAGGACCTCATCCCGCTCGTCGACATCCTGAACAAGCTCGAGAACATGCGCATCGTGACCGGCTTCCCGGACATCGCGACGCCATTGCTGGGCTATCCGCCGACCGGACAGGTACAGGTGTTTCTCGAGGGCAATGCCGGCTACCCGATGTCGGACCATCACAAGGCGCTGCTCGCGAAGGCGGACCAGGGGTACTCACCGGAACTCGAGGCCTACGGGATTGCGAACGACATTCCCTACTGGGAGTGCTGGGTGTCGTTCTACGGCCCCTTCGAAGTCATCGACGCGCAGTGGCAGGCAACGCAGCGCCATTTCAAGGCAATCGACGGCGCGAAATTCAAGGTCATCGAGCGCATGGCGATGCCCGTGGACCTGTCGAAGATCGAGGACTACCACGAGCCGGAATTCGGCGTGCCGTCGCTGCGCGCCTTCTCGATCGGCGCCCGTTCGCCGTTCAATCCCAGCCCATCCAAAGGTCATATGTGGTTCTCGCCGATCATCCCGCGTACCGGCGAGGCGATCTTCGAGGCCAACCGCGTGTTCAGCGAAGCGGCGAAGGAACTGGGCATGCCGCTGTTCAGCAGCTTCTCGATGCCCTGCTGCTTCTGGGAGCGATCCTTCATCTTCATCCTCGCGACGCCGGTCACCACCGACCCGGAAACCAACCGCCGCTATGTCGCTGGCTTCAGGAAACTCATCGAGGTGGGCGCAAGGCACGGCTGGGGCGAATACCGCACCGCGCCCGTCTTCCAGAAGGCCGTCATGGATGCCTACTCGTTCAACGACCACGCCCTGCACCGGCTGCACGAAACCCTGAAGGATGCCCTCGACCCGAACGGCATCCTTGCCGCCGGTCGCTACGACATCTGGCCCCGCCACCTCAGGAAGAAGGCACGATGAACGTCCTGCACAAGGTTTTTACGTTGCTTGCCACGTTGATCGCCGCACTGGGCGGCGCACAGGCAGCCGATGCGCCGGATGGCGCCAGGGTCTTCGCGAAGTGGTGCGCGCCCTGCCACGCTCCCGGGATCACCCATCCGGGCACCCATGCGCTGATGGCGAAATATAGCGGTGTCAAAGGGGGCGATATCACGGAGTGGACGGACGTGCCGCCCGACTACGTGAAGACCATGGTCCGTCGTGGCATCTCCGTCATGCCGCATTTCCGCAAGACGGAAATCAGCGATCGGGAACTCGATGCCCTCGCCGGATACGTGACCCGGCATCGCGTCAAATAGGGAAATCAACCTAAGGTTTTCGGCCCTTGGACGCCTCGTTGCCGGAATCTAAGATCGCCCGATGGCACGCAAACCTCATCCCGCCGAGCCCCACACGATCAAAGCCCGTCGGTCCCGGACCCCGGGCACCGCCGCAACGGTCGCCCGCCAGAAGGCCAACGTGGTCCGGACCAGCGCCCTGGTGGACATCCTGCGTGGGGACGCGCCTGAAGGGTCCCTCCGGCGCGGCAACCTCCGCACGCTGCTGGCCGACGCTTCCGCCGACGAGATCGCCGACCTCAAGCGCACGCTGCGCGCGATCCAGCATCCGGTGACGCATGCGCCGGGTGCGGATCCCGATACGGAACTTGCCAAGGACTGGCGTCGCGGCGCCTATCCCTACAAATACCGGTTGATGCGCCAGACTTACGAGAAGAAGAAGTACCACCTCCAGGTCGAACTGCTGAAACTCCAGGCCTGGGTGAAGGAAACCGGCCAGCGGGTGATCATCCTGTTCGAGGGCCGTGACGCCGCCGGCAAGGGCGGCGCCATCAAACGGTTCATGGAGCACCTGAATCCGCGCGGCGCGCGGGTCGTGGCGCTCGAGAAGCCCAGCGAGACCGAGCGGGGCCAGTGGTACTTCCAGCGTTACGTGGAACACCTGCCGACACGCGGCGAGATCGTGCTGTTCGACCGCAGCTGGTACAACCGCGCCGGCGTCGAACATGTCATGGGCTTCTGCTCGGAAACCGAGTACCAGCAGTTCCTGCGGGACGTGCCGGAATTCGAACGCCAGCTGGTGCGTTCCGGGATCCACCTCTTCAAGTTCTGGTTCTCCGTGAGCCAGGACGAGCAGCGGCGGCGGTTCAAGGAACGTCGCCTGCATCCGCTGAAGCAATGGAAGCTGAGTGCCGTGGACCGGGCCTCGCTCGACAAGTGGGACGACTACACGCGGGCCAAGGAAGCCATGTTCCTCCATTGCGACACGTCGGATGCACCGTGGACCGTGATCAAGTCCGACTGCAAGAAGCGCGCTCGGCTCAATGCCATGCGCTACGTGTTGCTGCGAATGCCCTACAAGGGACGCGACGCGCAGGCCATCGGCCCGGTGGACCCGCTGATCGTGGGCCGGCCCGCCCTGGTTTCATCCGGGCAGGACGACCAGCTGGCGCAGAGCGGCGAAGCCTGAACCCCTGCGGCGGCGACACCCGCCGCGCGCTTCGAGGCTTGCGATAGGTGGTATCGCGATGCGAGAGTCCGGGGATGGATCACCCCTCCGTGGCCTCGACCGGCCCGACCTTCAGCGTCAGGGACGCAGGAGTTCCTCTCCATGCCCCATGAATTCCTGCTGGAACGCCGCACATTGCTTGGCAGCATCGCAGCATTGCTGGGCGTCGTCGCCGTTCCGGTCGATGCCCTTGCCGGGCCGGGCAGCAAGGCAAGGCGATTCCTGTCTCCATCGCAGTTCGGGACGCTGTCCGCGGTCGCCGACACGCTCCTGCCCGCAACGGACACGCCTGGCGCGCTGGCTGCAGACGTGCCCGCCAGGCTGGATGCCCTGCTGGCGAACTGGGCCTCTGCCGCCACCCGGGAACAGGTCATCGGAGCGCTGGACAGGATCCAGGCCGCCGCCCTCGCTCTGCGGAATCAGGGGTTTTCCGGGCTGTCGGCGGCGGATCGCGAGGCGATGCTGCGCGCCCACGATGCCGCCGCACTCAAGCCGGTCGCACCACCGACGGCCGCTCCGAAGTTCTCCGGATTCGCGCCGACCGTCCACGTCGCCGACACGGGCTACTACCGGATCAAGGCGCTGGTGATCGACCTCTACTATTTCAGCCAGCCTGCCACCTCGAGCGAACTCGTCTACGAGCACGTCCCGGGCGCGTGGCAGCCCTCGGTGAAGCTCACCGCAGACAGCCGCCCGCATCTGGGCGTCAGTTTTCTCTGATTGGGAAAGCCACATGCTGGACGCCATCGTCATCGGATCGGGGATCAGCGGCGGAATCGCCGCCAAGGAACTGTGCGAGCGGGGACTGAAAGTCCTCGTCATCGAGCGCGGCCGCAAGCTCGAGCACATCAAGGATTACAACGACAGGCAGATGCCCTGGGAGCTGCCCAACAACAACCGCGTCCCGGAAGACGAACTGGCCCGTGACTATCCGATCCAGGGCCAGTGCTATGCGATGAACGCGGCGACCAAGCCGTTCTGGGTGAAGGACAGCGAGCATCCGTACACCACCCCCGCCGACAAGCCCTTCTCCTGGATCCGGGGCTACCATCTCGGCGGCCGTTCGATCATGTGGGGTCGGCAGACCTACAGGATGTCGGACATCGACTTCGGAGCCAACCTGAAGGACGGCCACGGTTGCGACTGGCCAATCCGCTACGCGGACATCGCCCCCTGGTACAGCCACATCGAAAAGTTCATCGGTGTCGCGGGAACCCGCGAAGGGCTTCCGCAACTGCCGGATGGCGAGTTCCTGCCGCCCTTCGACATGAACGACGGCGAGAAACTGTTCAAGGCCGCGGTGGAAACCCGTTTTCCGGGACGCAGGGTCATCATCGGTCGGCACGCGAACCTGTCCGTGGCCCAGCCCCACCATCTCGAACTGGGTCGCACCAGTTGCCAGAACCGCTCGATCTGCGAACGGGGCTGCTCTTTCGGGGCCAACTTCTCCAGCCTGTCCTCGTCGCTGCCGGCCGCCCAGCGCACCGGCAACCTGACGATCGTGACCGACGCGATCGTTCATTCGCTGGTGCAGGACCCCACGAGTGGCCGAATCACGGCAGTGCGGGTCATCGACGCCAAGACGAAGGCCGGCCGCACCTATGAAGCGCGACTGGTGTTCCTCAATGCCTCGGCCATCGGATCGGCCCAGATCCTGCTCAATTCACGCAATGAAGCGAACCCGAGAGGTCTCTGCAACAAGTCGGACCAGGTCGGGCGCAACCTGATGGACCATCTCTACGGCCTGTATATCGCCGGACTCATGCCGGACTATCCGGGCGACAGTTACTACCATGGCCGGAGGCCCACCGGCTTCTATGTTCCCCGCTACCGGAACGTGACGGAGGAAGCCGATGCCTATGTCCGCGGCTTTGGATACCAGGGCAACGTCACACGAGTCGGTGGCAAGCCGCAGGCCGCCGAACCGGGCGTGGGCCAGGAGATCAAGTTGCGCGGCCGGAAATTCGGTCCGTGGATGGCCTCCATCGCGGGCTTCGGCGAAATGCTGCCGAATCCCGACAATCGCGTCACCCTGAACGAGAACCGCAAGGACCAATGGGGCATCCCCTTGCTGCACATCGATTGCGAGCATGGTCCCAACGAGCGAAAGATGATCGAACAAATCCTCGCGGACGGCCGGGCCATGATCGAAGCCGCGGGTGGAACGGTCATCTCCGAGGCCCGCGCCGCCACCCCTCCGGGCCTTGGCATCCACGAAATGGGTACCGCACGCATGGGACGCGACCCGATGACGTCCGTGTTCAACGGGTTCAACCAGGCACATGAGTCCGCGAACCTGTTCTGTACCGACGGGGCGATCATGACTTCGAACGGCTGCCAGAACCCGTCGCTGACCTATATGGCATTGACCGCCCGAGCCACTGAACATGCGACCGGGCTCCTGAAAGAGGGCAAACTGTGATGAAGCGTTTACTCCTGGTGACTGCAGCCCTGGCCTGCGCGCTGGGCGGCCCCGTCCACGCCGCATCGGTTACCGATTGCCCACTGCGGGACGCGCCGTTCTCGGCCGACTCCCCGCTGGTCGACATCCTCCTGAATCCCACGGCACGCGCGCTCCTTGAAGCCGAGAACCACGTGGATTTCAGCAAGGGTCCCCCGCGTTTCACGGGGACGACGCCACCGACGTTTGCGGCGATCCTGACACTCAGGACGGCGGAAAGACTCACGCACCTGAAACCGGAGTCGCTGGGCCCGCTGGACGCCAAGTTGCGCGCAATACCCGTCACGGCAGCGGACCGCACGGCCCGCTGCGCGCGCTATGACAACGACCTGCCCCGCTTCGATCTGCCTGCAGGCAAGCCCCGCATCCTGCTGTTCGAGAAGATCAACGGCTTCCGTGACGACCCTTCCGTCAACGCAGCCCGCGCCGCCCTGGTCGCCATGGCCGAGCGCAAGGGATGGGCGCTCGCCGTGACCGACAAGGCCGGTGCCTTCAATTCACGGACCCTGCGCCAGTTCGACGCGGTGATCTGGAACAACATCAGCGGCGATGCCCTGACCCTTTCCCAGCGCAGGGCCTTCCAGGCTTACATGCGGAAGGGGGGCGGTTTCGTGGGCCTCCACGGCAGCGCTGGCGATTTCGCCTATTTCTGGGACTGGTATGCCGACACGCTGATCGGGGCGCGTTTCATCGGCCACCCGGGATCACCCCAGTTCCAGGACGCCCGCGTCGTGGTGGAGGCCAAGGGCCATCCGATCACGGCCTCGCTGCCGGCGGACTGGACGATGAAGGATGAGTGGTATTCCTTCGCGACGAGCCCCCGGTTGTCCGGCGCGAACGTGATCGCGACCCTGGATGAATCCACGTACCAGCCGGATGACCCGAAGGAACCGGGTCTGAGGATGGGCGACCACCCGATCGCGTGGACGCGATGCGTTGGCCGGGGACGCATGTTCTATTCGGCCATCGGGCACATGCCGGAGACATACTCCCAGCCACAGAACGTCGCCTTGATGGAAGGCGGCATCGACTGGGCGCTCAAGGAACGGCGGGCCTGCCCGACCGGCAAATAGACTGGCGGAGAGGGTGGGGTTGCTCGCGGCAGCGCCGCTCGTCCCTCGCTTTCCGGCTCGGGACCGCCGTCGCGCCATAAGGCGCTCCGGCGTCCGTCCCGGCCTCGCCGGGCCGTCGAACAC
>JBEEKA010000157.1:0-3405 GCA_041168985.1 Pseudomonadota bacterium | reverse complement strand
GGATGCGGCCGAGATCCTGTCGGACCTCGAGCACGCCATCGGCGAGAAGTGCAATGAATCGCTCGGTTCCCACAAGAACGTCGTCAGCGCCGAGGAGATCAGCACGATCCTGGCCGAGCTCGGACCCATCGAAGGCGCGGCACAGGCAACACAGGACCGCGACACCACCGACAGCCAGGAAGCGGATGCCGCCGGCAGCGCCCCCGAAGGCGGCACGCCGCAGCGGAAGCTTTACCGCCTGAAGGATGGCGGCAGCAAGCTGGGTGGCGTCTGCAACGGGCTTGCGGCCTACCTCGACATCGACGTCGTGTTGTTGCGCGTGGCGTTCATCGCCCTCGCCGTCCTGTCGGGCGGCCTGTTCCTGCTTGTCTGGTTTGCGATGCTATTCCTCGTTCCGATCGCCAATACGGATGCGGAGCAGGCTGCGGCGCGGGCCGCGATCAAGCCACCGGTACACCGCATTTACCGGCTGCCGACGGAAGGCATGTTCGGCGGCGTTTGCGCCGGACTCGCCACGTACTTCGATGTCGAACCGGTCCTTGTCCGCATCGCCTTCGTCGGACTGTCCGTGTTCACGGGAAGCATCTGGATCCTGGTCTGGCTGGCGCTGCTGCTGCTGACCCCTGCCGCGCGCACCGAAGAAGAACTGGCGGCGGTCCGCCGCGGCAACGGGGCCTGACGGACCGCAAACCTGGAGTCGGCGCCATGCGCAAAGTCGTGACGATCAGCCTCAATGGCCGGGCCATACAGGTCGACGAGGACGGTTACCGGGCTTTGAAGGATTACCTGCAGGATGCCAATACGCGCCTTGCGGGCAATCCCGACGCCGCGGAAATCCTCTCCGACATCGAGCAGGCCATCGCAGACAAGTGCCAGGCGCGGCTTGCCGCCCACCGCGACGTGGTGCCCGCGGAGGAAGTCGCCGCCATCCTCGACGAGATGGGGCCCGTGGAAGTGGACAACAGGGCCACCGGAGCGGGCGAACCGGACGGCGCGACGGGTCCGGACGCCGACCCGCCGGCGTCGCGCCGTCGCAAGCTGTTCCGCTTGAAGGAAGGTGCAAAACTGGGTGGCGTCTGCAATGGACTGGCCGCCTACACGGGCATCGATGTCACCTGGGTCCGGCTCGGCTTCCTGCTGCTGGCTTTCAGTACCGGCGTGTTCTTTTTCGTCTGGCTCGCGATGCTCTTCCTCGTGCCCGTGGCCGTCACGGAAGAGGACCTGGCCCTGGCCGGTGTGGGCAACCCCACGTTGCGGAACAGTCTATCCCGGCCTTTGTTCCGGATTCCGTCGCAGGGCATGGCCGGCGGCGTCTGCGCCGGATTCGCCGCGTGGTTTGGCGTCGATGTGATCTGGGTGCGGCTGGTGTTCCTGCTGCTTTCGTTCATCACGCTCGTGTTCGCGATGGTCTGGCTGGCGCTGCTCGTCGTGATGCCTGCCGCGCGCACGCCGGAGGAAATCGCCGCCGTGCAGGGCGAACCGTTCAATGCGAGGGACATCCTCGACCGCAACCGGCGCCGGCCCCCGCGCAGCGATGGCAGCCGCCCGCGAGCGGCCGCATCGGCTGCCGCGACGCCGGCCAGCACGCCTTCACGGGTTGCCGCCGCCACGCTGATGCCCGTGCTGACCCTGCTCTCGGCCACGCTGTTCGTGGCTTTCCTGGTCGCCCTCGGCTTGCTGGCCTCGCACCTGGGCGTCGGCGACTGGTCCCAGTGGCAGATGCCCCACGGAATGCAGGGCTGGAGCTTCGAACTGCACCACGGCCGATGGGCGCCCGTGATTGTCCTGGTCGTGGTCTATTTCCTGATCGCGCTGCCGCTGGGCATGGCGCGACGGGGCGCACGCCGCCATGCACAGGGCGGAAACCGGCATGGCCTCGCGACGGGGCTAGACCGCCTGCTATGGATCGGGCTGGTGCTGCTGCTGGCCTGGGCGATCTGGAACGAAGCGCCGTGGGTCGTCGACCGCCTGCGGGAACTGATCGAAGGTCACGGGCCTGCGCAGCAGTCCGTGACGCTCTGAGCCCACCGGGCGGGATTACACGTAGCGGACGCCGACGATCTCGTAGCTGCGCCGACCGCCGGGTGCGGCCACTTCGACGACATCGCCCTCTTCCTTGCCGACCATCGCCCGGGCGATCGGCGATCCCACCGAGATGCGGTTGGACTTGATGTCGGCTTCGTCCTCGCCAACGATCTGGTAAGTGACCTTCGCCCCGCTGTCCTCGTCCTCGAGGTCGACCGTCGCGCCGAAGATGACTCGCCCGTTCGCGTTCATCTGGGTGACATCGATGATCTCGGCGTTCGAGAGCTTCCCCTCGATCTCGGCGATGCGACCTTCGATGAAGCCCTGCTGTTCACGCGCCGCGTGATACTCGGCGTTCTCGGACAGGTCGCCGTGGGCACGCGCCTCGGCGATCGCCTTGATCACATTGGGCCGGTCTTCGGTCTTCAGGCGTCGCAGCTCGTTGCGCAGTGCCTCGGCGCCGCGCAGCGTGATGGGAACTCGATTCATGCCGTGAACTCCTGATGCAGGTCCTGCAGCCGGTTCACATCGGAATCGTCGATGTGTTCCATGGCGTCGCAGCTGGCCAGTCCGGCCGCCAGCGTCGTGTAGTAGGTCACGCGCTTGTGGACCGCGGCCTTGCGGATCTCAGTGGAATCCCGCGTGGCCTGCTTGCCTTCCGTCGTGTTGACGATCAGCACGAACTCGTCGTTCTTGATCATGTCGACGATGTGCGGGCGACCCTCGCGGACCTTGTTCGCGCGACGGCAGGGCACGCCCGCCGCCTCGATGACCGTGGCCGTTCCGGCCGTTGCGACGACCTCGAAACCCAGCTTCACGAGCTTGCGCGCCAGGACGGCGGCGCCGTCCTTGTCACGCTCGCGCACGCTGACCAGCGCCGCGCCCTTGCGGGGCAGGACCACGCTCGACGCGGACTGCGACTTGGCGTAGGCCTCGCCGAAGGTCCGGCCGGTACCCATGACCTCGCCGGTGGATTTCATCTCGGGACCGAGGATCGGGTCGGCGTCGGGGAACTTCGCGAAGGGGAACACCGCTTCCTTGACCGAGTAGTAGCTCGGGATGCGTTCCACGGTGGCGCCCAGCTCCTCGAGGGAGCGGCCGGCCATGACCTGCGCACCGATCTTGGCGATCGGCCGGCCGGTGGCCTTGGACACGAACGGCGCGGTACGCGAAGCACGCGGGTTCACTTCCAGCACGTAGACGACGCCGCCCTGGATCGCGAACTGGATGTTCATCAGGCCGACGACCTTGAGGCCGAGGGCCAGCGCCACCGACTGGCGCCGCAGCTCGGCGATCACCGCGAGGCTGAGCGTATGCGGCGGCAAGGCGCAGGCGCTGTCGCCGGAATGGACGCCGGCCTCTTCGATATGCTCCATGATG
>JBEEKA010000156.1:0-8497 GCA_041168985.1 Pseudomonadota bacterium | reverse complement strand
CGCAGCGTTTCGCCTGAAGTACCGGGTACTCGAAGAACCACCTCCCGCCGCCACACCACAGGACCAGGGATCGCCGCCGCCGGTGTTCCCCAAACTGACCATCCGCCATGCCAACGCCAATCCGGCCCCGGATGATGCAGCACTGTCTCGCGTACTCGACCTGGCGATCGAGGATGCTCTGGCCGCCGTGCGACTGATCCGGGAGAAGGCGGGTCACTACGGCGTGGACCCACATCGCATCGGCATGGTGGGCACGTCAGCCGGCGGTGGCGTGGCCATCGGTGCGCTGCTGCGCAAGCGCGACGATGAGGGCCCTGCGTTCATCGTTTCGATCTTCGGCCCTTCCCTGCTTGATGTGGAGGTCGCCGCCGATGCTCCGCCCCTGTTCATCGCCGTCGAGTCTGGACATGGCCCGGTGACCGACGGTCTGTTCGCGCTGGACGCCCTGTGGCGCCAGGCCGGTCGCCACAGCGAACTGCATGTCTTCGACGTCCCGGCGTTTCGGATGACTCCGGACATGTGGTTCGACAGAATGCTGGCCTGGCTGGGCGAGCGGGGCATCCTGACGGTTGCCCTGCCTGCGACTCCATCAAACTGAAGGCCCGATCCATCCGGACAGGAATCCCAGGCGCCGGTCACACAGGTAGCGCCGGGCAAGGGCCCCCAGCTCTGCGGGTTCAAGGACGGAATGCCCCGTGGCGCGGAATGCCTGCCATTCGGCGTGGCTGGGATAGGAGAAATACGTCCCGCCGGGCCCCTGTGGCCGACTGCGAACTTCCCGTCCTGCCGCCAGGTTCTCTATGGCCCGTGCCACCAGCGCAACGCCCGGCCCGTACAAGTCCAGCACATGGCCCAGCAGCGACTTGCGCGGATCGACCGGCAGGGATGCCGTCGCAACCACATCACCGGTATCGATGGTCCCGTCCGAAATGTAATGCAGCGTGCAGCCGATCCGGGCATCACGGTTGAGCAGCGCCCGGAAGGTCGCCAGGACCCCCCGATAGTCCGGCAGGATTCCTGAATGCAGGTTGAGCACGCCGAACCTGGGAAGGCTGATCACCGCCGACTTGAGTATCGAACCATAGCGGATGGTGACGACCAGATCGGGTAAAAACGACGTCAGGCGCGCAAACGATTCCGGCGAGTTGATCGCGGACAGCGGCTCGACGGGAATGCCGCGACATCGTTCGACCTCCGCGAATGTCAGCCAGCGGTTTCCGTCGTCGGCTTGCTGCAGGGATTCGATCAGGGGAAACAGGACCTCGTTCGGGAAGGACTGTTCCGCCATGCGCAACATCTGGCGTGGCGCCGGTTCGTCTGCAGCCACCGACCCGACACGCTCTGACAGTCCTATCAGGACCGTATGGCCTTCCAGGGACGGCAGCAGGTGATTCAAGGCCACGTTGCTGGCGAGGTCGCGATTGAGGCAGAGAAGTATTCTCACCGGATTCACTGGGTCCGCAGCGTAGTCCCCGTCACAGGACGAGCGCCAAGGCCAGAGGCAGGGTAACCAGCGCGACCAGGTTTCCGAACAGGACGATGGAGGCAACCCGCTGCGGTTCCTGTTTGTAGGTTTCGGCAAACATGAAATTCAGGACGGCCGGCGGCAGCGCGCCGAACACGGTCAGCATCGCCGCCTCGAGTCCACTCAGCCCCATCAACCGGACCAGGCACAAGGCAAGGCCAACGCCAAGCAAGGGCCTCAGCAAGGCGCTGATCAGTGCAAGTCTCCATTCGTCCAAGGCGACCGTCGTCATGCGCACGCCAAGCGAGAACAACATGAGGGGAATGCTGATGTCACCGAGGATCCGGATGCCCGTCATCAGGGGCTGCCAAAGCGCCAACTTCAGGAGCGCAGCGCCCACGCCGGCCAGCGAGGCGAACACCACGGGCACGCGCCAGAGAGTAAGCAGGCGCGCTTTCGGGTCCAGGAAGCGCGCGCCAGCCGTAAAGTGATAGATGTTCTCGACGACAAACAGGATGACGGCCGCCGGCATGGCCACCTCGCCCCAGGCCAGCATTGCCAGCGGAAGGCCGATGTTGCCGGAGTTATTGAACATCATCGGCGGCACCAGGGTCCTAGGCGGCACCCCCGCCAGCCGGGCGAACCCCCAGGCCAGCGCACCGCACATCGTCAGGAGAAGGAACGCCGCCAGCGCGAGCGGCGTGTAAGCCTGCACGTCAAACGACTTACCCGCCATGGCGGCAAAAACCATGGCGGGAATGAAGATATCCATGTTGATGCGGTTGGCCATCGCCATTTCGGGATTGTGTTTCCGGCCGTAGAAAAAGCCGACGGCGACAATCCCGAAGATGGGCAGGAAGACCGAGGCCAGCCTACCGGCGATATCCACCTTGTCCACGAACGAAGGCAATACCTCACTTCCCGTCGACGGTGAATGCCAGCAAGGCGTTGCCCGTGCGCTGGCGTACGCCCGAGTTCACGAACAACATGCCGCGAGCCACCGACTGCGCGCCGCGGTCGATCGAGCCTCCCGTCACCGGCTTGCCATTGACGCCGGCAAACGTGTTGCCGGTATCGAAGTCCCAGATGATGCGGCCGTCTTCCGTCGCGTAGGCCCGGATATGCCCGTCCCACGACCCGGAGAACACGACGCCCGGGATGAGGGTCGGCGCGGCGGGCTGCGCATGCACGCAGGGCGTACCCCAGACGCAGTCAGGCATAGGGGACGGCGTGTGCCACAGTCGCCGGCCGGTCGCGACATCCACCGCATTCAGGCCGGGCGAGTCCGGCACGCCTTCGTCCGACAGCGTCGACACATAAACGCCCTCGCGCGCATCGCTGACGGGGTAATAGGCCACCTGTCCGTCCGTGCTGCCGCCCCACTCGATTCCGCCGCGCGTTCCGCCCCGTCCAAGCCGGTTGTGCCAGATGACAGCACCCTCGCGGTCCGGATCCAGCCCCCATGCTGCGCCGGACTTGGACGAAGCCAGCACCACCTCCCGGCCGTCGGCTGTCCTGGCGAGCATCGGCCCGCCGAGATCGAAGTCGGGGCCGATCTTCTGCGGACAGTTCGCGTGCGGCTTCGGCTCGCAGCCC
Organism: Pseudomonadota bacterium; assembly: GCA_041168985.1. GTDB lineage: Bacteria > Pseudomonadota > Gammaproteobacteria > Steroidobacterales > Steroidobacteraceae > ZC4RG30. Next base: position 5,436 of record JBEEKA010000156.1, on the reverse strand, counting down.
GCCAGCCAGACATCATCCGCCACCAGCTGCCTCACCCAGCGCCGCTTGCCGGTCTTGAGGTCGAAGGCAATCACGGCATCGGTCTCGCGCGGAGCCGGCTCGGTATAGGCATCACCGGTACCCGCATAGATCAGTCCGCGCCTGCGGTCGACCGCCGGCGCCGTCCAGATGGCTGCGCCCGCCGGTGCTAAACGGCCGGGCTTCGAAGCGAGTTCGACCGGTGGCTGCTCGATCATGTAGGACTGCCACGCGACCCGCCCGGTCTCGGCATGGATGGCGACCAGGCTTCCACGGAAGGAACAGCAGGGATAGCTGGGATTGCCGGCTGCCGCCTCTTCGGAACTGCCGACGGGCACGTACAACAGGCCCTCATGGAGCAGCGACCCGCCGTTGAGTCGCGCCGTGGCGTGCCCGTCCACGCGCGTACGCCACAGTTCAGCGCCGGTGCCGGCATCCAGCGCGCGCACTTCCGCGCCCAATCCGCCGACGAAGGCCACCTGCCGGCCGGCCGCTCCGCCCGGGTAGGCAAAGGCCCATTTCAGGGCCAGTCGCGGTACGTCCCTTGCAGCCATGCCCGGATCGCGCTGGTATCGCGCCGATTCCAGGCCCTGCCCACCCCAGCCATTCCAGTCGCCACGGCCCGCAACCAGGCGACCGGGCCTGCGCCGGCACGAGTTGGCGTTCACATCGAAGTCATCCGCGCTGCCGGGTGGTCTGCCAGTCAGGTGCACGACAATCGCACCGAGCTCCTCGTCGCTGAGCCCTGCCGCGTTCTGGCGCATCACGCCTGCCTTAAGGGCCCGGAAAGCGATCCCCGGAGACAGCGTACGCAACAGGCTCTTGGCCGGTGCCCGATCGATGGCCGGTTCATGGCACGCGTCGCACCGGACACGAAAGATTTCTGCGCCGCGGGCGGCGACATCCGACAGGCCCGTGCTCGCCGGCGTCGGCGCCTCGTCAGCCGGCAGGGCTGCCGCGAGCAGCAGGAAAGTGCTTGCCAGCCCGACACGCCAATCGATAAGTCGGATCATGTGGCACCCCAGTAGCAAAGAATTCGACATCCACGCCGCCCGGGGATTCTAATGCCCTGGAGCACCATAAGGAGCCGCGGCCATGGCATCCCTGTTCCGACCCAGCCATCGCGCGCTGCAGAAGCGCCACGACACCGAACGCCTCGCCGACCGCATCGAGCAGCGGCTGGTGGCAGACCGGATCGACCCGGACCAGAGTGCGTTCATCCAGTCGCTCGATATGTTCTTCCTCGCCACCGCGGACGCCGACGGAAATCCGAACTGTTCCTACAAAGGCGGTGATCCGGGGTTCGTGCGGGTCGTCGACGAGCACACCCTGATGTTCCCGAACTACGACGGCAACGGCATGTACCTGTCGATGGGCAACGCCACCGAAAATCCGCACGTCGGGATGCTGTTCATAGACTTCGCCAATCGCAAACGCCTCCGCGTCAATGGAACGGCCCGATTGCTGCCGGCCGATACGGCCACGCCGCCCTACCCGGAGGCGCAGTTCATCGTCGAGGTCACCGTACGCAAGGTATTCCCGAATTGCCCGCGCTACATCCACCGGGTGACCGGCAGCGAGCGCTCGGAGTTCGTGCCCCGCGCCGGTGTAACCACGCCTGAGCCGGGCTGGAAGCGAGCCGACTGGGCAGCGGACGTACTGCCCCGCAAGGGCGACTGACAGGCCGTCCCGCCGGACGTCGCCACGATTGGATCTGTGACGCACATGTTCGAGCGAATCTTGCTGATCAAGGAAGTGGACAGCTGCAAGCATGCTGTTGACGCGCCTGCTGAAACCCACTGCTTGTGGCGGCGGCAGCGCCCCACTACGGCGGTTGCAGCCAACTGAAAGGCATTGGCGGCAAGTCAGTCTCCCCACTTTCGTAATATCGGGACGATATCGTTCGAATTGATGGTTTGTACAACAGCATGGACATCGTCCCGTCACCGAGCCTGTACACGCACGGCCTGCCGGATGCCTCTACGATTGTCGCGTCCCCGTTGCCTGTGACCGGTTACAACACCAACGAACTGATGTTGCAGGTCGACCTGCACGGCAACAAAGTCGTGGAGGAAATGCGCACCCTGCCAATAGAGACGAATTCGACGGGAAAGTTGCAACTGATCCCGGTGATCACCAGGGGAGAGCCCTCCACCGAGCCGGACTTTCCACTGATATCTCCAGGCGACGACAAGCCCACGGGCGAGCATCGGCTTGTCCAGATCCATGGCGCCCCTTTCTGGCACGAGTAGTCGACGGCGACCGTCTCTGCCTCCAGAATCGGGCTTTCGGGGCCGTTGCGCATTGCGCAGCCACCCGCGCCCACCCGGCAAGGACACAGCACGTGCGCGAGTACCCTCAACCCGTCCGCAGGATCGCCGGAGTTCTGACAGTTGCCCTGTTCCTCACAGGATGCGGTGGTGAAAGCGCGGGCACTGATCCGGGCATCAGCACGCCGCCTCCGATCACCAGTTCCCGCTACGTGGTCGATTTCAGCAAGGAACGCGACTTGTCGAAGTTCCGGGTTTCCGACTGGACAACGTGGAGCCTGGGAACCACGTTCAGTCCGACAAATGTGGCGCTCGTGAACGGTGAACTGGAACTCACCCTCACCCAGGTGCAGCAATCGGACGGTTCATTCAAGAACACGGGCGGAGAGGTGGCCACGCTGCAGGAATTCGGCTACGGCACCTTCGAGTGGGTGGCCAAAATGGCAAGTTCAGGCGGAGTTCCAACCAGTGGGAATATTTCGGCGGTATTCGTCTACAAAGTGGATTCCACTTCGTCATTCGATACTGAAATAGACTTTGAACAGCAGGGCAACCGCCCCGACGTCGTCAACCTGACCACCTGGACGCAGCCCCTGTTCGGTACCCAGGAAACCAGCGAGGTGCCGTTGTCAGGCCAGTTCGATGGTTACCACACTTATACGTTCACCTGGGCGCCCTCGGTGATCACATTCGCCATCGACGGCGTCGTGGTGCGGCAACACTATCGGCAGATCGGCAGCATCACGCCCGTGCCCGCCATGATGAATCTGTGGGGCACGAATGATCACGCCTGGGGTGGGCCGGCAACGCCCGGCACGGTGCGCATGTACGTGCGATCGTTCACCTGGACGCCACCGGGCTGACCGGCATCAGCGGCGTTCAAAAGAATGCGGCTCATCAGAAGAAATGCAGGAAGGGAGGGAAAGGATGCGACGACTCATATCGATAGTGGTGTCCGGGTTTTTGCTGACGGCGTGCTCACGATCGGGCCCGTTCGACACGGTCGCCGCAAGCGTTGACGCTTCCCGCCCGGGTCCTGTCATCAGCAGGCAGTTGTTCGGGCAGTTTGCCGAACACCTCGGCCATGGCATCTATGGCGGGGTGTGGGTCGGGCCGGACTCACCCATCCCCAACACGCGCGGCATCCGCAACGACGTGGTCGCCGCGCTGCGCGAACTGAAAGTGCCGAACGTCCGCTGGCCCGGCGGCTGCTTCGGCGATTACGCCCACTGGCGCAACGGCATCGGCCCCAAGCGCGCGGTAACCCTCAATCCCGACTGGGGTGGCGTGACCGAACCCAACAGCTTCGGCACCCACGAATTCATGGATTTCGCGGAACAGATCGGCGCAGCCCCGTATATCTCTCTGAACGTCGGCTCCGGCACACCGCAGGAGGCCGCGGACTGGCTGGAATACATGACCAGTGCCCTGCCGACCACGCTGGCCAAGGAGCGTGCCGCGAATGGCCGCGCCGAACCCTGGCAGGTGCCCATCCTGGGCCTCGGAAACGAGAGCTGGGACTGCGGCGGGAACATGACGCCGGAGTACTACGCCAGCCAGATGAAGATCTACAGCCGATACGCGCGCAACTACCACCCCGAGCAGCAGCAAGACCACAAGATGCTGCGCATCGCCGTGGGGCCGGGTGGTGGCGAGCCGCGTTTCGCGGCGTGGACCGAGACGGTGATGAAGGCCTGGACGGATCGCCAGTGGAGCTGGGATATCGACGGCCTCTCGTTGCACCATTACACGGTCGTCGACTGGAAGAACAAGCACGCCGCCACGGGCTTTGGCGAAAAGGAATATGCGGAGATCCTCGAAGCCACCCTGAAGATGGAGGGACTGGTCACGCAGCATGAAACCATCATGGACCGCTACGACCCGCAGCAGAAGCTGGCCCTGGTGGTGGATGAGTGGGGCGCGTGGTATGCGCCGGCCGAAGGCACAAACCCTGGCTTCCTTGTACAGCAGAACAGCCTGCGCGATGCAGTGCTGGCGGCATTGAACATCAACATCTTCGCGCGGCACGCGGATCGCGTCCGCATGGCGAACATCGCGCAGATGGTGAACGTGCTGCAGGCCATGATCCTCACGGACAAGGAAAAGATGCTGCTGACACCGACGTACCACCTGTTCCGGATGTACGTGCCCTTCCAGGACGCGAAGTTCCTGCCCTTGAAGCTCAATACGGGTGAATGGCGCCAGGGGTCCCTCCGCCTGCCCCGCCTGGATGCCATCGCGGCACTGGACGCCGCGGGTCGAATGCTCGTCTCGGTGACCAATATCGACCCGGAGCATCCCGCGACGCTCGATGTAAACGTAACGGGTGCGGCGCTGACTTCAGTGGCCGCACAGACCCTGACCGGCGACCGGGTGGACAGCGTCAACACTTTCGAGGCACCGGATGCCGTGGCGCCCAAGCCGCTGCCGGCCTCGCTGGACGCCGGGCATCTGCGCGCCACGCTGCCGCCCCGGTCGGTCAGCGTCTTCGTCCTCTCACCCTGAAGCATCCACGAACCATGAATACACAGCACGGCGTTCTACCGAGCCAAGACCCAGCCTCTCCTGCGAGAAAGTTTCACATGCCTTTTCGTGACGCAAGCCCGTTCGCTGCACGGGTGTCGCATCTGACGGTGTGCCTGGCACTTGGCCTGCTTTGCCTTGCGGCAGTGCGCCCGGTCATGGGCGAGTCGGTCGTCGCAGCCGAACCCGATCAACCGAAGAGGCTGGCCGGCGACGCGTTCCTGGAACTGGAAACCTATGCACTCTGGCCTGGGCGCGCCGAGGGCGCCAGCAGCAATGATGCGGAGGAAACGCCGACCATGACGGTTTTCCGGCCGCAAACCGGCCGGGCGAACGGCACGGCGGTAGTCGTGGCTCCGGGCGGGGGCTACGTGGCTTTGGCCGGAAGCCTTGAAGGGCGCCAAGTCGCGGACTGGTTTGCATCGCGGGGGATCACGGCTTTCGTGCTGAAGTACAGGGTAGGCCCCAAGGCGCGACTACCCATACCGTTCAGCGACGGAAGGCGCGCAATCCAGTTCGTGCGTGCTTATGCAAACCGATTCTCCGTTGACCCCGCCCGCATCGGAATGATCGGGTTCTCGGCGGGAGGGCATCTGAGCGCCACGACGGCGGCGAATCCACAGGC
>JBEEKA010000155.1:0-8774 GCA_041168985.1 Pseudomonadota bacterium | reverse complement strand
GAAGTCGACCCGACGCTCCTGGAGACTTACAACAAGCTCGGCATCCCCCTCAAGGAACAGGAGATCCTCGCGGGCGTGGCCGTGGACGCAGTGTTCGACAGCGTGTCCGTGGCCACCACCTTCAAGGAAAAGCTTGCGGCCGCGGGCGTGGTGTTCTGCCCCTTTTCCGAAGCGGTGCAGACCCACCCCGGACTGATCGAGCAGTACCTGGGCTCGGTCGTGCCCTACGCGGACAATTACTTCGCGGCCCTGAATTCCGCGGTTTTCACCGACGGCTCCTTCGTCTACATCCCGAAGGGCGTGCGCTGCCCGATGGAACTGTCCACCTACTTCCGCATCAATGCGGCGAAGACCGGACAGTTCGAGCGCACGCTGATCGTCGCCGACGAAGGCAGCCACGTGAGCTACCTCGAAGGCTGCACGGCACCGATGCGCGATGAAAACCAGTTGCACGCAGCGGTCGTCGAACTGCTCGCGCTGGACGACGCGCAGATCAAGTACTCGACCGTGCAGAACTGGTACCCGGGTGACGAGAATGGCGTCGGCGGGATCTACAACTTCGTGACCAAGCGCGGCGAATGCCGCGGCCGGAATTCGAAGATTTCCTGGACGCAGGTGGAGACCGGCTCGGCGATCACCTGGAAATACCCGAGTTGCGTGCTGCGCGGCGAGAACTCCGTCGGCGAGTTCTATTCCGTGGCGGTCACGAACAACTACCAGCAGGCCGACACCGGCACGAAGATGATCCACATCGGCGCGAATACGCGCAGCACGATCGTCTCCAAGGGCATTTCCGCCGGCCATGCGCAGAACACCTACCGCGGCATCGTCAGCATGATGCCGGGCGCGAGCCAGGCGCGGAATTTCACGCAGTGCGACTCGCTCCTGCTGGGCGGCCAGTGCGGCGCGCACACGGTGCCTTATATCGAGGTGAAGAACCCGAGCGCCACGGTGGAGCACGAAGCCAGCACGTCCCGCATCAGCGAGGACCAGCTTTTCTACTGTCTGCAGCGCGGCGTCTCGCAGGAAGACGCCGTGAACATGATCGTCAGCGGTTTCTGCAAGTCCGTCTTCCGCGAACTTCCGATGGAATTCGCGGTGGAGGCACAGAACCTGCTGGCAGTGAGCCTTGAAGGAGCCGTGGGATGAGTGATGCCATGTTGTCGATCCGGGGCCTGCGCGTCCGCGTGGGCGAGCGGGAAGTGCTGCGGGGCATCGACCTCGACGTTCCCGCCGGCGAAGTGCACGCCATCATGGGGCCCAACGGGTCCGGCAAGAGTTCGCTGTCCCACGTGCTGGCCGGCAAGCCCGGTTACGAAGTTCTGGGCGGAAGCATTACCTTCAAGGGCCAGGACCTGCTCGGACTGGCACCGGAAGTTCGCGCACGCGAAGGCCTCTTCCTGGGATTCCAGTATCCCGTGGAGATCCCCGGCGTGAACAACGCCTACCTGCTCAAGGCGGCACTGAACGCCGCGCGGACCCATCGTGGCCTGGGCGAGGTGGACGCCTTCGAATTCCTGCAGCTCGTGAAGGCGAAGATGCAGGTCATGAAGATGGACGAGGCCTTCCTGTCGCGCGGCGTGAACGAAGGCTTCTCCGGCGGCGAGAAGAAGCGCAACGAGATCCTGCAGATGCTCGTGCTGGAGCCCTCGCTGGCCGTCCTAGACGAGACCGACTCGGGCCTCGACATCGACGCGCTCAAGATCGTCTCCTCGGGCATCCAGACGCTGCGTGCGCCGGAACGGGCCATCGTGCTGGTCACGCACTACCAGCGCCTGCTCGACCACGTCGCGCCTGATCGCGTCCATGTGCTGGCCCGCGGGCGCATCGTGAAAAGCGGCGGGCCGGAGCTGGCGCTCGAACTCGAAAAGCGCGGCTATGACTGGCTGCTCGAGAACGCGGCCTGACATGAGCACTGCCTTCAAGGAAAGGCTGGCGCAGGAGTCGGCCGCAGTGCGCGGCGGACTGCCGGACAGCGTCGTCCCCGCAGACGCCCGCGACGCAGCGCTGCAGCGCGCCCTGGCGGCCGGCCTGCCCGGACTCCGCGAAGAAGGCTGGCGCTACGCCTCGCTCCGCCCGCTCAACGAAGCGCCGCTGGCGTCGGTCCCCGCCGGCGAAGAGTCGGCTGCCGCTTCCCTGCTGCCGGAAGCCCTCGGCGGCTTTGCCCGGCTGGTCTATGTGAACGGTCGCCTCGCGCGGAACCTGTCGGCGGACGTAACGTCCCTCCCCGGCCTGCAGCCGCGCACGAAGCCGGTCGACGCCGAGCACTTCACGACCGCCACGGCCGACGAGCGCTTTGCCTGGCTTAACGATGCCTTCGCAGTCGACGGCGCACAGTTCGACTTGCGCGGCGAACTGCAGCTCGAACTGGTATTCGTTGCGCTGGCCGGCGAAACCGCCGGCGCCGCACACCCCCGCATCACCCTGCAGCTGGCCGCCGGCTCGAAGCTGACCCTGATCGAGCGACATGTCGGCGGCACCGAGGGCCGGCTGGTGAACGCGCTGGTGCAGCTTGGCATCGGCCGCGATGCAACGCTGGAGCATATCCGCCTGCAGGACTGCGCCCCGGGAGCCCTGTTCCTCGACAGCCTGCTGGCGAAGCTTGATGCCGGCAGCCTGTACACGCTGACCCAGCTGCAGCTGGGCGCCGCGTCGGCGCGCTCCGGCGTGCGGATCGACCTCGATGGCGAGGCGGCGTCACTCGACCTGCGAGGATTGAGCCTCACGGATGCCCGTCGCGTGCATGACGCCGCCATCCAGGTCACGCACCGTGGACGGCGGACGAAGAGCGAGCAGCTGCTGCGTGCGATTGCCAAGGGCCGCTCCGGCACGAGCTTTGCGAGCCGCGTCGACGTCGCGTCGACGGCCGGCGGGGCGGATTCGCAGCAGTCGCTCAAGGGACTGATCGTCGATGCCGGCGCCGAGGTGAACCTCAGGCCGCAGCTCGAGATCTCCACCGACGAGGTCAAGGCCAGCCATGGCGCCACCACCGGCGCGCTGGATGCCAACATGCTGTTCTACCTGCTCTCGAGGGGGCTCGATGCGCAGACCGCGCGGCAGCTCCTGGAATGGGCCTTCCTGGAGGACGTGATCTCGCGGATCGGCCTTTCCACCCTGCGTCGGCAGGCGGAGCTCGCGACACTCAGCCATCTGGGCAACACGGCCGCCGAGGAAGCGCTGCGATGAACGGTTCCCGATACGACGTCGACGCCATCCGCGCCGACTTCCCGATCCTCTCGCGTCCGGTCAATGGCAAGCGGCTCGCCTATCTCGACAGCGCCGCCTCGACGCAGCGTCCGCGCGCGGTACTGGCCGCCGTCGAACACTACGAGACGCAGCTGCACTCGAACGTGCACCGTGGCGTCCACACGCTCAGCCAGCTTGCGACGGATGCCTTCGAGGGCGCCCGCGACCGCGTGCGCCGATACCTCAACGCTGCCTCGACGCGCGAAGTGATCTTCACGCGCGGTGCGACGGAAGGCATCAACCTCGTGGCGCAGAGCTGGGGCCGCAGCCAGCTGAAGGCCGGCGACGAGATCCTGATCTCGGCCATGGAGCACCACGCGAACATCGTCCCCTGGCAGCTCGTGTGCGCCGAGACCGGCGCGAAGCTCGTCGTCGTGCCGATCACGGACCGGGGCGAGCTGGACTACGAGGCCTACCTCGCCCGGCTTTCGTCGCGCACCAGGCTGGTTGCGATGACCCACGTGTCCAACGCACTCGGCACGGTACTTCCCATCGCCCGCGTCGTCGGCGAAGCCCGGTCACGCGGCATCACCACGCTGGTCGACGGCGCACAGGCCGTGGCGCACGAGTCGGTGGACGTGCAGGCCATCGGTTGCGACTTCTACGTCTTTTCGGGGCACAAGCTCTACGCACCGACCGGCACGGGCGTGCTCTACGGCCGCGAGGCACTCCTGCAGCAGATGCCGGTCTGGCAAGGCGGCGGCGACATGATCCGCACCGTGTCCTTCGAGAAAAGCACCTGGAACGACCTGCCTTACAAGTTCGAAGCCGGCACGCCGAACATCTCGGGGGCGATCGGCCTTGCGGCCGCCATGGATTACGTCGAATCGCTGGGCCTGTCGCGCATCGCCGCGCATGAACTCAGACTGCTGGAGGAAGCCACGGCGGCGATCTCCGCCATTCCGGGGATCCGCATCCACGGAACGGCGGCGCACAAGGCCGGCGTCCTGTCCTTCACGCTCCAGGGCGTGCATCCACACGACCTCGGCACCATCCTGGACCATGAAGGCGTCGCGATCCGTGCCGGCCACCACTGCGCGATGCCGCTGATGGACCTGCTCGGCGTACCGGCCACGGCCCGCGCATCTTTCGGTTGCTACAGCACGTCGGCCGACATCCAGCAACTCGTCAACGCGGCGCAGAAAGCCCGCGAGGTGTTCGCGTGATGGAACTGCAGGACCTGTACCGCGAGGTCATCCTCGACCACAACAAGAAGCCGCGCAATTTCGGGCGCCTCGACCCCCATGATGCGCTGGCGAACGGCCACAACCCGCTCTGTGGTGATCGGCTCACGATCACTCTGAACGTCGATGGCTCGCGCATCGACGACGTCCGTTTCGAGGGCAACGGTTGCGCCATCTCGGTCGCCTCGGCGTCGATGATGACCGAGGCCATCAAGGGCAAGGACCGCAGCGACGTCGACGCGCTGTTCACCAAGGTGCATGCCCTGCTCACCCGGCAGGACGCACCGTCGGACGACCTGGGAAAGCTGGCCGCGCTGTCGGGCGTGCGGGAGTTCCCGGCCCGCGTGAAATGCGCGAGCCTCTGCTGGCACACCCTGAACGCCGCGCTGGCCGATCTGGGCCACGCCCATGGTGCGGGAGACGCCCCGGCACCTTCCATTTCCACAGAGTGACACCATGGCTGGTTACGACAACGAACCCTTTGTCATCGGCCGCGTGGTCAAGGCCGTCCTCGTGCCTGCCGGAACGCCGGTCGACCTGCATCCGGGACAGGCCGGTTACATCACCCAGGCGCTGGGTGGCAGCTTCACGCTGTACATAGAAGGCAATCTCTTTCGCCTCGCCGGCGCCGATGCCGATGCAATCGGCAAGGAAGTGGTGCTGCCGCCCGAGTTGCCGCCCAATGCGACGGAAGACCATGTGCGCGAACTGGCATGGCAGCAGATGCGCAGTTGTTACGACCCGGAGATCCCGATCAACATCGTAGAACTCGGCCTGATCTACGACTGTACGGTACGGGCGAACGAGGACGGCACGCGCCACGTCGCCGTGCAGATGACGCTGACGGCACCCGGCTGCGGCATGGGTGACGTACTCGTGCAGGACGTGAAACAGAAGATCGAGCTCATCCCCACGGTGCGCGAAGCCGACGTGGACCTCGTTTTCGACCCGCCATGGAACCAGGCGATGATGTCCGACGCGGCGCGCCTTCAGACCGGAATGCTGTGATGCTGCAGCGGCTCGTGCTGCTCCGCCATGGCGAGGCGTTGCCTGCGCCGCGTGGCGGACGGGACTTCGACCGCCCGCTGAGCGACCGGGGAATCCTCGAGGCGCGCGAAGCGGCCCGGGCCATCGCCGCGACCCTGGATCGACCGGACCTCATCATCGCGAGTCGCGCCCGACGCACGACGCAGACCGCAGAGGCCGTGGCGGGGACGGCCTTCCCCGGTGCTCCGGTGCTCCTTGAATCCACGCTCTACCTCGCCACGTCCGACGACCTGCTGGAGTTCGTACAGGCCCTTGGCGGCGAGTTCGCCCGGGTGCTGGTGGTGGGGCACAACCCCGGGATCAGCGAGGCCTGCGCCCGCCTGGCCGGTGACGGTCGGTCGCTGTCGCTCCCGACCGCCGGATGGCGCTGTTTCGACGCGCCTTACCTGGCGCGCGGATCCTTCTCGCCCAGCCCGGGATAGAAGAGCGCGCGGTTCTGCATCGACTCGTTGTAAACGTGTCGCTGCTTGAAGAGCCACTTGCCGTTCACCTTAACGAGTTCATCCTCGTAGTGTCCGAAGTACAGAAGCTGCACATCGTGCTGCGGCGTGTTGTTCGTGAGGGCGAACCAGTACGCCACCGTCCTGGCCGTATTGCCGTTCACGTCGATGACATGGTTGATGATCTGGTGCCGCGTGCGCGGCCGCGACGTCGCGCCCTCCGGGATGTCCACCTTGCGGCCGCCACCGAAGCCCGACATCGCCTTGCGGATCGCCGCCTGCCCCTGTTCATCGCCATAGACCCAGATCAGGCGCCCATCCTCGGCCCAGGTCGACATCACCGTTTCGATGTCGCCTGCGTCCACGGCGACCATGTAGCGGTTCGACAGGTTCTGGATCTCGGCACGATCATCGGCATAACCCGCCAGGGCACTGCCCGAGGCCAGTGCCAGCACCGCGACACCCCATCCCAGAATGGTCTTTCTCATGGTCGTTTCTCCTTGGCTAGATACGGATTGCCCATGCGGTAGGGCTGGAACACCGACACGGCGTCCAGTCGCGTGATCTTTCCCGCCTCGATGCGATGGACCTCGAAGAGTTCGCGTGTCAGCGGATAACTGACCGGTGACTTCACGGCCGGATCCCGTTGCGGATAGTCGGCCAGCGACTGCGTGACGACGAGTCCGCGCGACTCGTCGACGGCCACCACGCGCTGACCACGCAGGCGCTCCAGCGGACCGAAGTAATCCTGACCCTCGCCGAGCACCGTGCCATTGGAGCGTCGGACGGCATCCGCGGCGAGACCCTTGCCACGCGCCGCGGCCTGGCCCCAGAGAGACCTGGCGTGGGCCTCCACGATAGCGATTAGCGCCTGTCGCACCGACCGACGCGACCGCTCCAGCGGTACCGCGAAGGCCTCGTCCTGCTGGAACTTCGCCGGGGCCAGCCACGGACCCGGACTCCTCTCGCGGGCGACGACGGCTTCGACTTCCGCAACGCGCCCATCGACGAGCCGTATGCGAAGACCTGCATAGGCCGGCGCATCGTGGTCGTAGACGAGCCCATACCAGGCGACATTCCCGGTCTTCGGGTCGGCCACGCGCAGCGCACTAGCCGCCACGCTGCGGATCGAGGCCCACAGTCCATCGCCAACCTCCATCGGCACGCCGTTCTCGCTGTACCGCACGGTCGTCGACCAGGGAATGTCCTGCGGACGACGGGCCGCCATGGCGGCCACCACGCGATCGCCCAGGCGTTCCATGCAGGCCACGTCGCAGGCGGTTTCCCGCGCCCGGTCCTTCTTCGCGGCGGGTGCCGGCGCCGGGGGCTGCGGATGGAGGTAATACGGCGAGGGCATGAAATACGGCACGTAGCTGAACACCGTTTCGATGCGATAGATCCTGCCGTCCACGATCTTGAATGCCTCCACCAGCGAAATGGAATTCGGCCACTTGAGTGCCGTCTTCATCTCGCGACCATCGGTAAGCCGGTACCGGTCGAAGCCGTTGGCATGGTCGAAGAAGCCGGTCGCCACGACAACGCCGCGCTCCTCGTCGATCACGGGATAACGGCGTTCTCGGATGCGCTTGTTGATGTAGTAGATGCCGAGCTTGAACTGGGCCTCGCATCCCGGCGAGATCGAACTCGCGTTCCCCTGCCCGCCCGGTGCGGCCAGTGCACTGGCCCGCGTCGTGCTGATGCCGTTCTCGATGCGGCCACACTCTTCGTGGAACGGCGCGAACACGGTTCCATCGTTCAGTTCGACCGTATTGAAATAGCTGTCGGCCACTGCCCGGAGGCGCTCACGCGGTTTGCGGCTGGCATCCGGCAGGATTTCACTGAAGGCCGGATCATGCTCCAGCTTGGAGAAATCGCCCCAGGGCAGCGGCAGGCCGCTGTTGCGCACGACGACGCTTTCCACCTCGGTGATCCGGCGATCGCGGACCTGCATGCGCATGCCGAAATAGACGGGTGCGCCACGCTCATCGACCGCACCGATCCACGCCACCTCCCCCTGCTTCACGTCGGCAGCTTCGAGCCCCGCGCCGGCAACACCCGTTACCGTGGCCCAGATCCCGTCCCGCCCCAGCGGCATTTCCACGTTGTTTTCCGTGTACCGCACATCCGGCGCCAGGGCGAGGCGTCCCGGATCCCGCGACTTCATCGCATCCAGGTAGCCGTGGAGGAAGCCCAACAGACAGGCACGATCGCAGTCCTGCGGTGGCAGTGCGCTGCGCTGACCCGGCGCCTGCGCCATGACCGGCACCTGTGACAGACACAGCGTCGCCCCCAGCAGGGCCAGGGCGGATTTCAAGAACATTCGCATGGGCCGGGCTCCGATCAACGCATGGGTATCGCGCGGATGATGAACGGCCCGGGATCCTGCCCCTTGAGCTGGGGATTGATCAGGTAGCCAATCTTGCCTTCGATGGCATAAGCCATCGAACCCACCGGTGTGACGCCCGGCGAGGAGACCAGCCCTTCGCGCAGGACGCGCACGCGCGACACGTCGCCTTCGATCACGAGTTCGTCGATGCGCCCGGTCGTGCCCTCGGCCAGAACGAAGCGGGAACCCTCCACGAGGCGCATGCCATCCGGACCACCGAGCGTCGCATCGACACGGATCGGCACAAGGCTGGCGAACCGGCCGCTCGAATCACGTTCGACGCGGAGGAGCCCGCCGGTGGTGACGATGTTCACGTAGAGACGCCCCCGCGAATCGAAGGCGATGCCATCGGCGCCCTTGAGCGCCGGATCCTCCGCGAAGATCTCGAGCCCGGAGGCCCCCTTCGCGAGGCGCAGGAGGCGGCCTCCACTCGTATCCGTTGCATAGACACTGCCGTCCGGCCCGACGGTG
>JBEEKA010000154.1:0-5665 GCA_041168985.1 Pseudomonadota bacterium | reverse complement strand
CCGTCGACGCGACCGGGCCCTCTGCCACGCCCATGACCACGCGGATCAGGACCAGCGCCACCACGGACCCCGCCATGCCACTGAAGGCGGACATCAGCGAGAACACCAGGATGGCCGGCGCCAGCACGGCACGACGGCCGACCTTGTCCGCGAGATAACCCATCACGAACGCAGACACGCCCCAGGCCATGCCCAGGTAGCCCGCCATGGCGCCGCCATCTGCCGGCGACAGGCCGAGGTCCTTCGCCATCGTCGAATTCGGCGACTGCAGGATGATCGGCAGGATGAAACGGTCCAGACCCACAAGGCCGAACGTAATGCTCAGCAGCAGGATGATCTTCCACTCGTAGCTGGTGTCCCAGCCTTTCTCGTTCTGCGTCATGGTGCCCCCCTCTGGGCTTCTTGGTGTCGCCCGAGTGTACGACGGGAACGAGGGGCCGGGCGGCCCCGCGTGGACATCCCGGGATGCCTACGGCGCGCCTCAGACCGCCAGCAGCTCGACTTCGAACACGAGTGTCGCGTTGGGCGGGATCACTCCGCCCGCGCCCCGGGCGCCATATCCCAGTTCCGGCGGGATGGTGAGCACGCGCGTACCACCCACCTGCATGCCCTGTACACCTTCGTCCCAGCCACGGATGACCATGCCCCCGCCGAGCGGGAAATCGAAGGGGTCGTCGCGATCCTTGCTCGAGTCGAACTTCCGGCCGCGGTTCTGCGGCGCGCCGGCATCGAACAGCCAGCCGGTGTAGTGGACCGTCACGTGCTGGCCCGGGCGGGCGGTCTCGCCAGTGCCGGGGATGGTGTCTTCGTACTGCAGTCCGGATGCCGTCGTCGCCATGGGGTCGCTGCTCCTCGTTAACGGGGCTGGAATGGTAGCTCGGATCGCGGCACCCACCAGCCATGGACCTGCATGTGGAGCCGGAACGGGAGCTTCACGCGGGCCACCGCTCCCGCCGCGAGGTCCATCGCATCCACGACTACGAGTTCGGAGCGCAGGCTCCGGAAGTCGTTGACCACGCCGATGAGATACCCCACTCCCTCCGGCGCATCGGGGGACCGGGGCACGAACTGCATCTCCGACACGCCGTGGCTGTCGCCCGGCGAGAAACGATCGATGCCACCGGACTGATGGTCGAAGCGATACCAGGCATTGGAAACCCGCACCGCCAGCGTGTCGGCGAAATCCCGGTTCACGGGCAGGGAAGGGTCGCTCAGCATCATGTAGCTGTAGCGGTTCCTGCGCGCTATGTATCGGTCGTCTATTCGCGTGAAGCTGGTGACCGTCATGCCGTCGAACAGGACTTCCTCCGTCCAGGCATCACTGCCGGAGTCGAGGTCGAAGGTCCAGCGACGCATCGTCGGGACATAGCCCGCCGGGTCGTGGGGCTTCCCGTCCACGCGCGGGAAGTAGGAATGGAAGTTCCCGGCGGCCACCGGCGCCTCGAGGATCACCTTGTTGCCTTCGCTCCAGGCATTGGTCGTATGAACCAGCATGGCCTGGTCCCTGGTGCCATGGAACCATCGGACGTCCTTCGCCGTGCCCCCGCGGGGGACGATGGCGACGTGGGCAGGCACGGACGGGTCATAGGCCCAGTGCAGCCCACCCTGCTGCAGGCGTTCCGGGGACGTGACCATGCCGGTGGTGGGCAGGATCACGTGGCGGTCGGTGATGGCCATGTCATGCATGGCATTCACCACCGGCGACTTGAACCAGATTTCGTTGCTGACCGCCCCGTGCCTGTCGATCTCGTACACGGCCAGGTCGTCGCTGCAGTCGCCCTTCGCCTCGTAGGAAAACGCGATCAGTTCGCCGGTGCGCGGATCCAGCTTCGGATGTGCCGTGAAGGACGTGGCTGTCATCCTGCCACGGAAATCCCACTCGCCAAGCGTCTCCAGCGTATCCGGATCCAGGCGGACCGGCAGGCCCTCTTCCTTCATGCTGAACAGCATGCCGCCGTGGTAGATCGGCGTCGTATTGGCCGTGCTGTGGCTGAGGTCGCGCACGCTGGGATCAGACGTGGAACGGTTCCGGTAGCGACCAAAGAGCGCGCGGTGCGCCTTTCGCTCGGCGACATAACGGGCGGTCTTCACGTAGCGGGACCGGTAGTCCACATGCCCGTCGTAAAAGCGGAACTGGTCGACTGCACCATCCGAGTTGTAGGGCGTGTCATCGGCGTACATCGCCGGGAAACGGCGGTCGGCACAGCTTCGGAAGAATGTCCCCTGCAAAGCGGCCGGAATCTCGCCCTCGACCTCGCAGTCGAGGACCTCCGCCTCGAATCGCATCGGCTCGAAGAAATCACTGCCTCGCGGCGTACTGCTCATCGTGGCTCCCGTCTTGTTCCCCGACTATCCGACTGGTCCAGGGCCGTTCGACGCAGCCACCGTATCGACGGCACACCTTTGTGCTGCGGCCATGATTCCCGGGACCTGCGTCAAGTATAGTCAGACACACGATATGCCAGTGGAGGGATGCCATGGCCAGCGCTTACTGGATGATTGCCGGGATCCTTCTCTTCGCCATCGAGATGGCGGTGATCGACGCCCAGTTCTATCTGGTTTTCATGGGTGCATCGGCCCTGCTGGTCGGGGTGGTGGAATGGGCCGGCCTTTCGCTGTCTGGCGCGGGCCAGTGGCTGCTGTTCGCCGTCCTGTCGCTGGTGGCGATGCTCGGATTCCGCAAGCGGCTTTACACGCACCTGCGCACCCCTCGGGACCCGCTGCCCGACGCCTCCGGCGTCGGTGAACGCGTGCGCCTGCCGCAGGCACTGCCGCCGGGCGAAAGCTGCCGCGTCGAATACCGGGGTTCCAGCTGGACCGCCCGGAACGTGGGCGATATCACGTTGACTGGTGAAGTCTCGATCGCGCATATCGAAGGCCTGACGCTGCACGTGCGCTGACCGTTACCAAGGAGTGAGTCATGGACATGATGTTCGTTGCCGTTGCGCTGGCCGTCGTGGTCATCGTCGTGCTGGCCAAGACGGCCGTGGTCGTGCCGCAGCAAAGCGCCTTCGTCGTTGAAACGCTGGGCCGGTACAACCGCACCTTGCAGGCCGGCTTCCATATCCTCGTCCCCTTTATCGACCGTATCGCGTACCGGCACAACCTGAAGGAACAGGCGGTCGATATTCCAGAGCAGGTGTGCATCACGAAGGACAACGTGCAGGTCGGCGTGGATGGCGTGCTGTACCTGCAGGTCCTCGACGCGCGCCTCGCGTCCTACGGCATCACCAACTACCAGTTCGCCATCATCCAGCTGGCACAGACCACGCTGCGCAGCGAAATCGGCAAGATCGACCTCGACCGGACGTTCGAGGAGCGCGGCACCATCAACGCGAACGTGGTCAGTGAACTGGACAAAGCCTCCGCGTCGTGGGGCGTGAAGGTCCTGCGTTACGAGATCAAGAACATCACGCCACCCTCCGACGTGCTGCACGCCATGGAAAAGCAGATGCGTGCCGAGCGCGAGAAGCGCGCCGTCGTCCTGACGTCGGAAGGCGAACGCGACGCCAAGATCAACCAGGCCGAAGGCGAGAAGCAACGCGTCATCAAGCAGTCGGAGGCGTCGCGCCAGCAGCAGATCAACGAGGCGGAAGGCCAGGCCGAGGCGATCCTCGCGGTCGCCACCTCCACGGCTGAAGGCCTGCGCCGCGTCGCGTCCGCCCTCAACGAGCCGGGCGGCACGGCCGCGATGCAGTTGCGGGTGGCCGAGGAATACGTAAAGCAGTTCGGTCAGCTCGCCACCGAGGCGCAAAGCACGCTGGTGGTGCCGGCCAATCTGTCGGACATCGCGGGCATGATCGCCATGGCGACGAATGTCGTGAAGAACCAGGGGAAGCCGGGCTGAAAGCCCGGCGCTGTACAGTTAGAACGGCAGCGTGGCGAGCTGCGTACCCCGGTACGCGAATTCGAGGAACTGGCTCGGGTCGCCGAGCTGCGCGAGCAGCGGGCTGTCCTTCAGGGGCCGCTCCGCGACGATGGGGACGACTCCGCGGAATTCCTTGCCGGCATTGAACTCGGCCACGTCCCTGGGTCCCAGGCCCTTGTTGAACAGCACGAAGAACTGCCTGAACAGCTGCCAGTACAGGTCCTTCATCTTCACGACATCGGCGCCGGTCATCAGCGGACCAGTCGCGGGCACGACGATCGTGTCGGGCTTCACGAGATCGGCGAGGATGTCGTACGACCGCACGAAGCCATGCATGAACCCACCGTTCATGTAATCCAGCACCGGCCAGCGGTCGGACGTCACCGGCCCACCGGCCACCAGCAGGTTCCGCTGCGGAAAATGGACGAACACGTCGCCGTCCGTATGGGCGCCGGGCAGATGGCGCAGTTCCACGGTCTCCCCTGCGAACTCGAACGCGCTCCGGTCATAGAAGGTTCGCGTCGGGCGGGCGGCGTCGGACAGCGGCCTGATGGTGCCGTCGAACAAGGGCGACCGCAGGGTGCGGCCCGTGGCAAGTCGCGTGACTTCATGGCCACGGATCGCAGCCCCGTCCCTGCCCGCCGATTCGTTGAGGCCCGTCTGGTCAGGATGCCAGTGCGTGTTCACGAGTGTGTGGATGCGCCGCGTGCCGAGCCTGCCGTGTACGGCCTTCAGCAACAGCGGGGCGTTCACCGAATTGCCGCCATCGACCAGCAGCGCGCCTTCCCGGCCCGCCAGACCGATCACATTGCAGCCCGCACCCGAGAACAGCACCAGCCCACCCACGTCGTGCTGCGTGATGTCCTTGGCGGCCACTTTCCGGCCCACGTAGGGACGGGTGATCCGCGAATAGTCGATGCCTGCGGGCGGCGGTGCAGCCAAAGCCGGGGCGGCGATGCCCAGCAGGGGTGCCGCGATCGTCAGTCGCGCGCTGTCGCGCAGGAAGTTTCGGCGTGAGACGGTCATGTGAAGCCCTTTAGCGCGTGACGACGGAATCAACCGGCCAAAGCACGGCGTCGTAAACGGCAGTCGCAATCGGGGGGCCCTGCGGAGGCCAGTCAGGCGTTGCAGCCAGCTCGACGTTCGCGCCGAGTTTCCGCAGGCTCGCGGACAGGGCGAGGTTCGGCGGCTGGGCCATCGCAAGGAACGGCACGTAACCCCGTCCCATCGCGTAGTCCAGCGCCGTCAGTCCATCTTCGTCCTTGGTATTGATGTCCAGTTTCAGGTCCAGCAAGGCCTGGATCAGCTGCGGATTGCCACCGTTCCGCACGGCGTAATGCAGGGCCGAGCCACCGCGTGTGCGCGCGAGGAAGTGCCGCTTGGCAACGAGCCGGACATCGGCCCCCGCCTCCGCCAGCAACCTGACCAGCTCGACCTCGCCGCCCGTCGCCGACGCCTCGGGTTCTTCCGGGAAAGCGAACGGCGAACGACCGCCGCGGCGCGCATTCACCGCCATGATGATCGGGCCACGCGCATCCGCGGTTGCCAGGCGCGGGTTGGCGCCATGCGCCAGCAACAGCTTCACGATCTCGATGTTGCCGGTGCCGCAGGCCACGAGGAACGGCGTGATGCCGCGATCCGCCCCGCCGCCGAAACCCGTCGCGCCGAAGTGCTGCTGCTGGTTTGGATTCGCGCCCCGCTCGACAAGGAGCTGGACCAGGTCCCGGCCGCTGGCCTTGTTCGGACGATCGTTATCGAGCGGGTTCCGTGCGTTGGCGGTCGACAGGTTGGAAAGGG
>JBEEKA010000153.1:0-2805 GCA_041168985.1 Pseudomonadota bacterium | reverse complement strand
CGAACCAGTCGCTGCGCGAGCGCTTCCGGCTCGGCGAGCACAGGGCCGCGACGGTGTCACAGGTGATCGGCGCCGCCAAGGATGCCGGGCTGATCAAGATCGACGACTCGGAGAGCACGTCGAACCGCTACGCTCGCTATCTGCCGTTCTGGGCGTGAGCATTGCTCAACACCTTGTTTAATCGCTCGCCTACGGGTACCGGTACGGAACAAGCGAACACTATAAGAATCAAGCACTTGGCCATTTAAACGCAAAACGACAACGCGCCCGTGCAGTCGACACGGCAGGGAAGGACAGCATGAACGAAACGGAAACGCGTAGCCAATTCATCAATCCGGCGCTGAAGGCGGCCGGCTGGGGCGTGCTGGAGGGCAGTCGCGTGCTGGAAGAGCACCGCATCACCCAGGGCCGGCTGCTGGGCGGCGGTCAGCGCAGCCGGGCCGACATCGCCGATTACGTGCTGGTCTACCGCAACACCAAGCTGGCGGTGGTCGAGGCCAAAGCTTGGGCCAAGCCCTACACCGAAGGCGTGGCACAGGCCAAGCGCTACGCCGGCAAGCTGGCGGTGCGCTACAGCTACGCCACCAACGGCCAGAAGATCTACGCCATCGACATGGCCACCGGCGCCGAAGGCGATGTGGCCGCCTACCCGGGCCCGGAGCAGCTGTGGGTCCAGACCTTCGGCGCCGAAGAGGCGGCAGCCTCAACCTGGCACAAGCGTTTCGCCGCCGTGCCCTTCGAGGACAAGGGCGGCACCTGGCAAGGCCGCTACTACCAGGACATCGCCATCGAGCGGGTGCTGCAGGCGATCGCGGCCGGACGTGATCGCGTCCTGCTGACCCTGGCCACCGGCACCGGCAAGACCTCGATCGCCTTCCAGCTGGCCTGGAAGCTGTTCCACAGCCGCTGGAACCTGGCCGACTGGCACCGCCCGGAGGTCGAGCCGACGCGCCGGCCGCGCATCCTGTTCCTGGCCGATCGCAACATATTGGCCGATCAGGCCTACAACGCCTTCTCGGCCTTCAACGAAGATGCGCTGGTGCGGATCGCCCCGGACGAGATCCGCCGACGAGGCCGCGTGCCCAAGAACGGCAACCTGTTCTTCACGATCTTCCAGACCTTCATGAGCGGGCCGCCGAAGGATGGCAAGCCCTCGCCCTACTTCGGCGACTACCCGAAGGACTTCTTCGACTTCATCATCATCGACGAGTGCCACCGGGGCGGCGCCAACGACGAGAGCAGTTGGCGCGCGATCCTGGAGTATTTCTCCACGGCCGTGCAGCTCGGCCTGACCGCCACGCCCAAGCGCGCCGACAACGCCGACACCTACGCCTATTTCGGTGAGCCGGTCTACATCTACTCGCTCAAGGAAGGCATCAACGACGGCTTCTTGACGCCGTTCAAGGTCCACCAGATCGCCACGACGCTGGATGACTACGTCTACACCTCGGACGACAAGGTCGTGGCCGGTCAAGTCGAAGCCGGCCGGCGCTACGAGGAAAAGGACTTCAACAAGACCATCGAGATCAAGGAGCGCGAGGCCTACCGCGTCAAGCTGCTGCTGGAGATGATCAACCAGAACGAGAAAACCCTCGTCTTCTGCGCCACCCAGTCGCACGCGCTGCTGATCCGCGATCTGATCAACCAAGCCAAGAAGAGCACCGATCCGAATTACTGCGTGCGCGTCACCGCCGACGACGGTGCGGCGGGTGAGCAGTTCCTGCGCGACTTTCAGGACAACGAGAAAACCATCCCGACCATCCTGACAACGTCGCAGAAACTCTCGACCGGCGTCGATGCGCGCAACGTGCGCAACATCGTCCTGCTGCGGCCGGTCAATTCGATGATCGAGTTCAAGCAGATCATCGGCCGGGGCACGCGGCTCTACGACGGCAAGGATCACTTCGCGGTCTACGATTTCGTCAAGGCCTACCACCACTTCAGCGATCCCGAATGGGACGGCGAGCCGCAACCGCCGGAAGAACACAAGGGCTCCGGCAAGGGCGGCGGCGGCCCGGAGGGCAAGCCGGACGATGACGGCGACGACGGCACAGGTGACGAGCTGCCCAAGCCGGACATGATCGAGATCGAGCTGGCCGATGGCAAAGTCCGCAAGCTCCAGAACATGACGGCGACCAGCTACTGGGGCCCGGACGGCAAGCCGCTGTCGGCCACGCAGTTCCTGCAGAGCCTTTACGGCACCCTGAAGACCCTGCCCGAGTTCTTCCAGGACGAAGACCAGTTGCGCCAGATCTGGAGCGATCCCGACACGCGCAAGGCGCTGCTGGCCGGCCTGGCTGAAAAGGGCTTCGGCAAGGAGCCGCTGGCCGAGATGCAGAAGATCATCGAGGCCGAAAGCAGCGATCTGTACGACGTGCTCGCCCACGTCGCCTTCGCCGCCGATCCCCTCACGCGCGAGGCCCGCGCCGCCAAAGCCCGCGCGGCCACGGCGGACGACTACACCGACAAGCAACGCGCCTTCGTCGACTTCGTGCTCGGGCAGTACGTGCAGCAGGGGGTGGAGGAGCTGGGCAGCGAGAAGTTGTCACCGCTGCTGCGGCTCAAGTATCACAATGCGCTGCAGGACGCCTTCGCCGACCTGGGCAAGCCGGAGCAGGTGCGACAGGTGTTTGTGGGGTTTCAGAGGCATTTGTATTAGAAGTCCAGCCTCTAGCCTCTTGTGTTGATCCGCAGATAAATTACTGGAGGGTCCATCGTGCACGACAAAGATCTGGAGAGAAAAGACAAAAAGGTAAAGTTATTCATTTCAGAAGAAAATCCATTATTGAAGTCAATACGGGATTT
>JBEEKA010000152.1:0-7245 GCA_041168985.1 Pseudomonadota bacterium | reverse complement strand
CATCTGGATGCCGTCTGCAGGGTCGCCACCGACTTTCCTGCTCTTCAGGTCGTGATCGACCATGCCGCCAAGCCCGACTTGTCCGCTCCGGTCGATCCGGCCTGGCACCGTGGCCTGGCCGCTGCGGCCCGACTCGACAACGTGAGCGTCAAGCTTTCCGGGCTGTTGACCGAGGCGCCGCCCGGAGCCGA
Organism: Pseudomonadota bacterium; assembly: GCA_041168985.1. Taxonomy (GTDB): domain Bacteria; phylum Pseudomonadota; class Gammaproteobacteria; order Steroidobacterales; family Steroidobacteraceae; genus ZC4RG30. The sequence continues at coordinate 7,054 of JBEEKA010000152.1, read as the reverse complement.
CGCGACCGCACTCCAGCCGCATGTCGATGTGTTGCTCGACTGTTTCGGACCCCGGAGAATGATCTGGGGGAGCGACTGGCCGGTCCTCGATCTGGCATCCGACTACGGGAGTTGGGACCGCATGACGACGCAACTGCTGGCGGGCCTCGGTGGGGCCGACATCGCCGCCATCCTGGGCGACAACGCGGCGCGTGTATACGGGCTTGAGCCGTGAGCGTCCCCGCGATCATCCTGCTTCATCCGGACGACAACGTGGTGGTCTGCGCCCGCCCCGTGAAGCAGGGCGAACTGCTGGGCATTCCCGGCATGGACTTTGCGTCGGCACAGGACCTCGGGACCGGACACAAGATCGCCTGCCGCGATGTGCAGCCAGGCGGGAAGGTGCTCAAGTACGGCATGCCGATCGGCTCGTTCACGCGTGCCGTTCGCGCCGGCGACTGGGTGCACTTCCACAACATGAAAAGCGACTACATGAGCCCCCACACGCGCGCGGGCCTTGCGGTGGAGGCCCCATGATCGCCTCGGGTTACCTGCGCCCGGACGGACGCAAGGGCATCCGCAACGTGACCCTCGTGGCCTATCTGGTCGAATGCGCCCACCATGTGGCGCGCAGGATCGTCGATGCCCTGGACGATCCCGACGTGCATCTCGTCGGATTCCCCGGCTGCTACCCGAATGACTACGCGCTGCGCATGATGAAGGCGATCGCGACCCATCCGAATGTGGGCAGCCTGGTGCTGGTGTCGCTCGGCTGCGAAGGCTTCAACCGCGAGGGTCTCGCAGCGTCCGCGGCGGCCGCAGACCGTCCTGTCGAAACCATCGTCATCCAGCAGCAGGGCGGTACACGCTCGTCGATCGAACGGGGCGTCGACGCCGTACGACGCGTGCGCGCGCAATCCGAAGCCGGTATTCAGCGGGCACCGATCGGCTGGAGAGATCTGGTCATCGGCACGATCTGCGGCGGGTCCGACGGCATGAGCGGCATCACCGCGAATCCTGCCGTGGGCCGGGCCTTTGATCGCATGGTGGCGCTTGGCGCAACCTGCCTCTTCGAGGAAACGGGCGAAATGATCGGCTGCGAGGGACCCATGGCCCGCCGTGCCGTGTCCGCGGGGGTGGGCGAGGCGCTGGTCAATTCCGTGGAAAAGGCCGAGGCGTACTACCGCAAGATGGGCTTCGGGAGCTTCGCGCCGGGCAATGCCGAAGGCGGCCTCACGACGCAGGAAGAGAAATCGGCCGGCGCCTACGCCAAATCCGGCACCGGACCGATCAGTGGCATCGTCAAGCCGGCAGAACGTCCCCCTGCCCCGGGTCTGTACCTGCTCGACGTCGTACCCGACGGGGAACCGCGTTTCGGCTTTCCCAACATCTCCGACAATGCCGAGATCGTGGAACTGATCGCCTGCGGCTGCCACCTGACGCTGTTCACGACCGGACGCGGTTCGGTGGTCGGCTCGGCCATTTCACCGGTGATCAAGATTTGCTCCAACGCCGAGACTTTCCGGAACCTCGCCGAGGACATGGATGTCGATGCCGGCCGCATCGTCGAAGGGCGCGCGACGCTCGACGACGTGGGTGCCGAGATCGTCAATCGCGTGGTCGACGTGGCCAATGGGGCGATGACCTCCTCCGAGGCGCTGGGTCATCGGGAATTCATCCTTACCTACAAGACATTCGAGCCCAGCGGCCCGGGTTGCCACCCGTCGCCCTGAAGGGGAATCCATGCGATTGAACGGAAAAGTGGCCGTCGTCACGGCAGCGGGCCAGGGCATCGGCAGGGCCACGGCGCTGGCCATGGCGGCGGAAGGCGCCGAGGTCTGGGCGACCGACATCAACGAGTCGGCGCTCGCCACGCTGGCGGGCGTGCCGCGCCTGCGCACGGCGCGACTCGACGTGCTCGACCAGGCAGCCATCCGGAACTTCTTCGCCGGACTGCCGCGCGTTGATGTGCTGTTCAACTGCGCGGGCTTCGTCCACGCCGGCACCGTTCTCGAGGCCACGAACGAGGACTGGGACTTCGCCTTCGCCCTCAACGTGCGCTCCATGTTCTGGACCATCCAGGCCGTGTTGCCGACGATGCTGGCGCAGGGCAGCGGCAGCATCATCAACATGGCCAGCGTCGCCAGCAGCATCAAGGGACTCGCGCGTCGCTGCGCATACGGCACCTCGAAGGCCGCGGTCATCGGCCTGACCAAGTCGGTGGCTGCGGATTACGTGGGCCAGGGCATCCGCTGCAATGCCATCGCACCCGGCACCGTCGACACGCCTTCGCTGGCCGATCGCATCAATGTCCATGCCGATCCGGTGCAGGCGCGAAAGGACTTCGTCGCACGCCAGCCCATGGGGCGCATCGCGCTGGCCGAGGAAATCGCGCCACTGATCATTTTCCTGGCCAGCGACGAGTCGTCGTTCGTGACCGGCCAGGCCTGTTCCGCCGACGGCGGCATGACCATCTGAGGAGTCTGTATGAAGCTGGTGCGCTTTGGTGCGGCGGGAATGGAGAAGCCGGGCCTGGTCGATGGCGAAGGACAGCTGCGTGACCTGAGCGGCATCGTCCGCGATGTCGACGGCAGCGTCCTGGGTCGCGAGTCACTGGCCCGTCTGCGCGCCCTTGATCCGCGCTCACTGCCCTTGGTGCCGGGCACGCCGAGGTTCGGCAGTGCGGTGGCCGGCGTCGGCAAGTTCATCGCCATCGGCCTGAACTATTCCGACCACGCGCGGGAGACGGGATCGCCGATCCCGAAAATACCGATCGTGTTCTCGAAGTTCACCTCGTGCATCGGCGGGCCCTATGACGACGTCATGCTGCCGCGGGGATCGACCAAGAGTGACTGGGAGGTCGAACTCGGCGTCGTGATCGGCACGCGAGCCCGCTATGTGGACGTGGCCGAGGCGCTCGATTACGTAGCCGGCTACTGCGTCATCAATGATCTGAGCGAACGCGAGTACCAGCTGGAACATGGCCCGCAGTGGGACAAGGGCAAGGGCTGCGACACCTTCGGCCCGATCGGACCCTGGCTTGTGACAACCGACGAGATCCGCGATCCGCAGTGCCTGGACATGTGGCTCGACGTGAACGGTGAGCGCATGCAGACCGGCAACACGCGCACCATGGTATTCCCCGTAGCCCAGCTCGTGAGTCATCTGAGCGAGTACACGACGCTCGAGCCCGGCGATGTCATCACCACGGGCACGCCGCCGGGCGTCGGTCTCGCGATGAAACCAGCGCGTTTCCTGCGGGCCGGCGACCGCATCACGCTCGGCATCGAGGGCCTCGGCCAGCAGTCCCAGACGGTGGTGGCCTGGAGGCGTTAAGTCTCCGGCGGGAACCAGCGCCATGCAGCCGATGGACGTGCTGTTAAGTGCCAGCGGGCTCGACAAGGCGTTCCCGGGCGTCGTGGCGTTGCGCGACGCCCGCTTCGAACTGAGGGCGGGCGAAGTCCATGCGCTGATGGGCGAGAACGGTGCCGGCAAGTCGACGCTGGTGAAGATCCTGGCCGGAGTTCACCGCCGGGATGCGGGCGAAGTCCTGCTGGCCGGGCAAGCCGTGGATATCGACGGCCCGGCGGAAGCCCAGGCGCTCGGCATATCGATCATCCACCAGGAACTGCAGCTCATGCCGCACCTGACTGCGGCGCAGAACGTTTTCATCGGCCGCGAGCCGAGCCGTTTCGGCTGGCTGGACGAGCGGCGCCTCAACCGTGACGCCGCCGAGCTGTTCCAGCGCATTCACCTCGACATCGACCCAACCACGCCGGTCGGCACGATGACGGTGGCGCGGCAGCAGATGGTGGAGATCGCCAAGGCCCTCTCGCGCGCCTCGCGCGTGCTGGTCATGGACGAACCCACTTCCGCGCTCAACGACCTGGAGATCGCTGAACTGTTCAAGGTCATCGACAAACTCCGCAGCGAGGGCGTGGGCATCATCTACATCTCGCATCGGATGGACGAAATCCAGCGTATCGCCGACCGCATCACGGTCATGCGCGATGGCGGTACCGTGGGAACGATGCCCGCCTCGACCCCCCTGCCCCAGGTCATCGCACTGATGGTGGGACGCGAGCTGGCAGCGACCCGCAGCCCCGTACCTGATTCTTCCGACGCGGCACCCGCCCTCGAGGTAAAGGGCCTGTCGCGGGGCCGGCTGGTGCGCGACGTAAGCTTTGCCGTGAAGCGTGGCGAGATCGTCGCGTTCGCAGGACTCATGGGCGCAGGCCGCACCGAAGTCATGAGAACGCTTTTCGGAGCAGACCGCGCCGAGTCCGGCGAGATCTTCGTTCACGGCAAACAGATCCGCGTACGCGGGCCCGTTGACGCCGTGGCCGCGGGAATCGGTTACCTGCCGGAAGACCGCAAGCACCACGGGCTGGCCACCGGCATGGACGTGGAGTCCAACATCACCCTGCCCAGCCTGTCACGTTGCCTGCGGGCCGGGCTGCTGATCGACCGGCAGGCCTGTGCCGAGATGGCCACGCGATTCGTGGAACGGTTGCGGATCCGGACGCCATCGAACCACCAGATCGCCCGGCTGCTGTCCGGCGGCAACCAGCAGAAGGTCGTCATCGCCAAATGGCTGGCGCGGGAATGCGACGTCCTCATCTTCGACGAACCCACGCGCGGCATCGACGTCGGCGCCAAGGCTGAAATTTACAGCCTGTTGGCTGCGCTCGCGGCCGAGGGCCGTGCCATCATCGTGGTGTCTTCCGAACTGCCGGAGATCCTGCAACTCGGCCACCGCATCCTCGTGATGTGCGAAGGCCGGATCGCGGGCGAGCTGCCCGGTGAACACGCCACCCAGGAGACGATCATGGCGTTGGCTACAGCATGGCACTGATGCAAAAGGGACGGCAGCAGCTGCTCGCCTTCGGGAGCCTGGCAGCGCTGGTCATGGTATTCGGCTTCCTCAGGCCCGACACCTTCCTGACCACCGAGAACCTGATCGGCATCCTCCAGGCCACCACGGTAACGGGCGTGCTGGGGATCGCCGCCACGTTCGTCATCGTCACTTCGGGCATCGACCTGTCGATCGGCGTCCTGATGACCTTCACCGCCGTGATGGCCGGCCTGTTCCTTGCGCGGCTGGGCTGGCCTTTGTCCGTGGGCATACCGGCCACCCTCCTCATGGGTGCAGCGGCCGGCTGCACCTCCGGTCTCGTCATCACGCGGCTCAGGGTCGCGCCGTTCATTGCCACGCTGGGCATGATGATGGTGCTCAAGGGCCTGTCACTCATCATCACCGGCGCGCGGCCCATCTACTTCAGCGAAGTCGAAGGCTACGAGGACATCTCAACGGGTTCGATGCTGGGACAGTGGCTGCCGGGACTTCCGGTGCCCAATGGGGTCGTCATCTACCTGCTCGTGGCGCTGGTCGCTTCACTGCTCCTGAACCGCACGGCGCTGGGCCGCTACGCCCAGGCGCTGGGCAGCAACGAAGAGGCCGTGCGCCTGTCCGGCATCGACGTCGGGCGCTGGAAGGTGATCATCTACGCCCTGGGCGGCGGCGTCTGCGCCATTGCAGGGCTGCTGGGGTCCTCCCGCCTGAACTCCGCCCAGCCGGCGCTTGGCCAAGGCTACGAACTGGAAGCCATCTCGGCCGTGGTCATCGGCGGCACGTCGCTGGCCGGCGGCAGCGGCACCATCCTGGGCTCGGTGATCGGCGCCTTCATCATGAGCGTACTGGTCAACGGCCTGCGCATCATGTCGGTCGCGGACGAGTGGCAACTTCTGCTCACCGGGATCATCATCATCATCGCGGTTTACGTCGATCGCCTGCGGCAAACTTAGGCCGCCGGAATCCGCGCAGACCCCGTACCCGCATCTTGATCTCGAGGGTCCCCATGGCTGCAAACCGCAGGCACTTCGTAATGGCCTTGGCGCTGGCGCTGGGTTTGTCCGGCACAGTCCCTGCCGCTGACCAGCGGACCTTCATCCCGCTGATCGCGCGCGGGTTCCAGCACCAGTTCTGGCAATCCGTGAAGAAAGGCGCGGAGCAGGCAGCGCAGGACTACAAGGTCACGATCTCCTTCGAAGCGCCCGAAGCCGAGTGGATGGTCGACAAGCAGATCGACATGCTGGCCGCCGGACTGGCCAGGCGTCCCGGCGCCATCGGCCTCGCGGCTACGGACAGCCAGGCGGTCATACCGCTCCTGCGCAAGGCAAAGGCCGCGAAAGTGCCCGTGGTCGCCTTCGATTCCGGCGTCAGCGGCGATCTCACCGCGACGACCGTCATGACGGACAACGCCGCCGCGGCGGGGCTCGCGGCAGACAAACTGGCCGCGCTGCTGGGCGATGCCGGCGACGTGCTGCTGCTCGCCCATGATCAGGTCAGCACTACCGGCGTCCTGCGTCGCGACGGCTTCCTCGACCAGATGCGCAAGGCCCATCCGAAGATCCGCGTCATCGAGGTGCAGTACGCCGCCGACCCCCTCAAGGCCGCCGAGGTGGCCCGCGCCATGGTGCAGGCGCACCCGCGCGCCAAGGGACTGTTCTGCACCAACGAGGCCACGGCCCTCGGAGCCGGCAAGGCCATGAAGGAGATCCGCAAGTCGGGTCTGGTCGTAGTCGGGTTCGACTCCGGGAAGGGTCAGAAGGATCTCATCAACGAAGGCGTCATGGCAGGTGCCATCACGCAGAACCCCGTCGGCATCGGCTACAAGACCGTGGAAGCCGCCGTGAAGCTCAGCCGCGGGGAAGGCGTGCCGAAAGTCATCGACACCGGGTACTTCTGGTACGACAAATCCAGCATGCGCGACCCCAGGATCGCGCCCCTGCTGTACGACTGAGTTGCCTGCCAGACCTGAAGCGTACGAAGAGACAAACCGTGTCCGACAAGACATCCATCGGAGTCTCCTCGCTTTCCTTGAAGATCGTGGAGGACACGCCGGATTTCATTGCCATCACGGACCTGACGGGACGGGTCATCTATATGAACCGGTCCGCCCGTGCGACCCTCGGTCTGATCGCGGACGTGAAGAGCCCACTGCCGACGGTGGAAACCATCTTCTCGCCCTGGGGAGCAAGGCAGTTCTTCGAAGTGGGCATTCCCGCTGCACTC
>JBEEKA010000151.1:0-17709 GCA_041168985.1 Pseudomonadota bacterium | reverse complement strand
CCTGTCCCGCATGCGGAAGATCGAGGTCGATCTCGAAAACGGTGTCGTGCTGCTCGAGCCCGGCGTGGGCTTCTATGACCTCTACGATTACCTGCAGACGCGGAACATCCCCCTCTGGCTTTCCGTGCCGGGCAACAGCTGGGGCTCGGTGATCGGCAACGCGCTCGACAGGGGCCTGGGTTACACGCCTTATGGCGAACACACACGCAATCTCTGCGGCATGGAGGTCGTGCTGCCGGACGGCGACGTCGTCCGGACCGGCATGGGTGCGATGGCCAATGCGCCGACCTGGAACCTGCACAAGTACGGCTTCGGACCGGCCTGGGACCAGCTCTTCGTCCAGTCGAACTTCGGCATCGTCACCAAGGCCGGCATGTGGCTCATGCCGCAGCCGGAGTGCGTGCTCGGCGTCGACATCGAAATGGACAAGATGGAAGACCTGGGCCCCCTGATCGACATGATCGGGCCGCTGCGCCGCGAAGGCGTGCTGCAGCAATCACCGACGATCGGCAACTGGTTCCGCGCCGCGAACATCCTGACCACGCGCAAGCAATGGACGGACAAGCCGGGCACCCTGTCCGACGATGTCATCAGCGCGATCCGCAAGCAGTTCAACCTCGGCTGGTGGGGCGTCAGCCTTCGCGTTTACGGCCGGGAAACGGTTGCCAAGGCCAATCTCGACATCCTCGAGAAGGCCGTGAAGGCCATCAAGCCGATGGCCATCAAGCCCTTTGCCTGGCGACCGGGAGAATCGTATACGCCCACGAACGGCGGCTGGATGGGCGTGCCGCTGACCTTTCCGATGCAGAGCACGAACTGGTTCGGCGGGCGCGGCGGCCATATCGGCTTCTCGCCGGTGCTGCCGCAGAACGGCAAGCTGGCGATGGAACAGTTCCACCGCACTTATGCCCGGTACAAGGAATTCGGGATGGACTACCAGGCGAGCTTCGCATTCGGCGAACGCCACATCCTGAACGTGAACGCCGTGCTGCTGAATCTCGACGACCCGGCATTCATGCAGCGCGTCGACCCCTTCCTGCGCACGCTGATCTCGGACGCCGCCCAGCACGGTTACGGCGAATATCGCGCGCACATCGATTACATGGACTTGATCTCGGACGGTTACAGCTACAACAACCATGCCCTGCGCCGCCTGAACGAGCGGGTGAAGGACGCGCTGGACCCGGCAGGCATCCTCGCGCCGGGCAAGAGCGGCATCTGGCCCGCCCGTTACCGCAAGGAGCACAAGTGATGAGGCGCATCCTGACCCTCGCCCTGGTCGCTGCTTTGGCGGCCACGGCTCATGCGGCCGAGCCGGACGGCAAGGACCTGTTCAAACAGCGCTGCGCCATGTGCCATGACGCGGCAGGCATGGGCACCGGCCTGCTGGCCCGACGCGTGAAGCTGGAAGTCGCGATGCTCGAGAAACGCGATGACCTCAGCGCGGCCTATGTGGAACGCGCCGCCCGGATCGGACTGCTCAACATGCCGCCCATCACGCGCGGTGACGTGGGCGACAAGGAACTCAAGGCCATCGCGCTGTACCTCTCGAAAGGCAGGCCCTGAACCATGCAGACTTTCAACGGACCGCTGACCGGCGGCTGCCTTTGCGGCGCCATCCGCTATGAACTCGCGAGCCCGGCATTGTTCGTGAGCCAGTGCTGCTGCAGGGACTGCCAGAAGGCGACAGGGACGGGCCACGTCACGGCCATCGGCGTCCATCGCAGCCAGTTGCGTTTCACCTGCGGCGAGCCAAAACCCTTCGCATCGAAGGGTGAATCCGGCGGCGATATCGTTCGCCATTTCTGCGCCCACTGTGGCGGACGGATCCATGTGACCGGCACGCGGGCCGGTGAACTGGTGCTGGTGCAGGCGGGCTCACTGGACGATCCCGATGCGGTAACGCCGGAAAGCGTCATCTACACCAAGGATGCCGCACGCTGGGACCATTTCGATCCCGCGTTGCCGAGCTTCCCCGCGATGCCGCCCGCCGCGCCGCCCACCTGACCGCGGCCCTTTCGGGCCGTTTCAGTCGCGCGGCAGCAGGTGCTTCTGCACCTTGCCCGATGCGGTGCGCGGAATCGTCGTCGTGATGACGACTTTCGCCGGCACCTTGAACTTCGCCAGGCGTGACAGGCAATGCGCGGTGATCGCTTCGGCGGTCAGCGTGGCGCCCGGCTTGAGGATGATGAATGCCCGGCCGGTCTCGCCCCAGCGCTCGTCGGGCACGCCGATGATCGCGGCCTCGGCGATGTCGGTAAGCTCGGCCAGCACGGCCTCCACCTCCGCCGGATAGACGTTTTCCCCGCCGGAGATGTACATGTCCTTCTTGCGGTCGACGATGTAGAAGAATCCGTCCTCGTCCTGCAGGGCCGCGTCACCGGTGCGGAACCAGCCATCCTTGAACGCCTTGGCCGTGGCCTCGGGCTGGTTCCAGTAGCCCGGCGAAATGGAGGGCCCGCGCAGCCAGAGTTCACCGGTTTCGCCGCGCGGCACTTCATGGCCGTCGTCATCGACGATGCGCGTCTGCACCGAGATCAGCGGCAGGCCGCAGCTGCCGGCCTTCGCGATGAGCCGTTCCACGTCATGCACGGGCATGGCGAAGTTGGAGCAGGTTTCGGTCATGCCGAAGCCATCAGAGAAACGGATGCCGGCCCGCGCGAAACGCTCGACCTGGGCCTTCGGGTTCGGCGCGCCGCCGGTGACGTACATCCGCAGACCCTGCAGCTTTTCCGGCGTGAAATCCGGATGCTGCCAGATCACCGTCGCCATCTGCGGCACGGAGAAGTAATGGGTGATACCCAGGCTGCGGTCGGCCATGCGGGCGATGGTCTTGTCGGGCGAGAACCCCGCACTGATCCAGACACTGGCGCCCGCCCAGATCGGCACGCGGGCCGCCGCGAACAGACCCGCGGTATGGAACAGCGGCATGTCGCAGAGGAAGACGCTTTCGTGGCCCACCATGCTGCCGAGCGCGAAATTGCAGGGCCCCCAGAAGGCGTTCGCCTCCGTCACGATGACGCCCTTCGGACGTCCGCTCGTGCCGGACGTATAGAGCAGGGTCATCGTGTCGTCCCAGTCGTTGCACGCAGAGGCCGGCGCGCGCGTACCCGGCGCACCGAGCAATTCGAGCGAGGACAACAGGTGCAGTTCGGCCGCGGTTTCCGGCAGCTTGAACTCGGCATCGTGGAACAGGATGCGCGGCTCGGCATCGGCCATCAGCTGGGCGATCTCCGCCTGAGCGAGGCGCCAGTTGAAGGGCACGAAGATGGCCCCGGCGCGGGAACAGGCGTGCTGCAGGATGACCTGGTAGGGATGATTGCGTGCCAGCGTAGCCACGCGGGCGCCCGACTTCGGGCCCAGCCGGGAGACGAGCCAGGCGGCCGCCTGGTCCACGGCCGCGTCCAGGGCGCCCCAGTTCCACCGCCGGCCGGTTTCTGCACAACCCACCGCCAGGCGGTTCGGCATGGCCGCAGCATGGGTGCGGATCGCGTCGATGACAGGAGTGACCATGGCTCAGTCCTCCAGCATCGACAGGTCGCGGACGGCGCCCTTGTCGGCGCTCATGGCCAGCTTGGCGTACGCCTTGAGCGCCGCCGAGACCTTGCGCTTGCGGGGTTTCACCGGCTTCCAGCCACGCGCTTCCTGTTCGAGGCGACGCCGGCCGAGTTCCGCCTCGCTGACCAGCACATCGATGCTGCGGGCCGGGATGTCGATGCGGATGCGGTCGCCGTCACGAACCAGGCCGATCGCGCCACCCGAGGCGGCCTCGGGCGACACATGCCCGATCGACAGGCCGGAGGTGCCACCGGAAAAGCGGCCATCCGTGAGCAGGGCGCAGGCCTTCCCGAGTCCCTTCGACTTGATATAGCTGGTCGGGTACAGCATTTCCTGCATGCCGGGGCCGCCCTTGGGGCCTTCATAGCGAATCACGACCACGTCGCCGGCCACGACCTTGCCGGCGAGGATGTTCTCGACGGCCTCGTCCTGCGACTCGAACACGCGGGCGTTGCCCTCGAAGACATGCAGGCTCTCGTCCACGCCCGCCGTCTTCACGACGCAGCCGTCGACGGCGATGTTGCCGTGGAGGACAGCGAGGCCGCCCTCCTTCGAGAACGCATGGTCGTTGGACCGGATGCAGCCTTCGGCACGGTCAAGGTCCAGGTCTGGCCAACGGGTGGCCTGGCTGAAGGCCACCTGCGTCGGGATGCCCGCGGGGCCGGCCCTGTAGAAGGTCTTCACGGACTCGGACGGATTGCGCGCGATGTCCCACTCGTCGAGCGCCTGCTTCATCGTGCCGCTGTGGATCGTCGGCACGTCGGTGTGCAGTTTGCCGGCGCGGTCCAGCTCACCGAGGATGGCCATGATGCCACCGGCCCGATGGACGTCCTCGATGTGGTACTTGTTCGTGTTGGGCGCGACCTTGCAGAGCTGCGGCACCACGCGGGACAGGCGATCGATGTCCTTCATGGTGAAGTCGATGCCGGCCTCCTGCGCGATGGCGAGCAGGTGCAGGATCGTGTTCGTCGAGCCGCCCATCGCGATGTCCAGCGTCATCGCGTTCTCGAAGGCCTTGAAGCCCACGGCACGCGGCAACACGGACGCGTCATCCTGTTCGTAGTAACGCTTGCACAGCTCGACCACCAGGCGACCGGCACGCTTGAAGAGCTGCTCGCGATCCGCATGCGTTGCGACCACCGTGCCGTTGCCGGGCAGCGACAGGCCCAGTGCCTCGGTCAGGCAGTTCATCGAGTTGGCGGTAAACATGCCGGAGCAGGAACCGCAGGTCGGACAGGCGGAACGTTCGACGGCCGCGACTTCCTCGTCGCTGACCTTGTCGTCGGCCGCCATCACCATGGCATCGATGAGGTCCAGCTTCTTGACCTGCGTGTCCTTCGAGCCCGGCACGGCAAGGCGCACCTTGCCGGCCTCCATCGGACCTCCCGACACGAAGACCACGGGGATATCCAGGCGCATGGCCGCCATCAGCATGCCCGGCGTGATCTTGTCGCAGTTGGAGATGCACACCAGTGCGTCGGCACAGTGCGCATTGACCATGTATTCGACCGAGTCCGCGATGATGTCGCGGCTCGGCAGCGAGTACAGCATCCCGTCATGGCCCATCGCGATGCCGTCGTCGACGGCGATCGTGTTGAATTCCTTCGCCACGCCCCCCGCCGCCTCGATCTCGCGCGCGACCAGTTGCCCCAGGTCCTTCAGGTGCACATGGCCCGGCACGAACTGCGTGAAGCTGTTCGCGACGGCGATGATGGGCTTCGAGAAGTCGGCGTCCTTCATGCCGGTGGCCCGCCACAGGGAGCGCGCGCCGGCCATGTTGCGGCCGAAGGTGGAGGTCTTGGAGCGGTATGCAGGCATGTCGGTCGCCGGAAGTCTTGCGGGGACCGCAACTTTATCGGCTTGCGGCGCGGGGTGCGACTGCCGTCGAGAAATCCCCGCTTCAGCCGACCCCAGGATGCTGCGGGGCACGGCCCGTCGTATGGGCCCAGATCGATGCCGCCAATTCCTCGGCAATCCGGTCCTTCTGGATCAGTGTTGCCACACCCGCTGCGTCCGCGGTCTGGCGGAGCAACCGGGTCGCGCCGATGGAGAGCCAGATGACCGGCGTTCGCCCGACCCTGGATGTCGCCGCCGTCGCTTCAGCTTCGGTCCGGCTGCCCGGGGTATCGACATCGAACAACAGGGCCAGGTATCCGTACCTGTCGTCCCGCAAGGCCTCGATGGCAGCCTCGGCGTCGGTAAACGCAACCAGGGAAATTCCAGACCTTTCCAGATTGCGCCCGACGATATCCCGCAGGAACGGTCCCCGGGTCACCAGCCCCACGCGGGGTGCCAGTCCCGAGGCGACGCCTTCACGCAGCAGGTTCCGGACGCCGACTTCGCAGTTGGGACAGATCCCGTTGATCAGTGGCGGCATGTGTTCCTGCTGGAACAGCCCCTCTGCCTCGATGTAGTCCTCGGCTTCCAGCCAGGCGCCTCGCCGGCCCAGCTTCTTGCACCAGCCACAGATTCGCAGCGCATTGCCGTGACGCGGAACCGTTCCGGAAATCAGTTCGACCCGGGGCCTCGGCTCAAGAGCGAGGACCAGCGTCCTGAATCGGACCCGCCCCTGCTCCTCGGGATGCATGTCCATCTGGAGGACGCGGCGACTCTCGGGACTGTCGCAGCGCAGGCAAAACCTGACGGACCTGCCCCGTCTCACCTGTGCCAGCAGTCCGGCATACAGCTGCCGCGTCGTGCCATCGGTGAGGTAGTCCCAGAGGGAGTCCGACTGGCCGGGACGATTGCGCTGCGAAGTCGATACGCCGTACTCGCCAGGATCGACACCACCGTGGAAGGACAGTAATCGGTCCTCGGCATCGAGGAGGTATTCGCAATCGATCGCATTATCGGCCGAGGCCGCGCCCTGCGCCATATTTTTCCAATATACGCAGTCAGGTCCTGCCCGCGTCAACTGTTCGTCCAGCCCCGAGGTGTTTCAGCGGTTTCCGGATGCCGCAGCGATCCACGCCGCGATGTCGGCGATATCCGCGTCGGAGAGTTCCGACTTGCGGAACGGCGGCATGGACCCCACGCCCCGTCGGACAAAGGTCCATAAGGCCACCGGCGTAAGGTCCTTTCGCTGTTCCAGGGCGGCGGGCAGGCTGCCCCGGTATTTCAGCCGCAGCGCATCGGTGCCCGGCAACATGGCGTGACCCTGGTCGGAACGTTCCGTCCCGTGGCAGGGCTGGCATTTCTGCTGGAACAGCACGTGACCGCGCCCGGTCGAGGGCAGGGACTGCGCCAGCGCGGTACCGGCAACCAAGGCTGACAGGGTTCCCATCCACAGGGCCGCGCGACTCATCGCCGGATCCTCCCCCGCATCTTGCGGTGTGCCTTCGGCCACACGCCGCCGCGGCCGGGCGACAGAATGCCATTCGGATCCACCGCATCCTTCAGGGTTTCGTTGAAACGCCGCAGGATGTGGTTGTTGAACGAATACTGGTCGGCCACGTCGTCCTGCAGGATCGGTGGCGCACGATAATCACCATAGCCGGCCTGCGCGTTGAGTTTCAGGATGCCCTGCAACTCTTTCAGCTGCCGGATCTTCCCTTGCGGCGAATTGTCGTTGCGCGTCGTGGTGCCAAAGAAGCTGTTGCCGATGAGGAAGCAGCTCTGGTGCCAGTTCAGCGGCGCGAGCAGCGAGGAGACGTATTCCGTGCCCGCCCGGGCCTTGCGCGCCACATCGGCAAAATCCTTCTGCGCCTGGAAGACGGCTTCCGCGCTGCGACCGATCACCGAGAACAGTCCAATGTGCGTTTCGTTCCAGGTGTCCGGATCGTTTTCCGTACGGCCTGGCGAGCGCCACATGTAGAGTTTGGGCACGCCGTGCATCACGTTCCGGCGCATGACCGACACATAGGGCGCCGGATACGGTCGCGTGTTTTCCTCGATCTGGGCCTGCGTGACGGGCACCTTGAGCGACTCGCCGTCGAAGCAGTTCGCGTCCGGCACGGCGCGGCGGATGAGCTCCTGCGCCCATTCCCAGTTCGCGAGCGTGGTTCTCTCCGAACCATAGAACTGCAGCTCGACCTGCCACGAGTGGATTTTCCTTTCGGCCGCAATGCGATCCATCGTCGCTTCGTCGAAATCTACCGCAGCCTTGCGAAAGGTCCCATCGCCAAGCAGCTGCGTCAGGGGCGAGCTGTACAGCGGCTCTCCGATCACGAAGAGATCGGTCAGGTAATTCACGGTGTCGACGAGCGCGATGAAATCGCGTCGCCGCGGCACGGTGATGAGCCCGGTGCGCCAGTGCTCGGGCCGCGGCATGAGACGGAAGCCCATTTTCACGACGATGCCGAAATTGCCCTGCGCAAAAAGACCCGACGGATCCGGTCCGAATCCATGCTTGTAGTCCTGCCAGGCCCTGGAGCCTGGCAGCGCGCCCATGCCGGTGCGCATCAGCTCGCCATTCGGCAGCACGATCTCCATGCCGCAGTGAGCGGAAAAATGGTCACGGTAAGGGCCCATCGTGTAACCACATCCGCGTTCGAGGGCATTGCCCATGAGGCCGCCCCACCCCACGTCCGCCGTATCCACCCAGACCTTCAGGTCATGCTCCTGCAGGTGGCGGTAGAAATCCATGTATGACACGCCCGGCTCGACCAGCGCCGTGTGGCGCTTTTCGTCGACTTCGAGGATTCGGTTCATGCGCTTGAGGTCCACGACGACGCTGCCGCGCAGGTTGGGCGCCGGGCCGCCATAGGCGAAGTTCTTTCCGGTCGAGATGGCATAGAGCGGGATGCGATGTCGGTTGGCGATGCGGACCACGGCCTGGACCTGCTCGACCGTGGCGGGACAGACGGCGGCCGACGGCCGCAGTTCGTCCGGCTGGTCCTTGAGCATCGAGAAATGGTCCCGATAAGGATGGATGTCTTCCTCGCTCGACAACACCCAGTCCGGACCGATCGCGGCTTCGAACTCATGCAGCGCCGTGTCGAACGCCGCCGAGCTGACCCCGGGTGGCAGGATCCGCGTCGTGGACAGCGCATCCCCGGCGGTTGCCTGCGCCGCCGTGACGGGTGCAGCCGCGGCTGCAAGGCTGGTCCCCAGCAGTTCACGCCTGGTGATCATGGGCGACTCCGTGGCACATGGCGGTCGATGATGAAGAGTCCCGCCAGGATGCCGCCCACGGCGGCAAGCAGGGAGACGAAGAACGGCATCGAATCGCCGATCGTCGCGCCGAGCAACTGGCCGCCGAACCAGGAACTCGCGACGCCGCCAAACCGACCCAGCAACATGCCGACCCCGACGCCCGAGGCGCGGCGCGCGCCGGGGTACCCCTGGGCGAGCACGAAATACATCGTCGCCAGCAGCATGGCCGTGCCGCCTCCGACGATCGCCACGCCCAGGTCCAGCGCCAGCTCCGAAGCCCGTCCTGCCGGTCCCATACCCGTCATCAGCAGCGCGACGCCGATCCCCACGACGACTGCGGCACCGGGAAGCATGCGGCGGGAGCCGAGAAGGGTCACGAGGAAGCCTCCGGTCGCCGCACCACCCATGGCCATGAGGTTGAACCAGAACATCGCATCCAGCCCGAGCTTCAGCGGCAACTGGTTCATCGTCGTCAGCGTCGGCACCCAGGCCGTGCAGCCATAGGCCACGTAGGTAGTGCAGAAGAATGCCAGCCAGTTGCCGATCCGGAACCGCCAGGTCACCGGAAATTCCCCATCAGCCGCCGCACCACCCAGTGCCGCCCTGTCGCCACCGGGGACGATCCACAGCACGGCGAAAGCCATCAGCAGGGAAACGCCACCGAACAGCAGGAAGCTGCCTCGCCAACCGATGAAGGGCAGCAGCGCCGCAAGCAGCACGGCACCCAGCATCCCCCCGATCGGCGTTCCGATGGACATGAGGCTGATGCCGCGCGCCCGCAATGGCATCGGCAGGTATTCACTCAGCAGCGTAATCGTATTGGGCGCGGTCGCGCCGAACGAAAACCCACCGATGAACCGCAGCGCGACGAGCGCCGGCATGCCGTGGGTCAGGGACACCAGCATCGTCGACAGGCCGAACAGGACGACCGATGCGACGAGCACCGTCTTCCGGCCCATGCGGTCCCCCAGCCATCCCCCGGCCACCGCGCCAACGGACATCCCGATGAGCGCAGCGGACATCGCCGGGCCAAAGGTCGCCTTGTCGATGTGCCAGTCGGCGAGGATCAGCGGGGCCACGAGCGATAGAAGCTGCATGTCGAGGCCATCGACGATCATGGCCAGCACAAGCACGGTCAGCAGTGCGTATTCGAAGAAGCCCGGTCGACGCGGGTCTTGCATGGTGGGGTCCCCCTGTTGGGAACCGAGGATGCCGCATTCGCGGCTTCGCAGCGAGCCGTCCGTCGAGGAACGGCCCGCTGCGCGTTCCGGTTACTTGACGGCGGGAACAGCCGGCGAAGCGGGGGACGCCTGCTTCGCTGTATCGGGCTTGCCGGCCTCGGCCTTCCTGGCCGCGGCCTTGGCATCCGACTCGGCCCGCTGCTTTTCGTGACGGGCCTTGCGCTCCGCCCGGCGCTGCTCACGCTGTGCCTTGCGTTCGGCGCGCTCGGCGTCCCTGCGATCGGCCTTGGCGGCAGCGTCGGCTGGGGCAGCGGGGGTCGCCGCTGCCGCCGGGACAGCCGGCGCCGCGACGCTGGCGGGCGCCGCGGGGCCCTGTTTGGCCGCATCGGCCGCATGGGCAGTGCCCGCCAGGGCAAGGGCCAGGGATGCGGCAACGGAAACCTTGGTGACGAACTTCATGTTCTCGTCCTCTCGATTGTGGGAACCGGACCATCCGGCCTTGTCCTTACGTTTAATCCTGACAGCCCGAACGCCTGCTGAACGACCGGTGTCGCTAGAATGCATGCGTAACAGGATACCCCGAGCATGATCCAGGCTGACTTCAGGCAGGTTGTGTACGCGCTGTCCGATGCGCTGGACCTCGTTGGCGTAGATGACCTGTCGCACGGCAAGCGCGTCGGCGTCATGGCGGCCGAGTGCGCCAGGGCACTGCAGCTGCCCGACGCGGAGGTGCAGGAACTCTTCGATCTCGGACTGCTGCACGACATTGGCGTCTCGACCACCACGACCCACCAGCGACTGATCGAGGAATTCGACTGGGCGGGATCGCAGGTCCACGCGCACGTCGGCCATGAACTGCTGAAGGACTTCCGCCCCCTCGCCCACCTCGCCCTGCCCATCCGATTCCACCACACGCGGTGGGACCGCATGCGGGACGAAGGCATCGATCCGCGGGTCTGTCGCAACGCAAACCTGATCCTGCTCGTCGATCGCGTGGACGCGATGGCCTCGAAGCATTGCGCGACGGGACAGATCCTGCAGCACATGGCCGGGATCCGACGCGAGATCGAGGCGCGCCGCGGGACCTATTTCGATCCGGCGCTCGTCGATGCCTTCCTGCTCGCGTCCCGTCACGAAGCCTTCTGGCTGTACCTGGAGCCCAATGCGCTCCACGGCTACCTGCACGACATGATGGACTACGGCCGACCGGTCGTGGCCACGCATGCGGAGTACCTGCAGCTGGCCCGCATCTTCTCGCGGATCGTCGATGCCAAGAGTCCCTTCACGGCAGCACATTCGTCGGGTGTCGCGCGCGTCGCCAGGCGCCTGGGCGAAAGGCTCGGGCTCGATGTGGAACGCTGTGACGAACTGGAGATCGCCGGTCTGCTGCATGACCTCGGCAAGCTGCGCATACCGGATTCCGTCCTCGACAAGCCAGGTCCGCTCGACGACGACGAGCGCATGACGATGAACGCCCACAGCTTCCAGACCCTGCAGATCCTCCACAAGATACGCGGCTTCGAGTCCATCACCGAGTGGGCAGCGGACCATCATGAGGCGCCGGGCGGGCAGGGTTATCCCTATGGCCGCGAGGGATCCAGCCTGCCCCTCGAGGCGCGGATCCTGCGCGTTGCCGACATCTTCCAGGCCATGGCCCAGGATCGGCCGTACCGGAAGGGACTGCATCGGGATGCCCTGGCGGCGTTCATGGCAAGACAGAAGCAGGACGGACTTGTCGATCCCGTCGTCGCCGCCGAACTGCTCACGCACCTCGACGAGATGCTCGGCGCTGCGGGCCGCGGGGCGGACTGATATACGCGGTGGTGAAGTGATACCGTTGGGATCCGGATTCCACGAACCCCTGGTCGCCTCATGATGCATTCGCCGGACCCCTTCGCACCCCAGTTTGAATTCGCGCTGGAGGTGCGACTGCGCTTCCGTCCGTTACCCAAGGTGCAGAACATGCCGAGCGGCGGCAGCCGGGGGATGGTCGCGCTGGACGGCGGGGAATTCGACGGCCCGCTCGTCGCGGGCAAGGCACTGCCCATGAGCGGCGGCGACTTCTGCCTGTTCCGCGACGACGGCGTCCTCGCCGCCGATGCGCGATACCTGCTGCAGGAGAACGACGGCAGCGTCTTCATGCTGCAGACACGTGGATTCATCTGGGGCCGCACCCCCGAGGTCATGCAGAAGTTCGAGCGCGTGGCCCATGGACTGACCAAGGAAGCACCGACGTTCGACGAGGTGTACTTCCGCACCGTCACGACCTTCGAGGCTCCGATCGGCAAGCACGACTGGCTGGCGAGGCATTGCTTCGTCGGCGTGGGGCGTCGCACGGAACTGGGCAATACGATCAGGTACTACAAGGTGCTCTGACACATGGGACGCCGCGGACTCGCAATCCTCCTGTCAGGATTCATCGCCGCGGCCGGCGCGGCGGATGCCGCGGATATGTCCATCGTCGTCCTGGACCGCCACAACCGGCCCGTGCCGGAGGTGGCGGTCACGCTGTCGGCGGCGGACGGACACGTCCTGGCGCCGATGCGTCCTGCGGCCGAGGCCGTGATGGCGCAGAACCACCGCGCCTTCATCCCCGCCCTGCTGGTCGTCGGGACCCGCACAGCTGTGTCGTTCCCCAACAACGACATGGTCAGCCACCAGGTCTATTCCTTCTCGAAGGCCAAGCGGTTCCAGCTGCCGCTGTACAAGGGCCGGCCCAAGTCGCCGGTCCTGTTCGACAACGAAGGCCTCGTCGTGCTCGGCTGCAACATCCACGACGAGATGGTGGGTTACATCTTCGTGACCGATGCGCCGCGTTTCGGCAAGACCGATGCGGAGGGACGGGTCGAGTTCAGGTCGCTGCCCGCAGGAGAATACAGCCTGTCGGCCTGGGGGCCTTTCATCGCGGATTCGCCGGAGAGTCTCAAGCGGGTCCTGCACCTGGAGGCACAGGGTGAGGCCACGGAACAGGTGAAACTCAGCCGCCCGCTTCGCAGTCGGCCGTCGCCCAGCCCGGGCCGCGAGAAATGGGATTACTGATGGTCCGCCCCGCCCTGTGGCTCCTGTTCGCCGGCGCCACGCTGGCTGCGGCCGACGAACGGCTGGATATCACCGGCGCGGTCGACGCGCGCTGGGTCCATTCGGATTCGGCGCCGTCGTTCCTCGACGGCGGGCGCGGCATCCTGCGTTTCGATGCAGGACACGACGGGCTGCGACTGGGCCGCGCCTTTGCGTCGCTCAAGTACCGCCTCACGGACACGGTGTCGCTGCATGCCGTCGCGGATGCCTACGGCGACCGGCAGGGCAACGCGGTCGATTTCAGCGAGTTCTGGCTGGACATCAAGCCTTTCCCCACAAGCGCGCTGCGCTGGCGCGCCCGGATCGGTGCCTTCTACCTGCCCGTTTCCTTCGAGAACCGGGGCCCAGGCTGGACCAGCGTCTATTCGGTCACGCCATCGGCCTTGAACACCTGGATCGGCGATGAGCTGCGAACGGTCGGCGCGGAGGTCGAAGCCCGCTGGCTCGGTGCGAGCAGCGGCTACGCCGGCGACCTGTCATTCGTCGCTGCCGCCTATGGCTGGAACGATCCCGCTGGAGCCGTTCTCGCGTTCCGGGGTTTTGCGCTGACCGACCGGCCCTCTACGTTGAGAGGCGGGCTGGGCACGCCGCGCGTCGAGCTGTACCACGAGATCGACGGTCGACCGGGATACTACGCGGGGCTGGGCTGGCGCCATGGTGAACGCCTCGAACTGCGGACGCTGTATTACGACAATCGGGCCGACGCGGCGGCCGAAGCGGGCAACCACTACGCCTGGCTGACGCGGTTCGTCTCTGCCGGTGCACGTTTCGAACCGTCTCCGCACTGGACCTTCATCGCCCAGCACCTGGATGGGTACACGGTCGTCGACGACGAGGACGCCGCGTCGCCGTTCAGGATGAACTTCCGGACGCAGTTCATGCTCGGGAGCTTCGAACGAGGCAGGGAACGTTTCTCGCTGCGGTACGACCGATACCGCACGCATCACTTGACCGGTTTCTATTTCGGCCCGCCGTCGAACCAGGACGGCCATGCCTGGACCCTGGGCTGGACGCACCGGTTCAGCGACCAGTGGGAGCTTGCGGCCGAACACATCGAAGGGACTTCGCGATTTCCGCCCCGCGCCTCCTTCGGACTGCAGGCCCGTCAGGCGGAATCGCAATCCCAGCTGGCCGTCCGTTACCGCTTCGATGCCAGTCTCTGAGGGCGAATCCCTACTTGCGGCCTATCGCACTGTTGAAGTCGAACCTGTAATCCGAGTCCAGGACCTTCGGGGGCTCGTATTTCCGCAGGTAGATCGCATGGCAGGCCTCGCAGGCGGCGCGCAGCCTGCGGCTTGCCGCTCGCAGGTTCTGCGTGCCCTCGGCAAGCGCCATGGCTTCTGCAGCCTGGACCGCCGCACCGGCCAGCCCATAGAAGGCCTGGAAGGACTTCCAGATTTCGGGCAGCGCGATGGTTTCCGGCTGCAGGACCTGCGGGTCGTAGCGGTTGGTCGTGGGCGGGAACAGGTGGGGAACCGCCGTCAGCATGGCGCCGATGACTTCGGCATTGCTGTGAAGGCGCGCGACGTCCCGGACAGGCCTGATCGTGATGGTGTCGATGGGCTCCATCAGCAGTTCGATGTGTTCCATCAGTTCCTGACGCGCGGTGATGACGGCCTTCGGATCCGTAAGACCCGTCCATCCCGGAGCCGGTGTCGGTGTCGGATCGGCAGGCAACGCCAGGCCGGGCAGGAACAGCCCCAGCGCATACAGCAGGCCAGCGGCTTTTCGATTCACGGCGCGCTCCCGACATCCACGGATCCCGTGATCGAAGCAGAAGCGCGACGCGCCTGCAATCCGCAGGAGCCCTGATCAGTCCTTGGCGCCGTTGGGCTGGACGCCGTCCGCCGGCGCGCCGTCGGACTCCGAGTCGCCTGGCTGCAGGTTGTCCGGATCGGCACCGCGCAGCAGCCCACCTTCCTCGAGCGACCACCGCAGCGCGCTCTGCACGAGGGCCATGCTGTTGCGCAGGCCCAGTTTCGCGCGGATGCGCTCGCGGTGGGATTCGACGGTGTGGGGGCTGAGGAACAGGCGTTCCGCGATTTCCCTCGTGCCCTGACCCTGGCCCAGAAGGGAGTAGATCTGCATCTCCCGGTCGGACAGCGACTCGATGCCGTTGCCGGACTCCCCGGGAGATCGCGATGAGGACTGCGAGATCGCCCGGCTCACGACCTGCGAAAGGTAAAGGCCACCGGAAAGCACGGCATGCAGGGCCTCGATGATCCGGGCAGGCGTTTCCAGCTTGTGGACGAAGCCCTGTGCGCCGGCGCGGAAAGCGCGCTCCCCGTAGACGGATTCATCGAGGGCGCTGACGACGAGGACGGGCATCCGATGGCCCTCGGCGCGCATCCGGCGGATCAGGTCCAGCCCGGTTCCGTCCGTCAGGCTGATGTCCGTCACCATTGCGGCGAAATCGTGCTCCAGAAGCATTCTGCGCGCTTCCTGCACGCTGGCCGCCTCGAGACATTCCGACACGCCGGGCTCCAGGCCAAGGCGCGCAACCAAGGCCTCGCGGAACAAGGGGTGGTCCTCGACCACCAGCACCTTGTGCGCGGACCGTTCTTCCTTCCCGACCGTCATATCCGCCAATGCTGCGTTTGCCGACTCCCTCAAACTCTATCGGCACCCCGCTTGGTTGTTTCAACCAACCTTGGTGGAAAATCTTCGAACCGAGCGCCCCCGGACGCATTGACTAGGTCGTTTCGACATGAACCCCGGGTGGCGCCGGAATGGTTTCCGGCACGAAGAAGTCCGCCATCAGCGGCGTATCGGGATCGATGCGATAGCAGGAGAAGTCCGTCACGCCCTCGTCGTGAAGGAAGCTGTCATCGATGAGGAAATTCCCGGTGAACGCCCGGGCCGGTTTCCGGAAGATCGCATGGGCGGCATCCGCGACAATGTCCGGCGACCGGCAGCGCCGCAGGCCGTCCTTCCCCGCGAGCACGAACTCGACGGCCGCCGTGGCGATGGCGGTGCGCGGCCAGAGGGCGTTGACCGCCACGCCCTGCTCGCGGAACTCTTCGGCCATGCCGAGCGCACAGAGGCTCATCGCGTACTTGGAGATGGAGTAGGCGACGTGGCCGGCGAACCATCGCGGCGACAGGTCCAGCGGCGGCGACAGCATCAGGACATGCGGGTTCTCCGCATTGAGCAGATGGGGCAGGCAGGCGCGGGTCGTCATGTACGTGCCGCGGCCATTGACCTGCTGCATCAGGTCATAGCGTTTCGGATCCGTCGCGAGCGTATCGGTCAGCGAGATCGCCGAGGCGTTGTTCACGCAGATGTCCACGCCGCCGAAGGTCGACACCGTCGCATCTACCGCGCGCGCAATGGCGGTTTCGTCACGGACGTCGACGACCAGCGGCAGGGCCTTGCCGCCGGCCTCCTCGATCGCCCTGGCCGCCGTATGCACGGTGCCGGGCAATTTAGGATGAGGCTCGCCGGTCTTGGCTGCTATGGCGATGTTTGCCCCGTCCCGCGCCGCGCGCAGGGCGATGGCCAGGCCGATCCCGCGGCTCGCGCCGGTGATGAACAAGGTCTTTCCTGCCAGCGTCATCCGGTCCTCCTCAACGGCGCGACGTGGCGCCTTCCGTCGGTCGTCGTTCCAGGAATGCCGCGAAGGCCGCGCGCGCCTCCTCCGACGCGAGACGCTGCATGAACTGCTCGAACTCCCGCGTCATCTGTTCCGAGATGGCCGGCAGCGGACGCATCAGTGCCTTCGTTGCCAGCAGCGCTTCCAAGGGCTGGCGTGCCAGCCGGCCTGCCACGGCCCGGACGGCGTCACCTAGACCGGCCCGCGGCACGATCTCGTTGGCAAGCCCCCAGACGAGCGCCTTCGCGGCATCGACGACCTCGCCCAGCGCGAAGACCGAGAACGCGCGGGGATGCCCGATGCGCGCCGGCAGCAGCAGGCTGGACGCGGCCTCCGGCACCAGGGCCAGGTTGACGAAAGGTGCCGACAGCAGCGCGTCGTCGGCGAGAACGACGTAATCGCAATGGAGCAGCAGCGTCATGCCGACACCCACTGCCCGACCCTGCACGCCGGCCACCAGGGGTTTGCGATTGCCGGCCAGCAGCCGGAGGAAACGCACGGTGTCCGGCGGCAGATCGCCGTGACGCGCCACCTCGATGAAATCGCCGACATCATTGCCGGCGGAAAACAGGTCGCCGTCGCCGGTCAGCGCGATCACATGGATGCGGTCGTCGGACTGCGCGGACTCGATGGCGTCGGCGAGCGACCGGTACATCGCCGCCGTCAGCGCGTTCTTCTTTTCCGGCCGGGCCAGCACGAGCGTCAGGATCGCGCCTTCCCGACCGACCCTGACGTGATCGCCCACTGGCCTGCCCTCAATTCCGGAGCGGCTTGCCGGTCTTCAGCATGGTCACGATGCGATCCCGGGTCCGGGGATCGCGCACGCAGTCCATGAACATCCTGCGTTCCAGTTCCCGCACCTGGTCCTCGGTCACGAGGTCCACGGGGTCCGCGTCGCCGCCGGTGAGCACGTACGCGAGCCGCCCGGCAATGACGCCGTCGTATTCCGTGGCGAGGCCGCGCGCCTGGAAGCCCTTCACGGCATCGGCAAACGCAGCGCGTCCGCTGGCGCCCGGCAGCCGGAACACCGGCGGCGCGGGCGGGACATAGCCGGAGACCATCGACAGGGCACGCGCCTTGGCATCCGCCAGCACGCGTTCGCGGTTCATCGTGATGCCGTCGGTGGGCCGCAGGATCGTCATGTCGCGCGCTTCCGCGGCCGACTTGGCGACCTGGGCCGTCGAGATCAGTTCGAAGGCCTTCATG
>JBEEKA010000150.1:0-3916 GCA_041168985.1 Pseudomonadota bacterium | reverse complement strand
ATCTGCTGTTCGACGCGGCGCTTGATCGAATCCACCAGTCGCTGGTGCTCATCGACGCCTTCCGCATAGATGCGGGCGCGCGCCTGCAAGCGCTGGTATTCCACGTATGCCGAAGTAGCGCGCAGCGCGACGTCCAGCGCCACCTCATCGACATGCGCCCTCGCCGCCTCGACCCTGGCGTTCGACAGCTGGATGCCGGACTTGATACGACCGAAGGTGATCAGCGGCTGTTCC
This sequence comes from Pseudomonadota bacterium, assembly GCA_041168985.1. Lineage (GTDB taxonomy): Bacteria > Pseudomonadota > Gammaproteobacteria > Steroidobacterales > Steroidobacteraceae > ZC4RG30. Next base: position 3,682 of record JBEEKA010000150.1, on the reverse strand, counting down.
AGCGAGACGCTGGAAGAGAGGGAACCATTGCTGTTTCCCGACGAGAAGCCTTCCACCGTCAGGGAAGGAAAGCGCATCCATTTGCTGGCGCTCAATTCCGATTCAGCGGCGGACAGGCTCGACCGCGCAGACTGGACCGACGGGTGCGTGTCGACGACGCGTTCCACCACTCCCGAGAGCTCGTCATTCGACAGCGCTGCGGACTGAACGACCACCGGCGCGGCGATTGCGGCCATGAAGATCGTGATCAGCGGAAATCGGACGGAGAATTGCATTTCGGATACCACGGTAACGGGACGCAATGGCGCGGGAGTCTACCTCAGACCCGGAAACCCACGGGGGGTTCCCTTCAGCCCGGCGCGCGCAAGGCCGCCAACTGGGCCAGCGAACCACCCAAAGCCGGGCTTTCCGCACGTCCTTCGCCCCGCACCAGCGGCGCGATGTTTTCCGCCAGCTTCTTCCCCAGCTCCACGCCCCACTGGTCAAAGGCGTTGATGCCCCAGACGACGCTCTGCGTGAATACCTTGTGTTCATACAGCGCCACGAGCCGGCCCAGCGTGGCCGGATCAAGTCGGCTGAACAGCAGAAGCGTCGAGGGACGGTTACCTTCGTGGACCTTCTGGCTCAGGGCCGATGCCTGCCCGAAGGCGAAGGCCTCCATCTGGGCAAGGCAGTTGGCGGCCGCCAGGTCCTGCGCGGGCTCGTCCCCGCAGGCTGAAGTGGCCGGCAGCAGGAAATCAAGTGCGGCGCGCAACGCACCCTGGTGCAATTGCTGGAAGAACGAATGCTGCGCATTGTTGCCGGGCTCGCCCCAGATCACCGGTGCCGTGGCGCAAAAGACCGGCGTTCCGTCCATGCGAACCGACTTGCCGTTGCTCTCCATGTCGAGCTGCTGCAGGTAGGCGGGAAACCGCGACAGGCGATCCACATACGGCAGCACGGCAAGCGTCGGCAGGCCGAGCTGGTTGATGTTCCAGACACCAAGCAGGCCCATCAGCGCCGGCAGGTTTTCCTGCCAGGGCGCGGAGAGGAAGTGTTCGTCCATTTCAGCGCCGCCGTTGAGGAAGGCGGTGAAATGCGCCGGACCAATGGCAATGGCCAGCGACACACCGATGGCGGACCAGATCGAATAGCGGCCGCCGACCCAGTCCCACATGGCGAAGCGATAGTCAGGGTGGATACCGAACTCATCCATGGCAGCAGCGTTCACGGACACCGCAGCGAAATGATCCGGCACGGCATCGACCCCGAGTCGGTCCGCAAGCCAGGCACGCGCCGTCATCGCGTTGGTGCGTGTTTCCAGCGTCGTGAAAGTCTTCGAACAGACGATGAACAGCGTGCGCGCGGGATCCGCCGTGTCGAGCAGATCGTGCAGGCGGCAGCCGTCGATGTTCGACACGAAGGCGACACGCGGCGCGCCGTCCGCGTAGGGCTTCAGGGCCTCGACCGCCATGGCAGGGCCGAGGTCCGATCCGCCGATGCCGATGTTCACGACCAGGTTGAATGAATCGCCCTGGCTGCCCCGCACGCCGCCACTGCGGACACCTTCCGCGAAGTCGAGCATCCGCGCCCGCTCGGCCAGCACAGCCTCTTCATGGGGCGCACCGGTCCTGCGCAGCGCGGTGTGCAGTACCTGCCGCTGCTCCGTGACGTTGATGACATCGCCGCGGTACATGGCGGCTGTCCGCTCGCGCAAGCCGATGTCGTCCGCAAGCCTGCCCAGCAGCGCCAGGACAGCCTCGTCGACCCGCTGGCGCGTGAAATCCATGACCAGTCCTGCCCCGCTCACCGTCATGCGCCGGACACGCTGCGGGTCGGCGGTGAAGAGTTCGGCCAGTGACGTGCGCTGGAGCCGGACCGCTTCGCCCTGGAGAGCAACCCAGGCCTGGCTGGTGGACGCGTCAGGGAAGGGCTTCAGGATTTCCGCGCTCATTTTCTGCAATCGATTCCAGTCGAGATATTCTGCACATGATGGCCCAAAAGTCTTCGGAACGCACCGGTTTCAGGCCCGCCTGCCCGGATCAGTCCCGATAAAAGCGCCCGATGCTGTCCACGACATACTGCAACTGCTCGGGCACCAGCTCCGGGAAGATCGGCAGCGCCAGGCTCTCCGCCGCCGCGCGCTCGGATTCCGGCAGGTCACCGGTCGCGTAACCCAGGTACTGGAAACACTGCTGCTGGTGCAGCGGCACGGGGTAATAGACCTCGCAGCCGATGCCGGCTTCGTTCAGGACGCTGCGCAGCGCATCCCGCTTTGGCACCCGGATCACGTACTGGTTGTAGATATGGCGGTAGCCCGACACCGCAGTCGGTGTCGTCACCGTCCCGGCAAGCCCAGCTTTGGCAAAGGCCGTGTCGTAGTAGTCCGCATTCCGCTGCCGACCCTCGGACCAGCTGTCGAGATGCCGCAATTTGATGTTCAGCACCGCCGCCTGGATCTCGTCGATCCGGAAATTGCCACCCACGAATGCGTGGTAGTACTTCGGCTCCATGCCATGCACGCGCAGGATCGCCATGTGCCTGGCCAGATCCGCGTCCTGCGCCACGCAGGCGCCGGCGTCGCCAAATGCGCCCAGGTTCTTGGTCGGGAAGAACGACAGGCACCCGATCTCTCCGAAACTGCAGGCCCGCCGGCCATCCGAATCGGCCGCGCCAATGGCCTGGGCCGCGTCCTCGATCACCTTCAGACCGAATTCCCGCGCCAGCGGCATCAGGGCCGCCATGTCAGCCAGCTGCCCATAGAGGTGCACCGGCATCAATGCCCGGACCACCGCGCCCGATGCCCTGTGTACCAGCTTGCCATCACGCCGATCGCAGTCGTTTTCCAGGCACTGCCTGACCAGCGCCGGCGACAGGTTGAACGTCAGCGGATCGATATCGAGGAAGATCGGCCGTGCGCCCGCGCGGGCGATCGTGCCGCCGGTGGCGAAGAACGTGTACGAGGACGTGATGACGGCATCGCCGGGACCGATACCGAGCGCCATCAGCGCCAGCAGCAGCGCGTCCGTTCCCGACGACACGCCGACGCCGAACGGCACCTGGCAATACGCCGCGATGCCGGACTCCAGCTCCTTGATTGCCGGTCCGAGAATGAAGTGCTGGCTGTCACAGACGCGCTCGATGGCGGCGTCGATCTCCGTCTTCAGTGCGCGGTACTGCGGCTTCAGGTCCAGCAGGGGAACTTTCATCAGAGTCGACCGTCCACGGAACGCTTCGGGAATACGTGCTTGATGTCGTAGATGACGTTGGTGGGCTTGAGCAACTTGCGAATGGCAGTGATCCCCATGTCCTTGAACTGCTGGTGCCCGACGGCCACGATGGCAGCGTCGTACCGCACCTTGCCCGGCTTCTGCATGGGCTTCACGCCGTATTCATGCTGGGCTTCCTTCGGATCGACCCAGGGATCGAAGACGTCCACCCTGGCGCCGTACTTTTCCAGCTCGCGAATGATGTCCACGACCTTCGAGTTGCGGACGTCCGGACAGTTCTCCTTGAACGCCAGCCCCATCATGAGGATGCGGGACCCGCCGACGCGGATGCGTTTCTTCGTCATCAGCCGCAGGACCTCGCCGACGACATGGAATCCCATGTTGTCATTCAGGCGGCGCCCCGCGCTGATCATCTGCGGGTGGTACCCGACACCCTCGGCCTTGTGGGCAAGGTAGTACGGATCCACGCCGAT
>JBEEKA010000149.1:0-15339 GCA_041168985.1 Pseudomonadota bacterium | reverse complement strand
GCGCGGCACGTCGGCCCCGAGGCGCGGCACGGCGCCCGTCAGGTCGAAGCTGCGGTCGACGTTGATGTGCGTGATGAAGTTGCGGGCGAGGCCCGCGGTGACCTGCACGAGGTCGGGCGTCGCGATGACATAGTGGGGCTGCACCCAGGTCGAGAAGACGTACCAGCGACGCATGAAGCCTTCGGGCCAGCAGTACTGCGACGGCCATTGGGGCGCGTTCGTGTGCCCCTGGTGGTAGAGGTCCTGGACGAGCCGTTTCTGGTACTCCGGCGTCAGCAGCGACAGGATGGTCGGGATCTGGTTCGACAGCATCATCGAATACCAGTTCTCGACCAGTGCTCGCTGCGTGTAGGCGCCGGACCATTCGCGCGCGAGCTTTTCCGCGCCCGGCCGCGTGGGGCCGCCACGGCGGCGTGTTTCGGCCAGAAGGGCCTCGTAATGGGCCTGCGCCGTCCTGAAGCCATAGGGACTGACGATGGCGCTGCGCGGATAATCGACGTCGCAGCGTCCCCAGGCAGCCGAACGGGGCGGATCGTCGCCGATCACCTTCTGGAAAATCGCTCCACGCTGGTTTTCCAGGCCTTCCGGGCTGTTGCAGCGGAAGTAGCGCGGATCCTTCCAGAGCTCGATGTCCTGGTAGAAATCCTTCGACGTGAAGATGTCGACGGGCAGCGGCGTGATGCCGGCCGGCGTTGCGCCGTCCCAGGCGCTGCCGAAACTCGGATAGGTCGCGCCCGGCGGACCCTGCAGCTTCATGGGGCCGACGAAGGGCATTGGCTGGAGCCGCTGGAAGGACTCGATGATCCGGTCCAGCGGCTTGAGCTTCGGGTCAGTGGAAAACGGGATCGTCGGCAGCGCGACGGCCAGCGGCGCCCCGCGACCGGCACTGCGGAAGCCGGGGTCCGCGACCTGCTGGGCCCACAGCGGGGACACTGCGCTGCCGGCGAAGACCGCCAGCAGCGCAATCCCGATCTGGCGGGCCGCGCGCCGCATCAGACGATGCTGATGCCGGAGCGGGTGAAGGGCAGGTTGTGCAGCGACTTGCCCGTGAGCTTCAGGATCGCGCCGGCGACAGCCGGACCGACCGGCGGCAGGCCCGGTTCGCCGATGCCCGTCGGCTTCTGGCCGCCCGGCACGAAGTGCACGTCCACCTTCGGCATCTGGTTCAGCCGCATCACGGTGTAGTCGTGGAAGTTCGACTGCTCGACCTTGCCGTCCTTCAGCGTGATCTGGCCCGACATCACCGCGCCGAGGCCGAGGCCGATGGACGACTCCACCTGCATGGCGACGATGTTCGGGTTCAGCACGAGGCCGCAGTCCACGCCGCAGACGACACGGTCGACCTTGAACTTGCCCGGGGCGACCTGGGACACCTCGGCGACTTCGGCCACCACCGACCCGAAACACTCGTGAACCGCGATGCCGCGCGACTTGCCGGCTGGCAGCGGCGATCCCCAGCCGGCCTTTTCAGCGGCGAGGTTCAGCACCGCGAGGTGGCGCGGCTGTTTCGCCAGCAGGCTGCGGCGCAGCTCCAGCGCATCCTTGCCGGTCGCGCGCGCGATCTCGTCGAGGAAGTTTTCGGTCGCATAGGCCGAGTGCGTCGAGCCAACGGAACGCCACCATTGCACCGTGACCGGCGACTTGGTGGTGTGCACATCGACCTGCAGGTTCGGCACGTCGTAGGGCAGGTTGGCCGAGCCTTCGATCGAAAGGGGATCGATCGGCGCGCCCGGCGGCATCAGCGGCGTGCCCTCGAGGATGGACTGGCCGACGATCCGGTGTTCCCAGCTCACGATGTTGCCCTTGGCGTCGAGGCCGGCCTTCAGGGCATGCAGGAACGCCGGGCGGTAGAAACCACCGTGCATGTCATCTTCGCGCGACCAGACGAGCTTCACCGGCTTGCCGGTGCCCCAGGCCTTGGCGATCGAGACCGCTTCCTGCACGAAATCCGACTGCGGATTCGAACGGCGGCCGAAGCTGCCGCCGGCGAACAGGGTGTTGATCCTGACCTGCTCCGGCTTGATGCCGAGCAGCGCGGCGGACAGCATCTGGTCCATCGTCTGCAGCTGGGCGCCGGTCCAGATCTCGCAGCCGTCCTTCGTGATCTGGGCGACGCAGTTCAGCGGTTCCATCGCCGCATGCGAGAGGTACGGGAACTCGTAGGTCGCTTCCACGAACCTGGCGGCGCCGGCCCTGGACACGTCACCGATCTTCTTGGCCTCGACACCCGGCTTCGCTGCGAGCGCCTTGTATTCGGCGAACAGCTGGTCGGTGCCCTGGGTATAGGCCTTGCTTTCGTCCCATTCGACCTTGACGGCCTCGCGGGCCTTCTTCGCGGTCCAGTAGTCCTTCGCGATGACGGCCAAGCCGTCGCGCACGCTGTGCTTGAACTGCACCACGTCGGCAACACCCGCCATGGCCTTGGCGGCCGCTGCATCGAAGGACTTCAGCGTCGCGCCGAAACGCGGCGGCGCGATGACCAGCGCCACCTGCATGTCCGGCAGCTTCACGTCCTGCGTATAGAGTGCCGTGCCGGTCGACTTGGCCCGTGCATCCACTCGCGCGGCGTCCTTGCCGATCAGGACATACTGCTCCGGCTTCTTGAGGGCGACGTCCTTCGGCACGGCGCGCTTCGCCGCCCGGCCGGCGAGTTCACCGAACCGTGCGCTCTTGTTCTTGCCGGCGTGGGACACGACACCCGCGCTGACCGTGATCTCGGATGCAGGCACGCCCCACTGCTCCGCGGCGGCGCCCACGAGCATCGCACGGGCCACCGCGCCGGCCTGGCGCATCTGGTCCCACGAAGAGGCCATGGCATTGCTGCCGCCGGTGCCCTGCATCGGGCCGAAGCCCGGATTCGCGTACTTCGACGGATCGGCCGGTGCCGCTTCCACGACGACCTTGGTCCAGTCCGCGTCGAGTTCCTCCGCGATCAGCGTGGCGATGCCGGTGAAGGTGCCCTGGCCGATCTCGGAGTTGCGGGAAATCACCGTCACGATGTCATCGTTGCCGATCCGCAGGAACGGGCCCGGCGCGAGGGTGCCGGCAACCGGTCCCTTGTCCGCGCAGGCCGACAGCATCGGGCCGGCGGCGATCGCCAGGCTCAGGCCCGCACCGGCCTTGAGCACGCCACGGCGCGTGACGGCAGGCTGGTCGCTGACATTCAGGATCTCGAAAGGCTTGTTGTTCATGTGCTGTTCCCTCAGGCCAGGGTCGCGGCGGCGCGCTTGATGGCGGCGCGGATGCGGACGTAGGTGGCGCAGCGGCAGATGTTGCCGCTCATGGCCGCATCGATGTCGGCATCGGTGGGGGCCTTGTTCTTCGCGAGCAGCGCCGTGGCGCTCATGATCTGGCCGGACTGGCAGTACCCGCACTGGGCCACGTTCTCGGCGATCCAGGCATCCTGCACCGCCTTGCCGGCCGCGTCGGCCGACACGTTTTCGATTGTCGTGATCTTCTTGCCCTCGACTGCCGAAAGCGGCAGCACGCAGCTGCGCGTGGCGACGCCTTCGGCATGCACCGTGCAGGCGCCGCACTGGGCCATGCCGCAGCCGAACTTGGTGCCGGTCAGGTTGAGGCTGTCCCGGAGAACCCAAAGGAGGGGCGTATCAGGGGAAGCATCGGTTTCGAGCTGCTTGCCGTTGACGTCTAGCGTGGTCATGGATTCCTCGGGGAGCGAGCTGGGGAAGGGCGGCATTATAGGCCAGCGGGACGGTAGACTCCTGCCCATGACGGCCATCTCCACGCCTTCCGAAGACCTTCTGGCAATCGCGCTCGACTGGAGACGATCCGGCCTGCCCACCGCGCTGGCGACGGTCGTCGAGACATGGGGTTCCGCGCCGCGGCCGGCGGGCAGCCAGCTGGTCTGCAATGCCCGGGGCGCCTTTGCCGGTTCCGTGTCAGGTGGATGCGTCGAGGTCGCGGTGATCGAAGCGGCGCAGCAGGTGATGGCGGAGGGCCGCACGCAGCTGCTGTCCTTCGGTGTCAGCGACGAACAGGCCTGGGCCGTGGGGCTTGCCTGTGGTGGCCGCATACGGGTTTTCGTCGAGCCGGTGGAATAGCCGATGCGCCGCGACACACTGGAGGCACTGCGCGACGCGCAAGCGGATGCCCGTGCGGTGGTACTTGCCACGGCGCTGGACGGCAGTGCGCAGCGGCTGCTGTTTCCCGATGCGCTGGGCGGCGAGCCGCCCGCGGTCGCCGAGGCCGTCCGAGGGGTGCTGGCCAGCGATCGCGCGGACGTCATCGCCCTGGACGGCGTGGAGTGGCTGCTTGCGCCCCACAATACGCCGCTGCGGCTGGTGATCGTCGGTGCCGTGCATATTTCCGAGTTCCTGTGCCCCATGGCGCGCATGGCGGGCTACGACGTCACGGTGGTCGATCCGCGCGCGGCGTTCCTGCGCCCCGACCGTTTTCCGGACGTCACGCGCCTGGACCAGTGGCCGCAGCAGGCCTTTCCGGCCCTGAAGCCTGACGCGCGCACGGCGGTCGTCCTGTTGACCCACGATCCAAAGATCGACGATCCGGCGCTGGAGTGCGTGCTCGGTACGCCGGCGTTCTACGTCGGTGCATTGGGTTCGACACGAACTCACGGGCGTCGGCTGGAGCGGCTCGCCGCGGCGGGTTTGTCTCCGCAGCAACTGGCCCGGATCCATGGGCCGGCCGGCTTGCCGATCGGGGCCCGGACGCCCGCTGAAATCGCCGTGTCCGTCCTGGCCGAAATGACGCAGGTCCTGCGAAGGGCGGGGGCGTGAAATTCGGGGTGGTGCCGCTTGCCGAGGCGGAAGGCTGCCTGCTCGCGCACAGCGTGAAGCTTGCAGATTCCGTGCTGAAGAAGGGGTACCGGCTGCGGCCCGAAGACCTGCACGCCCTCGCGGCGGCGGGCATCGACCCGGTGGTGGTCGCGCGGCTGGATGCCGATGACGTTCATGAAGACGCCGCAGCCCGACAGCTGGGCGCGGCCCTGGCGGGCGCCGGAGTCGATTGCGGGACGGCGACAACCGGTCGCATGAACCTGTTCGCACGACACAGCGGCCTTGCGTACGTGGACGTGGCCCGCATCCACGCCGTCAACGCCGTGCACGAGTCACTCACGGTGGCGACGGTGAATCCCTGGGAACCAGTGGGCGAAGGCCAGATGCTGGCGACCGTGAAGGTCATTCCCTATGCAGCGCCCCGGTCGAGCCTGGACCGGTCACTGGCGATCGCGGACGGACCCGCGGGCGCGATCGATGTCCTGCCCTGGCGAGGCATCGGTGTGGGACTCGTCCTCACGCGGTTGCCGGATACACGCGCGGCAGTGCTGGCGAAAATGGAATCCGCCGTCGAAAAGCGCCTGCTGCCCCTTGCGGGTCGACTGGTGGAAAAGCGGATCGTGGCCCATGAGTCGGACGCCGTTGCAGAGGCGATAAGGCAGTTCGCGAATCAGGCTGGTGTCGATCTGATACTGGTGTCGGGCATTGCCGCGACCGTTGATCGACGGGATGTCGTGCCCGCCGGGCTGGAGCGCGCAGGTGGCACCGTGCTGCACGCCGGCATGCCGGTGGACCCTGGCAACCTGCTCCTGCTTGGCAGCATTCCACAGGCGGGGTCCGCATGCCCTGTCATCGGCATACCGACCTGCGCCCGTTCGCCCAAGCTCAATGGCTTCGACTTCGTACTGCGCCGGCTGGCGGCGGGCGTGGAAGTCCGCGCCGGGGACATCATGTCGCTGGGCGTCGGGGGCTTGCTCAAGGACATCCCGGATCGACCGATGCCGAGAGCATGACCTGAACTTTATGCGATTATCGGTGTCCTGAAGGTACTTCCCAGTCCTGCCCGGAGTCGCCATGGAACTTTTCTCTCCCCGTCACCTGCTCGTGATCCTGCTGATCGTGCTCGTCGTCTTCGGCACGAAGAAGCTCAAGACGATCGGGCAGGACCTTGGCGGCGCGGTGAAGGGCTTCAAGAACGCCATGAGCGAAGGCGAGAAAGAGGCTGAAACGCAGCCGGAAGACAAGCCGGCCGCTGATGCCGCCAGGCTGACGCAGACCGCGGAATCGACCGCGGCGCCGGCAAAGTCGGACAGCACGACGACGAAGCAGGGCTGACCCACCGCGAGGCGTCGTCGTCGTGCCGGGGAGAGGGCTTCATCTGGATTCGGGGCGTCGCGGCTGCCTTGGTGCGCTGGGTTCCTGCCTCGTTGCCATGGTCTTGCCCGACTCGATACTTGCGGCCGATGGTGGAAGGCGGATTGCCTTTGCGCAGGACAACCTGGCCAACGATTTCAGGCGCGCGCAGGTCCTGGAGGTCCGGGACGCGCTCGGGAAACACCCGCAAGTCACATTCGAGTACTCGGATGCGCAAGGTCGGACATCGCTGCTGATCCAGCAGATCGATGATTTCATCAGACGCAGGATCGACGTGATCATCGTCGGCACCAGCGACGAGCAGGCGGTGGTGCCTGTCCTGAAGAAGGCGCGGGATTCGGGAATACCCGTGATTGTCCTCGACCGGGGCGTCAAGACGGACCAGTACACGACATTCATCCATTCCGACAATTTCCTGATCGGTCAGATGGGAGGGGAGTACATCGCGCAGCAGTTGAAGGGCCAGGGCAGGGTGCTGCTGTTCGAAGGACTGCCCAGCGCGGACGTGACGAAACTGCGCACCAAAGGATTCCTGGACGTGATGGCCAGGCATCCCGGCATCGAAGTCACGCGACGAACGGGCAATTACCTGCGTCGTGATGCCGTGCTGGAATTCGAAAAAATCGTTGCCGCTGGCGCAAGTTTCAATGCGATCTTCTCCGAGAGCGACAGCATGCTCAGCGGCGTGCGCGTCGTGCTGGAAAAGCACCGAATGGATCCCTCGAAAATCATCATGATCGGCTGCGACTACACGAACGAAGCCCGGGAGGCGATCAGGGCAGGGAAACAGACGGGTTCCGTGCTGTTCCCGCTTGGGGGTCGTGCAGCGGTGGGGGCGGCGCTGGAGATCCTCGGCGGCAAGCGCGTGCCGAAGCACATCGTCATTCCGGTCAGACTGGTGACCAAGGACGACGTGGAACAGACCCCGCCGATCTTCTGACGCTGCATGGCCATGCCTCCCGCAAGCGTCGCGGACAAAGCCAGGCCGCAGGCGGGTCTCGCAGGAAAGCTGGCCGCCCTGGTCGTCGGGGTGGTGCTTTTCGTCGTGCTGGTCCTCGGCGTGTACTTCGATTACGTGATCCGTGGGCACTTCCGTGCACAGGCCCAGGAGCAGATCGAACACGGTCTCGGCCGGCTGGGCTCCAACCTCTCGACCATTGATCGTCAGCTGCGGCGGGGCGTCGAGTCCTTGATGACCGACCAGAAGTTCCTCGCCTCGGTCAACCTGATCCGCAGCTATCAGGACAAGGCGCGCTACAACGTATTCCTGCTCGACGAGGAAAAGAAACTCATCGCCCAGGAGTTGCTGGAAAGAATCAAGCTCGGTTCGGTCGATGACGCGGCCGTTTACGACCACGACAACGAACTCGTCGCCTATGCAAGCCGGGAAGGCGGCAGGTTTCGCACCGGCATCGTTTCCTTTGCCGGTGGCAAGCAGCGGATCCTGGGTCGCTTCGAGGAGAATGGAGCGGAGTACATTGCAGTTGCCAGTCCCGGCAACGACATTGCCGTCCGGCATGCGTATTACTTCGGGGAAAACGAAACGCTGAGTGACCCGGTCGTCACCTTGCATCGCAAGGGGGAACAGCTCGCCATGAAGTCGCACCTGAACCTGCGGCCGGAAGGGGAGGAGTCGCTTGTTGGCCACGTCGAGATGACGCGCGTGCTCGAAGAGTCTTACTTCAGGGGATTGTCCGGGGACTTTGGCATAGAGATCCGAACAGGAAGCTCCAGCCCGCACGCTTCGAGTGCACAACGGCTGGACGCCCTGTTCCGGTTGCCGCATATCGATTTGCTGGAAAAAGACGGTCGGTTTCTGGGCGTGCGGAACTTTGAAACGATGGACGGCGCGATCTTCGTTACCGCCGAACTGGACTCCGCAGCCCAGCGCAAGCTCCTGCAGCGCAGCCGGGTGCAGCTCGCCCTGCTTTTGCTGGTCGTCGTGGTGGCTGCGCTATGGCTGGCCAGGTTGTTCGGGCAGCGCGTGTTCGTCCGATCCCTGCAGGCGCTGCGGTCCCAGCTCGACAAGATCCATAAACAGGACTATTCACTGTCGGCCCAACTGCAGACCCGGGATGAGCTGCAGGATATTTCGCTGACGATCAACCAGCTGGCGAAGGCAGTAAGCGAAAGGGAGCTGGAACTCGACAAGCATCGCAGGCATCTGGAAGAGCTGGTTGCCCTGCGGACCGGGGAACTGCGGATCGCCTTGGAAAAAGCCGAGGCGGCCAGCATCGCGAAGAGCAATTTTCTTGCGAACATGAGTCACGAGATCCGGACGCCGATGAACGGGATCCTGGGAATGGCCCATCTGGTCCGCCTGGGGGGCGTCACTCCGGGACAGGCCCATCAGCTGTCCCGACTCGATTCCGCGGGCAAGCACCTTCTTGAGGTCATCAATGCCATCCTCGATCTCTCGAAGATCGAAGCGGGAAAGTTTTCACTCGAGGAGGCCGAGGTCCGGCTTCCGGCACTTGCGGCCGACGTCGTGTCCCTGTTGGGGTCCGAGGCGCAGTCGAAGCACCTGGCGTTAAGTGTCGAAGGCAGCATCCCGGATCTTCCGCTGCTCGGCGATCCAACCCGGATCCGCCAGGCTTTGATCAACCTGGTGTCGAACGCCATCAAGTTCACCGAGAAAGGTTCGATTTCGTTGCGGATGGCGCTGGACGAGGATCTCGGCGAGGCCGTTCTCGTCCGCTTCGAAGTCTCGGATACGGGCATCGGCATCGCACCCGAGGCGATGCCGCGGCTTTTTTCATCGTTCGAGCAGGCCGACAACAGCACGACGCGCAGGTACGGGGGGACCGGGCTTGGGCTCGTGATCACGAAGAAGATCGCCCAGCTCATGGGCGGCGACGTCGGCGTGCGGAGCCATCTCGGCGCGGGCAGCACGTTCTGGTTCACCGCGAGACTCAGCAAGGGTGTGGCCAGCGCGAAGCGCGTCGAGGAATCCGGGCCTGAAGCGGCCAAGGACCGTTTGAAGAGCGATTGCCGGGGATGCAGGGTCCTCCTGGTCGAAGACGAGCCGATCAATCGCGAGATAAACCGATTCCTGCTTGAAAATGTCGGGCTGTCGGTGGACGAGGCCGAAGACGGGATGGTCGCCGTGGACCGGGCTGCGCGAAACCATTACGACCTGATCCTGATGGACATGCACATGCCCAACAGGGATGGGCTGGAAGCTACGCGCCAGATCCGCGCGCTGGATGCCGGCCGTCGGGTTCCGATCGTGGCGATGACAGCGAATGTCTTCGCCGCGGACAAGGAACGATGCTTCCAGGCCGGCATGAACGACTTCCTGTCGAAGCCGGCGGATCCCGGTACTTTCTACCAGATGCTGCTGAAGTGGCTGGATGTGTCCCGATCGGCTGGGGATCGCGTCGAAGCAGATGCCGATATCGGGCCGGTGGACACCCATGGGACCCGGAACAGGCCGCGTGAGCTAAACCCTTGAATTATGGCGCTCCCTACCGGATTCGAACCGGTGTACTAGCCTTGAGAGGGCTATGTCCTGGGCCTCTAGACGAAGGGAGCGTGCTAGGGTGTGGTCCTGAAGGGCGCGTATTATAGGCGCCCAGAGCCTTGGCTCAAGCCTTTTCGACGACAGTCCGGAACCCCCCAATCTTGAACGACGTTTCTGTTGATGCCGCCCCGTCGGCCGCCGCCAGCCCGCAACCCCGGGTCATCGCCCGTGCGGACCACCCCGTTTCCCGCAAGGCGGTCTCCCCGAATGCCCTGAAAGTGCTCTACAAGTTGCGCGAGGGCGGGCACGAGGCCTATCTCGTCGGCGGCTGCCTGCGCGACGTGATCCTGGGCATCGAGCCGAAGGATTTCGACGTGGCCACCAGTGCGCGACCCGAGGAGGTCAAGCGCCTGTTCCGCAACTGCCGGCTGATCGGACGTCGGTTCCGGCTGGCGCATGTCTTCTTCGGTCGGGAGATCATCGAGGTCGCCACGTTCCGTGCCTCGAGCGCACCTTCGCAGGGTGAAGAGCCCGAAGAGGATCCGGACATCCTGCCCGAGGTCGGGGCCACCGCCGATGACGGCGATACATCGAACGAAGCAGTGGCGGTGGATACGCCGGTGGAATCGGGCGACCGGCTCCAGGACGAGCAGGGGCGCATCCTGCGCGACAACACCTACGGCACCATCGAGGAAGATGTCTGGCGGCGCGATTTCACCTGCAACGCGCTGTACTACAGCATCGAGGACTTCTCGCTGCGCGACTACGTCGGTGCCTTCGAAGACATCGCTGCCCGTCGCCTGTCACTGATCGGCGATCCGGAAACGCGTTATCGCGAAGACCCGGTGCGCATGCTGCGTGCTGCCCGGTTCGAAGCGAAGCTTGGCTTCACGCTGGCGCCCGCCACGGCCGAACCGGTGCCGCGCCTGCGTGAGCTGCTGTCGGACGTACCGCCGGCCCGCCTGTTCGACGAGACGCTGAAGCTGTTCCTCACGGGCCATGGCGTGCGCTCCTTCGTCTCGATGCGCAAGCATGGCCTGCTGGGCGTGCTGTATCCGGCGGTCGAAGCCTTCCTGTCGCGGCATCCGGGCAGCCTGGTCGAACAGTTGCTCATCACCGGCCTGGAAAACACCGATGCGCGGGTGCAGGAGGGCAAGGCGGTAACACCGACCTTCCTGTTCACACTGCTGCTTTACGGGCCGATCGCCGCGATCATCGAGAAGGCGCCGCCTTCCAAGTGGGCTGATCTCGACAAGATTCTCGACGCCTGTGACCGCGCGGTCGCCGAGGCGCAGCGACGCGTGACGATTCCCAAGCGGTTTTCACTGGGTATCCGCGAAATGTTCGCGACGCAGCCACGTCTTGAACAGCCGCGTGGTCGACGGGCCTTGCGCACGCTGGAAATGCCGCGTTTCAGGGCGGCCTTCGACCTCCTCGTGCTGCGTTCCAAGGTGGGCATGGTGCAGCCAGGCGTGGCCGAATGGTGGACCCGGCTGCAGGCGGTCTCGCCCGAAGAGCGCGAGCGCATGGTGGCGCAGCTGGACCGCGGTTCCCAGTCGGGCGGCAGCCGGGACGAGGGCGAAGGCGGCGCGAAGGCATCCGGTCCGCGGCGACGCCGCAGCCGGAGTCGCCGGAGACCGCCCGCCTCGACATGACGGGGGGCGTGCTGGCCTTCGTCGGCCTCGGCAGCAACGAGGCCGATCCGCCGCGGCAGCTGGATGCGGCGCTTGCCGCACTGGCTGCGCTGCCGGACACGCAGCTGCACCGGGCGTCTCCCCGCTATGTGACGGCGCCATTCGGTCCCGTGCCGCAGCCGGACTTCCTCAACGGCGTGGTGTCGCTTTGGACGTCGATGTCCCCGACCGCGCTGCTGTACGCCCTGCACGACATCGAGGCCTCGCAGGGTCGCGTGCGGAGCATCCGCTGGGGGCCCCGAACACTCGATCTCGATCTGCTGCTGCATGGTGATGCGCGCGTGGCATCGCCCTCGCTCACCCTGCCGCACCCGGGGATCGCACAGCGGAATTTCGTGCTGTATCCGTTGCGGGATATCGCCCCGGATCTGGTCATTCCCGGCTGCGGTCGTGTGTCGGACCTGGCAGCGCAGGTCGGTGCGGAAGGCATACGGCCCGAATGAACACGGCGTCCCCGCACCGCTTCATCGTCGTCGAGGGTCCCATCGGTGTCGGGAAGACCAGCCTCGTGCGAAAGCTGGCCGCGTGCCTCGGTGCCGACACCGTCCTCGAGCAGGCGGATGAAAATCCCTTCCTGGAGCGCTATTACAGCAACCCGCGGATCGGCGCCTTCCCCGCCCAGCTGCATTTCCTGTTCCAGCGCGCCCAGCAACTGGCCGCCCTGAACCAGAGAGACCTGTTCGCGCCAGTGCGTGTCGCCGATTACCTGCTGGCCAAGGACCGGCTCTTTGCCCGCCTGACGCTCGATGACGACGAATTCGCCCTCTACCAGCAGGTGCACGCGAAGCTGGCGATCGAGGCGCCGCAGCCGGACCTCGTGGTGTACCTGCAGGCCCCGGCGCCGGTGCTGCTGGAACGCATCGCTCGCCGCGGCATCGGGTACGAAGCGCGGATAGACGCCCCCTACCTCGAACGGCTCAATGATGCCTATTCACGGTTTTTCCATGAGTACGACCAGGGGCCCCTCCTGATCGTGAACGCCACGACCATCGATCCCATCCACAACGAGGCGGACTACGAGGAGTTGCTGTGGGCGATCTGCCGCACGACCCGGGGCCGGCAGTATTACAACCCGTTGCGGAACGCCGCGTTCTGATTGGTTGATTCGCCTCGGCGAGTGCTTCAAGCTTCCAGCCATGTATACCCACCTGCAGTTGCGCGACTCCGCCCGCCCGCCGGTCACCCTGTCCACGCTGCACCGGATGCGCGAGGAAGGCGAGGCCATTGCCAGCCTGACCTGCTATGACGCGAGCTTCGCAACGCTGGTGGACGAGGCGGACGTGGATGTCGTGCTCGTGGGCGATTCGCTCGGCATGGTCATCCAGGGCCATGACACCACGGTGCCGGTGACCCTCGACCACGTCGTCTACCATTGCAAGGCGGTGGCCAAGGGCATGCACCGGCCTTTCCTGGTCGCGGACCTTCCGTTCATGAGCTATCCGTCGCGCGAGCTGGCGCTGGCCAACTCGGTCCGCCTGATGCAGGAAGGCGGGGCGCGCATGGTCAAGCTCGAGAGTGGCGTCGAACAGGTCCGCATCGTCGAGTTCCTCGCCAGCCATGACATCGCCGTGTGCGCCCACCTGGGCCTGCGGCCCCAGTCGGTCCACAAGACAGGTGGCTTCCGCGTGCAGGGCCGCGAACAGGATGCTGCAGCCCGCATGCTGCAGAACGCGCTCGACCTGCAGTCCGCCGGTGCCGATATCGTCCTGCTGGAGTGCATCCCGTCCGATCTCGGCAAGACCATCACCGACGCCCTTGACGTGCCGGTCATCGGTATCGGCGCCGGGCCCGGGACCAACGGCCAGATCCAGGTGATCTACGACATCCTCGACATCACGCCCGGCCGCAAGCCACGTTTCGTGCGGGATTTCATGGCCGGCGCGGGCACGCCGCTCAACGCCTTGAAGGCCTATGTCCAGGCCGTGAAGTCCCGCGATTACCCCGGCCCCGAGCACGGGTTCTGAACCGATGCAGACCGTCACGCACAGTGCCGACCTGCGGGCCCGGTTGCAGGCCTGGCGGCGCGAAGGGCTGCGCATCGCTTTCGTGCCGACGATGGGCAACCTGCACGATGGCCATCTGAGCCTCGTGGACGAAGCCCGCCGTCGCGCCGACCGCGTTATCGCGAGCGTCTTCGTCAATCCGCTGCAGTTCGGTCCCAACGAAGACTTCGATCGCTACCCGCGCACTCCCGAGGAGGATGCGCGCCTGCTCGTCTCGGCGAACTGCGACCTGCTGTTCCTGCCGACTGTCGAGGAGATGTACCCCGAGGGCCGGGACCAGGCCACGCGGGTCTTCGTGCGCGGGATATCGGACATCCTGTGCGGCGCCGTGCGACCGGGTCATTTCGAAGGCGTCGCGACGGTGGTCGCGAAGCTCTTCGGCATCGTGCAGCCTGATGTCGCGGTGTTCGGCGAAAAGGATTTCCAGCAGTTCACGATCCTGAAGCGCATGACGCATGAACTGTCGATGCCGATAGAGATCGTCGGCGCGCCGACGGTGCGTGCGGCGGACGGGCTCGCCATGAGTTCGCGCAACCGCTATCTCGGTGATGACGAGCGCATCGTGGCGCCCCGGATGCATGCCGCGCTTGCCGTGGCCCGTGGTCGTATCGAATCGGGCGATCGTGACCTTCCGGCCATCGAGGCCGAGGGGCTCGCCGCCCTGGCTGCGGCGGGCATGCGCCCGGACTATTTCTCGGTACGGGATGCAGGGACGCTGGAGATGCCGAAGGACGCGGCGCGGGATCTCGTCATCCTTGCCGCGGCCCGCCTCGGCAGGGCCCGGCTCATCGACAACCTGCGCGCGACGCGCGGCTGAGTCGTTCCAGCGCCCAGGCCACGTGCTCGCGCACGAGGGCCGACTCGTCGTCACGCCGCGACTCCAGTGCGGCGATGGCCTGCGGATCGCCGGTTCCATTCCCCAGTGCGACGGCCACATTGCGCAGGAACTGCGCGTAGCTGATGCGCCGGATCGCCATGCCCTCGAGTCGTGTCGCGAACTCCTCGCGCGTCCAGCGCATCAGTTCGGCGAGCCGGGGCGCATCGAGTCCATGCCGGACCTTGAAGTCCGGGTTCGATGCGGTCTGGGCGAATTTGTTCCACGGGCAGACGATCTGGCAGTCGTCGCAGCCATAGATCCGGTTGCCGATCAGTGGCCGGAGCTCCTCCGGAATCGAATCGCGCAGTTCGATCGTGAGATAGGAGATGCAGCGGCGCGCGTCGAGCGTGTAGGGGGCGACGATGGCACCGGTAGGGCAGGCCGGCATGCACGCGACGCAGCTTCCGCAATGGGCCGTTGAGGCCTCGTCGACATCGAGGGGCAGGTCGGTGAGGACTTCGCCGAGGAAGAAGAACGAGCCCGCGCTGCGCGAGATCAGGTTCGTGTGTTTGCCGATCCAGCCGAGGCCGGCATTCCGTGCAAGGGCTTTCTCGAGCACCGGTCCGGAATCGACATAGACCCGGTAGGCATGCGGACGCGCCAGTGCCGCGAGGTCCTCCGCGAATCGCGCCAGCGCCGCGCGCACACCTTTGTGGTAATCGCGGCCGAGGGCGTAACGCGAGATGTAAGCCAGATCGCCATCGCCCAGCACCTCGAAAGGGTCCCGGGCCTCGCCGGGCCAGTAATCCCGGCGCAATGAAATCACGCGCAGGGTGCCCGGCTTGAGTTCCGCTGGTCGGCTGCGCCGCGTGCCATGGCGCGCCATGAAGTCCATCCGGCCATGACGGCCCGCGGCAAGCCAGTCGAGCAGGTGCTGCTCGTCCTCGTGCAGCTCCACCCCTGACACGCCGACATCGGCGAAGCCGTGGCGCCGGGCCAGTTGCAGCAAGTCCTCGCGGAGGGGGAGTGTCATCCACTGCAAGTATACTGGCCCCCATGACACTGCCCGACGCGCTGTACTCCGTGGCCCAGGTGCGAGACATCGACGCGCGTGCCATCGCCGCCGGCACGCCGGCCTATGAGTTGATGCAGCGTGCTGGCGCGGCGGCACTGGCAGTCTTCCGCGGCCGATGGCCCGCCGCCCGACGCATCCTCGTCGTATGCGGCCCGGGCA
>JBEEKA010000148.1:0-5710 GCA_041168985.1 Pseudomonadota bacterium | reverse complement strand
CGTTGGATTTCCAGTGCGCGGTCCTTGTGCATCAGCAGGAAGCCGACCGTGTTGAATATCAGGATCATCAGCGCGAACACGTAACTGTAGGACTGCAGTCCGATCGGCACGCCGATATTTTCATCGATCCACTCTTCGTGGCGGACGATCATCATGACGCGCAACAACAGCAGCAGGAGCATGGCCACAGACCCTGCAACCAGCAACGAACGGCTGCGTTCGCGACGACCCGAGGAAATCGGATGCGCGGCAAGCCGGACCAGCAGCAGTGCCTGCGCGCTGATGACCAGCGCGATCAGTTCATTTCGAACCTCGTGATGATCGACCGTGAAGCCGGCAACGATCCCGCAGACGAGGACCGGCAGCCAGATGACCCAGTTCGCGGGTGGCGGACGCTGGCTGCGCTGGAATTGCGACAGCGCGAGGATGCTCAGGGCGACACTGGCCGAAGTGGCCACATTGGTGGTCACTATCGACAGACCGAGCCAGTCATGGAACCGGATCTCGAACAGCGGGTAAGACAGACCCTGAATGGCCACCGAACTGCCCCAGGCCGTCAGTCCGTCCCCCGCCCTGCTCCGCCAGCCCACCACCAGCACGGCCGCGCCCAGCGTGAAGCTGGTCAGGGTCATGAACCAGATGAGTGTCGGCAGGTCCAGGTACATGAAGGAATTATCTACCCTTCAACGGCCTCCGGAACAGGCAGGAAACACGCACTGTACTTTCTACAAACCGAAGCCTGCGCCCGCGCCCAGCAACGTCGCCAGACCCAGCACCATGAACAGGGCGGCCGCGATGCCATGCACGAGCCGCATTGGAATGCGGTTGGCCAGCTTGTCACCCACGAACACGGCCGGCACGTCGGCGATCAACATGCCCAGCGTGGTGCCGGCCACCACCAGGATCGGGTTGGCGAAGTGAGCCGCCATGGCCACGGTCGCCACCTGGGTCTTGTCCCCCATCTCCGCCAGGAAGAACGTCACCAGCGTCGCCCCGAACACGCCGAAACGCTGCGCCACCTGCGTTTCCTCGTCCTCGATCTTGTCCGGGATCATCGTCCAGACGGCCATGCCGATGAACGACAGTCCCAGGACCCAGCGCAGCACCTCGGGCTTCAGAAGCGCGGTGATCCACGCACCGAGGGCACCGGCCATGCCATGGTTCAGCAGCGTGGCGACGAGAATGCCAGCAATGATGGGCAGCGGCTTCTTGAACCGCGCAGCAAGCAGGAAGGCCAGCAGCTGCGTCTTGTCGCCGATTTCGGCGAGGGCGACGACGCCCGTCGAAACGAACAGGGATTCCATGCGGGAAGTATCCCACAGGAGGCTAGAATCGAGGATCCGAAACCCGCACACAGGTTCGTCAATGCCGCTTCCCGCCCCGCTCCGCCACGCCGTGTCGATCGCGCTGCTGGCGCTGGCTCCCGCTCTGGTCACGGCCGCACCGGCAGGACTGGCGAAGCTGACCGAAAATCCGTGCACGGGTTTCCAGTCGCAGCTGGCGTCCTATGAACGGCAGTTCGCCACGCGCATGGTGGATTGGAGCCGGAGGGAACTGAAGGACCTCAAGGGCCGGGACGTGCTGTACCTGTTTTCGGGACCCGACGTGGTCACGGCGCTGTCGCTCTTTCCGGACGCGACGCACCTCACGCTGGTCGCCGACCAGAAACCCGAATACGGGCTGCTGGATCAGCCGGAAGAGGCCACGCCGGAAAAGGCAGCCCGCGAATGTTCGATGATCCGGTTCTTCTCGCAGCTCGGCTATTACCGCACGCATGACTTGAACGGCGTGGGAGGCGCGAAGCCCCAGTTCATCAGGCTGCTGGCGTATTCAATTGCGTTCGGCGGTGGCACGATCCACGACGCTGCGGCCCTGGTGCTCGGGGCCGGAGGCGAAGTGCAGCGACATGCGGCAGGCAGCCCGCAGCGGCCACAGGGTGTCCGCTTCGAGGCACGGCGCAGAGATGGTCGACCGGTCACGGTGGATTACCTGGTCATTGACCTGTCGAACTCTGGGCTTCGTGCCGATCCCAATGGCGCGAGTTTCCTGCGACGCCAGAACAGCGATATCCTGTTCCTTAAGTCGGCGTCGCACCTGCTGCAAAGCCCGCATTTCTCGAAGTTGTCGGATCTGCTCGGTTCACCGGCGGCGCCTTTCCTGGTCCAGGATGAAACGGGCTTCGGCGTGGAGCGGCTGCACGCGCTCTACGACCTGTCCCGTTACGGCAGGTTCACGGCGCCGCAGTCGCTGTGGAAAGCCAATCCGTCGGCCCGCGCCTTCGCCGAGGAATTCGCCAACCACCCGAGCAAGGGCCCCTTGCCGTTCCGGATCGGCTATGAAAAAGAAGCGGGGTCGGTACTGCTGGTCGGCCGGCGCGTGACGCCGGCACCGCTCTGAATCAGCGGGAGGCGTTGGTGATCAGGCTCTGCTTGAGCATCGGCAGGTAATCCGCCGGACGCATCGACCAGAGTCCGAAATTCAGGCGCTGGTCCAGCGGATCGAGGTATACCCCGTTGCGACGGATCTCGAAGTGCAGGTGTGGACCGGTCGAGAACCCGGTGGATCCGACGAACCCGATTTCCTCGCCGCGCCGGACTTCGGTGCCGACTTCGACATCCGGCGAGAACGCTGACAGGTGGGCATAGCGGGTCGTATAGCCCCCCGCGTGCTCCACGATGATCAGGTTGCCGTATCCGCCGCGCGGTCCCACCTCGATCACCTTGCCATCGGCCACGGCGATGACCGGAACGCCCGTGGGGGCCGCGTAATCCACGCCGACATGTGGCCCGCGCTTGGTCACACGCGTCATCACGACCTTCGTGCCGCCCTTCGCGGTGCGCTTGACCACCGGCTTGCGGGCCGTGACCTTGAAGTTGCCGATGCCCCGCGAAATGCGCGTGAAGCTGACGGGTGCCGTCCACAGGGAGTGTTCGAAGGACGTGCCATCGGGCGCGAAGTAGCCGCCCGGGAGGCCATCGCGTTCAACCCACAGGGCCTGGCGGATCACGTCTCCGGTCGACTCGCGCAGGATTTCCACGCTCTGGATGCGGCCTGCGGTTTCCTCGTCGTCGCCATCGTCATAGGCGGCGCGGACGACCAGGCCCTCGGACGCATCCTCCAGCCCCTTGGGCTGCATCTGCGCGACCAGCGAATGCAGGGAATGCAGCGATTCCGCGGGCAGCGGCGTCTGGAAATCGAGCGCATGAGCGACGAAATCCCGCAGCGGCAGGCTGACCGTCGCCAGGTCGCGGACCGCCTTGCCAATGTCTTCCGTCTGCGCGGACACCGGTTCCGCCGGCGCTTCCCGGGACAGCAGCACGATACGGTCGGACTGACCCGACTCGGCGGGAAGCCGCAGGCCGAAGGCCCGCAGCACGCCACTGCGCGTCAGGGTCAGGACATAGGACAGGCAGCCCTTCAGGTTGGATACGGTCGCCGGCACCTCGCGCCGCAGCGCGTTCAGGAACTCGTGGTCCTGGACACCAGCCTCTGTGAGCAGCCCCTCGGCGCCCGCACCGGTCACGGCGCAGCCTCGACGCATCGTGCCGCCCCCGACTTCCTCATCGCGAACGACTTCCGGCCTGGCCCCGAACCAGGCCATGCCCGCCGGCCGGTTGGCACCGGCCTTGGGCTTCGCACCGGGTTTGGCCTTGGCTTTCGCTTTGGGCTTGGCCTTGGACTTGACCTTGGTTTTCGGCTTGGCCTTTGCCTTGACCGCCGTCACCTGACCGGCATCCGGGGCCGACTTGCCTGCAGCAGGCGCCTCCGCACGCAATGACGGCACCGCCAGTAGGCAGATCGCCGCCAGGATGCCGGGCAGTGCGCGGAAAAGCGGTCGGACCAGGCTCGGCACGTTCAGCGGATCCCCTCGACAAAGCGCTCGACGTCGCTGTTGAAACGGACTGCGGCATCGACGAAGAGGGCATGGCCCGCTTCGGGATAGATGCTCACGCGTGCGGTCGGGAGTCGCGCCTTCAGGGCCTCCCCCTGCTCCTTGAAACGCGGGGTAATCGCGTAGAGCACGGGCACGGCCTCCCGGTAGATAACCGACTTATAATATTCGCGCGGGTAGGGTTTGGCCAACAGTTCGTCCGCAATATCGCGAGGCACCCGTTGTGCGCTGCGATCAATCATATCGAGGAAGGCGCCAGGCGGGGCCGACCGGAACATGCCGCGAACGAAGGCCGGCAACCAGGCCCGGTATTCAGCGTCGGTCATCGCGGATCGCTTGCGGCCAGAAGGCCGGGGCGGCGTGGCTTCGCCGATGGAGTTGTCGACCAGCACCATGCCCTTCAGTCCGGCGGGCCGAAAACGCTGCACGTAATCGAGCCCTTCCATCACCCCGAGCGACCAGCCGACCAGCACGAAGGGCCCCGCCACCGCCTGCCGGACGAATTCATCGATGTCCCGCGCACGCCGCTCCGGCGTATGGGGTCCCATGAAGAGTTCGGACCGCCCCTGCGAACGGGGACTCAGGACGACCACGCGCCGGTGCGCGGAAAGCGCCTGCAGCTGGGCATCGAAGATTTCCGCGGGCATCAGCCAGCCCGGGATGAACACCAAGGTCGGAGCGCCCTCGCCCGCCTCGCGGTAATGTAGTCGCACACCATCCGACGTGAGAAACTCCGCGTCGCGCACGGCTGCGCCCGCCGGCGCGCTCGAGAGGGCGAAACACAATATCCCCGTCGCCACCCACGCCATCACGAATCTGAGCAACGCCCGCCCTCCCAAGGACCGCCGATGACCGCTTCCGCCCCGCGGCCCATCCTCCGCAGCTTCGACATCGTATCCCTGATCGTGGGCACGGTCGTCGGTGCCGGAATCTACAAGACGCCAGCGCTCGTCGCGGGCATGGTGCCGTCCGATGCCGGACTGCTCGCGTTCTGGCTGCTGGGCGGCATGGCGTCCGTGCTCGGTGCCCTCTGTTACGCGGAACTTGCGACGACCTTCCCCGACGCCGGCGGCGAGTATCACTTCCTGCGCCTCGCCTGGGGGCCGCGCCTCGCCTTCCTGTACGCCTGGTCGCGCGCAACGGTCATCGTCACCGGTTCCATCGCGATGCTGGCGATTGCCTTCGGCGACTACATCTCCCCCTTGCTCCCCCTGGGGCAGCACTCCACCTACTGGTGGGCCGCGATCCTCACCGTGCTGCTCAGCGCCGTGAACTGGCTTGGTATCCACCATGCACGCGCGGCGCAAAACCTGTTCCTGGGCATCGCTCTCGTCGCGTTCGTGAGCCTTGTCGTCGCGGGGTTAAAGGCCCATGGCATGGCGCCCACCCCGGCGCCGCAGTCGGCCGGCACGTCGACGTCGGCGGGACAACTGGGACTCGCCATGGTTTTCGTGCTGCTGACCTATGGCGGCTGGAACGAGGCCGCCTACATATCCGCCGAGGCACAGGATGCCCGGCGGGGTGTCGTGCGTGGACTGGTGCTGGGTCTCGGCGCGGTCACGCTTTTCTACATCGCCGTGAACTTCGCGTACCTGCATGGCCTGGGCCGCGAGGGGCTCGCGGCGTCACAGACGCCGGCCGCCGACCTCTTCCGACTGGCTTTCGGCCCCGGCTCCAGCGCCGTCATCGCCGTGATCGTCGCGATCTCCTGCATGAAGTCCGTGAACGCGACGATCTTTTTCGGAGCGCGCAGCAATTTCGCCCTGGGTCGCGACTGGAAGACCTTTCGCTGGCTGGATGGCTGGCATGAAAGCGGCG
>JBEEKA010000147.1:0-34781 GCA_041168985.1 Pseudomonadota bacterium | reverse complement strand
GCATTCTTCAGGTCGTGGATCAGCTCGGCCAGGTCCTCGATCGAATAGATGTCATGGTGCGGCGGCGGCGAAATCAGGCCCACGCCCGGACGCGCGAAGCGCAGCTTGGCGATCATCGCATTCACCTTGTCGCCGGGCAGCTGTCCGCCCTCGCCGGGCTTGGCGCCCTGCGCCACATTGATCTGCAGCACCTCGGCATTCACCAGGTATTCCGGCGTGACGCCGAAGCGGCCCGAGGCCACCTGCTTGATCTTGGAATTCTTCTCGGTGCCATAGCGCACCGGATCCTCGCCGCCCTCGCCCGAGTTCGAGCGCGCGCCGAGGCGGTTCATCGCGATAGCCAGTGCCTCATGCGCCTCGGGCGACAAGGCGCCCAGCGACATGCCGGCACTGTCGAAGCGCGCGATGATGGCATCGACCGACTCGACCTCGTCGATCGGGATCGACTTGCCCGGCACGAGGTCGAGCAGGTCGCGCAGCGTCGAAGCCTGCCGCTCGTTCACGAGCTTCGCGAACGACTTGTAGTGCTCGTAATCACCGGACATCACGGCCGCCTGCAGCGTGCCGATCACGTCCGGGTTGTACATGTGGTACTCGCCGCCGTGGACGAACTTCAGCAGGCCGCCGTGTTCGACGGACTGCATCTGGTTCCACGCGCGCTTGGCGAGGTATTCCTGGTCTTCCTGGAGGTCCTCGAAGTTCGCGCCCTCGATGCGGCTCGTCGTGCCGTGGAAGCACAGCGAGACCACGCCCGAGGACAGGCCGACGATCTCGAACAACTGGCCGCTGCGGTAGCTGGCGATCGTCGAGATGCCCATCTTGGACATGATCTTGTACAGGCCCTTGCGGATGGCCTTGCGGTAGCTGCGGCCGAGCTCCGCGCGCTGGCTGGCATCCGGCTTGACCTCGCCCTTGCGCATCATGTCGAACAGGGTCTGGTACGCCATGTACGGGTAGACGCAGGTCGCGCCGTAGCCGATGAGGCAGGCGAAGTGATGCGGATCGCGGGCCGTGCCGGTCTCGACGATCAGGTTGCACTTGCAGCGCAGGCCCAGGCGCACCAGGTGGTGGTGGATGGCGCCGGTCGCCAGCATCGCGTGCACGGGGATCTTGCCGCGCACGAGGTAACGGTCCGACAGCAACAGCACCAGCGTGCCATCGCGCACGGCGGCTTCCGCCTCGCGGCAGAGCCGATGCAGCGCAGCCTCGAGACCCTCAGCCGGGTCGTACTGCAGGTCGATGAAGGCGTTCGTCACGCCCTCGTCCGTCATCGAGATGATCTGCCGCAGCTTGCGCTGCGAAAGCACCGGCGAATTGAGCACGATCTGCTTCGCGTGCGACGGCGACGGGTGGAAGACGTTCATCTCCGGCCCGATCTCGGTCTGCAGCGACATGACGATCGACTCACGCAGTGGATCGATCGGCGGGTTCGTCACCTGCGCGAACTGCTGGCGGAAGTAGTCGTAGAGGTTGCGCTGCTGGTGCGACAGCACCGACAGCGGCGTGTCGTCGCCCATCGAACCGACGGCTTCGCTCTCGTCGCGGGCCAGCACGCGGATGATCTCGTCGCGCTCTTCCGCCGTGATGTTGAACATCTTGCGGTAGACGTTCAGCGTCTCGCGATCAAAAGGCTCGGCCGCCAGCGACGGATCGATGAGATCGGTCTCGAGGTACTTCGCGCCCTTCTTGAGCCAGGACGAATACGGGTGGCGCGCCTTGAGCAGGTTGTCGATCTCGGTGTTCTCGAGCAGCGACCCAGTCTGCAGGTCCAGCGCCAGCATCTGCCCCGGACCCATGCGACCCTTGCGGACCACGTCTTCCGGCTTGTAATCCCATACGCCGATTTCCGACGCGATCGTCAGGTGGCGGTCCTTGGTGATGACAAAGCGGGCCGGGCGCAGGCCGTTGCGGTCCAGCGCACAGGCCACATAGCGGCCATCCGTCAGCACGACGCCGGCAGGGCCATCCCACGGCTCCATGTGCGCGGCATAGAACTCGTAGAACGAGCGCAGGTCGGGATCGATCGTGTCGACCGACTGCCAGGCCGGGGGCATCAGCAGGCGCATCGCATGCATGACGTCGAGGCCGCCCATGACGAGCACCTCAAGCATGTTGTCGAGGCTCTGCGAGTCGGAGCCGTGCAGGTTCACGAGTGGCAGGATGTCATGCAGGTCGGGCAGCAGCGGCGAGCGGAAGATCGGGCCGCGGGCCACGGCCCAGCTGCGGTTCGCTTCGATCGTGTTGATCTCGCCGTTGTGCGCCAGCATGCGGAACGGGTGCGCGAGCTTCCACTGCGGCAGTGTGTTCGTCGAGAACCGCTGGTGGAAGATCGCCACCGACGCCTCGACGCGCGGATCCTTCAGGTCCTTGAAGAAGTCCGTCAGGTGCTGCGGCATGACCATGCCCTTGAACACGATCGTGCTCGAGGACAGGCTGGGCATGTAGAAGACAGGATCGCTCGCCTCGAGACGACGCTCCGCGCGACGGCGGGCCAGGAAGAGCTTGCGGTTGAACTCGTCCTCGTCCATTTCCTCGCCAGGTGAACTGACGAAGACCTGCTCCATGCGCGGCAGGGTCTTGAGCGCCTCGGCGCCGCAGGCCTCCGGGTCCGTCGGCATCACGCGCCAGCCCGAAACGACCAGGCCTTCGCGGACCAGCTGCGCATTCAGTTCGGCGCGCGCACCGTCTGCCAGGACCGGGTCCGTGTTCAGGAACACGTTGCCAACGGCGAACACCCGACCGAGCTTGATGCCCGAATCGGCGGCAATGGCACGCAGGAACTTTTCCGGCTTCTTCAGCAGGAGGCCGCAGCCGTCACCGGTCTTGCCGTCCGGGGCGATGGCACCACGGTGCGTCAGGCGGTTGAGCGAGGAGATGGCCGTTTTGACCAGCCAGTTGCTGGGCTGGTCATCCAGGTTGGCGATCAGACCAAAACCGCAGCTGTCCTTCTCGTAGGACTCCCGGTAAAGGCCGCGCGACGCTTCCGAACTCATCGACTCACCTTTCAACAGGGGCCAAACGCGAAGGCACACCAGTCCTTCCGTCACAGGCCCCCGCCCATAACGCAAATAAATCAATCACTTACAGCTTTGGAGCCGCGCACCTAGCGAAGGCGCACAGAGGGCTCCGGAGAGTGAATGATACCGGCATGACGCGCCCGGTCAATTTGCGTCGCGGAAAGGGGGGAATTTTTTGCGCCCGGAGTATTGCATCGGGGGGGCGATGGTCTTAACTTTCGCCCCGCGTTGCGAGGTGTGGTGCCGCTCGTGACGTCCAGAAATGGTTGTCAGGACCCCTTGGAGGTGTGGCGACTTTAATGAAAATGAGCAAAGCGTCGGCTGAATCCGAACCTGGACCCCGTTTGGTGCGGGTCAACCAGTATCTCGAAAAGAATTTTCCCGACTTTTTTGCCGAAGCCCGCTTCCAGGTGGGCAACGATGACTATTACCTCTACAGCCGTTTCGGCCAGTATCTGGCCCGTTCCATCGAGCATCGCAAGACGCCCCGGAACAAGATCAACCGCGGCTTCACGGTCCTGAACAAGATGGCCCGGGCGTCCACGAAAGACCCCGAGATCCGCAGCATGATGGTATCCGGCCCGCTGGAAGCCATCGTCGATGCACCCCTCGCACGCCAGCTCGCCATGAAGCGGCTGTCGCCGGTGGCGCAGAGCTACCTCGAGAGCCTCTGCGAATAGGCCGGCCTGCCGCAGCAGGCCCCTGCACGCCCCGACGCGGCAACGCTTCGGGGCGTTTTCATTTGCCAACCGAATCCGCATAAAAAAAGCGCCGCGGTCTTGCGAACACGGCGCTTAAAAAGCGATACCACCTAAGGGGGGGACGGTGATTCGCGAGCTGTCAGCTTTGACAACTTGATAGAGATAAAGCAAACGCCGTGCCATCGGCGGACCACCCGCGAAGCCTCTCAGCGGCGATTCCCGTCGCGGCTCGGCACCGAGTTGCACCACAAGAGGGCATTCGCACTCCCGCGGTGCGCAAACCGACCGTCAGGGCCGGTAAACGACGCAGGCGTCACCTGCGAACTTCAGGCGTTCACAGATCTTCCTGGCCGCGGCCTCGTCCTTCTGCGGCACCCGCAGTCGATACAACTGGCCCTTGTCCGCCGGACCCGCGAGCACCTGGTGCGACTGGCCGTTCCAGACGTTCTTGTGGGCCTGTTCGAGCTTCGACCAGGCGGCTTCGGCTTTTTCCTTCGACGTGAAAGCGCCGAGCTGGACGCCAAAACCGGAAGCCGGCGCCGACGGCCTGGCCACCTCTTTCCGGACGGTCTCGGGGCGCTTCGTCACGGCCTTCGGCTTGTCCGGGGCAGGCGCGGTGGCGACCGTCGGAGCGGATGCCGGTGCCGGTGGCTCAACGGGCGACGCCGGAACCGCTGCAATCGGCGTCGGCGGGGTCAGCGAGAAATTCTCGATGCGGACGCGCGCCTCCTGTGCCCACTTTCCTTCCGGGTAGCGCGCCAGGAACTGCTGATAGCCCATCTGGGAATCGGTAACGGTAGCGGCTTGCCAGGCCGCGTCTTCCTCCAGCTGCGCCAGACGCATCTGGGCTTCCTGACCGTGTGAGCTGCCGGGGTATTTCTTCAGGAACTCCCCATAGGACGCGCCGGAATCCGCAGCCTGGGCACTGCGCCAGTCATCCGCCTCGCGACTGCAGCCCGCCAGGCCCAGGGCCAGCAACACCGCAGTACCCGATACGGCTGCCATGCGAAGGGCTTGTCGCGTCATTGTCGATCCTCGAGTCAGATCCGCCTGTGATCACCAAATTGTACCCATGCCACCGGCAACCATGCCGCAACCCGAAGCCATGGTTTCGAGCACGAAGTGGTTCGCCCAAGAAGGTCGGCCGAGCTTTTCCAGGAATCCGGTATGCCCGCCCCGCTGCGTGACATGCAGGTGCAGGTTCGGACCTTTGGCGAGACGCGCCAGGTCTTCGACCGGGATGATCGGATCGTCCTCGGCCGTGAGGATCACGGAAGGCGCGGACAGGGTTTCGAGCCGTCGACCCGTGATGGCATAGCCCTGGAGATAGTCATCGATGTGACCGTATTCCGTATTGCGGACGACCAGCTCGGCCGTCATCCGCCTGAGATCCGCGAACCGCAGCAGCTCGTTGAAATCGTGGTCTTCCGGCCAGATCTGCTGCTTGCGGCGGAGGGAGGCGGACCACTTGGCGACGAAATAGCGCCGGTACACGACCCACTCCCGTTCCAGCGCGCTGAGCGTGCGGGCCGGATCGAGGACCGGGGACACCGCGATCACGCCACCGAGCCCCCAGTCGACGGCCACGGGCAGTGCTGCCGCGCGCAGCATGAAGTTGCCGCCCAGCGAGAAGCCGACCAGCCAGAATTCCCTTCCCGGATACTGCTGGCGAATCGCCTTGATGGCGCCCGCGACATCCTGCAGCAGGCAGGAGTGGAACAGCCCCCGGTTCAGATGCTGCGTATCGCCGTGATCGCGCAGGTTCAGGCGCACGACTTCGGAGCCGGCGGCGAAAAGGTCCTGCCCCAGGGACAGCACGTAGGCCGCATTGGCGCTGCCTTCCCAGCCGTGGAGCAGGACGACGAGGCGCCCATCCGGCCTGGACGGCGCGGCGTGGAACGCCTGCAGCCGAACGCCATCGCCACAGTCGAGCAGGATCGGGGTACTCGCCGCCAGCAGGGGCGTGGCCCGGCGGCGGACAAACCATCGCTGCAGGGGCAGGCTGGGGTAGATGGACTGGAAGTGCCGGTTGCGCAGCCACCGGCCCGGCTCGAACGGTCTCAACGCGTTACCGCCACCGCACTTCGACACGGCTGTTCTGGGCCGCTGCGGCATTCCACTCCGCAGCGGTTGCAGCAGCCAGTCCCGACTCCGGATACGGACGGACGGTCGAGTCGGTGGGGCCGTTCGTTACCGACAGCGTCACGACGTCTCCGTGCAGCTTGCGGAACTCCGCAACCATGGCAACGAACTGCGGCGATTCACGCGCCGGATCACCGGCCGGCGCCGCAGCGAATTCGCACCGCGAGGCCGGCGTAGCGTCCGCGGCCAGCGCATAGCCCTCGGCAGCCGAGCCACGCAGGCAGAAGCGGCCACTGAAGACATGGACCTCCACCGTACCCTTGAACCCCGTTGCAGCAAGCTGGACCAGCAGTTCCTGCAGGCGATCGATGCGGGCGCCCGACAACGGCTGCTCGCCATACGGCACCGTCACCATCACCGGCTGCGCCGGAAGGCCGGCCCGGACGCCGGACTGCGACTTGCTCTCGGCAGGCGATGCCGTCGGCGACTCGGCAACCAGATCCGTTCGCGATGCCGACAGCTGGGCAACCTGCATTTCCAGCGAGCGCCGATCCACTTCGCCCCGCAGCCACAGGACGGCCAACACGACGGCTGCCGCGGTCGCCAGCAATGCGTACAGCGTGCCGCGCCAGTCGCGCGTCACCGGCGGATGCTCCACTGCCGGAACAGGCTGGACCTGCCCAACGGCCTGGACCACGTCCGCGACAAGCTTGCGGGACTGGTCCTCGAGGCCGGTCGTCATCAGGCGGCGCAGATCGGCCACTTCGCTCCGCAGCGCGGCGATATCGGCCAGCATGGACACGGGGATGGCAGGCGGCGGCGGGACGGCAATCGGCGGCGGCTGGGTGGCCGGCGGCGTACCCGTTACCGGCGGAACCGTCGGTGGCCGCAGCGGACGGCGCGGCGCGACGGACACCCCTTCCGGCGGGAGGGCCGGCGTCGCCACGGGACGCTCGATCGGCGCAGCCCTGGCAAGCAGGCCGGCGGGCGTGACCTGCGCGGCCACTTCCAGGTCCCGCATCAGTCGCTCGAGATCGGACGTCTCGAGCTGCTTCGGCAACACGCCGGCGGCTCCGAGCGCGAGCGCCTGCCCGGCATAAAGCTCGCCTTCCTGGGACGTGTACATGTAGACGGGAATGGAGGCCGTGCGGGGATTGCGCTTGATGGCCTGCAGCCCCTGGAAGCCGTCCATGCCGGGCATCAGGTGATCCAGGAAGATCACGTCCGGATGCTGCAGCTCCAGGTAATCGAGCGCCTCGTCAGCGGATTCCGCGACATCGACTTCGAGATCCAGCCGTTCCAGCTGACGCACCAGGTAGGCGCGTGCCGATTTCGAATCATCGACGACCAGGGCACGCTTTACCGACATGCAGCACCGTCACCACTCCATTGGAACCCCGGAGTCTAGCGCAGGCGACGGCGTCAGGCAGGCAGGAAAGCCATCGTCGCCAGCGCCATGCCGGCGCCGATCATCGCCCCCACCAGCACATCGGAGGGATAGTGCAGCCCGAGCACCACGCGCGACAGTGCGATGGCAGTCGCCAGCGGCACGAGGATCCAGCCGAGTACGGGGAAGGCACTCACGGCGAGGATCGTGAAACACACGGCATGCAGCGTGTGGCCGGACGGAAAGCTGAATCGATCGAGGGGATCGCCGGCGCGCGTGATGGCGGTGTGCGTGATGAAGGGACGCTCGCGCACGAAGCGGCGCTTGAGGTAGCGATACAGCAACAGGCCCGCGAGCCCGCTGACCGCCATCTGCAGCGCAACGAGGGCGCCATGCCGGCCGCAGAACGGCAGCAGGGCGATCAGTGAGTACCAGGCCACGCCGTCGCCGAGCTTCTCGGCAACCTGGAAGACCTGGCGCGCTCCTGCGCGGTGCGCCAGTGCGTTGAACTGCCGACAGAGGTCCAGTTCGGCCTGATCCATCTTCGCCAGCAAGCTGGCGGCACGGGCATGACGGACTTGCGTGTTCATCATGGACGGCATGATCGCCGCCGAACTATGCAGTTGTATGACAAGCCGATCAGGCAGCCTCGCGCATCACGGGGGTCAGGGACTGCGGCATGAAGGACGACTCGGGCCAGACCCACAGGCACAACGTCCCCTGGGCGTCTTCGACCAGCGTTGTCGCATGTTCGACCCAGTCACCGTCGTTGCAATAGAGGATACCATCGCGGTCGCTCATCGCGGGCCGGTGGATATGACCACAGACGATGCCATCCAGTGCACGGCGCGCTGCCTCGCTTGCGGCCGCCCGTTCGAAGCGCTCCACATGCCGGCGGACGTTGCCGACGCGGCTCTTGAGCCAGGTGACCAGGGACCAGTGGCCGAGCCCGAAGGCGCGACGGACGCGATTCAGCCGATAGCCCCAGCGGAGGAATAGGTCGTAGAGCTGCGTACCCAGCAGGGCCATGACCGGTCCGCACTTCACGGCTGCATCGAATTCGTCGCCGTGCAGGACCAGCAGGCGACGCCCATCGAGCGTTTCGTGGATGCACTCGCGGTGCACTTCGATGCCTGCCAGCAACTGCCTGCAGAATTCCCGGCAGGACGCATCGTGGTTGCCGGGAATGTAGACCACGCGCGTTCCCGAACGGGCCTTTGCGAGGATCGCCCTCAGCACGGCCGCATGCGTCGCGGGCCAGTAGAAGCCACCGCGGAAGGCCCACAGGTCGATGATGTCGCCGACGAGATACAGGCTCTCCGTCTTCACGGATTCCAGGAAGTCGAGCAGACGCTCCGCCTGGCACTCGCGGGTACCCAGGTGGATGTCGGACAGGAAGACGGCGCGCAGGGATTGCAGCGACGCGGGCCGCGGCGTCATGACGCCTCCACGAGATTGGCGACGAACTGGCGGGTGCTGGCGAACCAGTCGGCATCGACCGCACGCCGCCGGCAATCCGCGGGCGAGAGTTTCAAGGCCCGGCGTGCGGCCGTCGACAGGTCCACGTCCAGCGCGCCGGTCACGCCATCATCGATCACGTCGATCGGCCCCGGGACGGGATAGGCGGCCACGGGCACGCCACAGGCCATGGATTCCAGGTTCACGAGCCCGAAGGTGTCCGTGACGCTCGGGAAGACCATCACGTCCGCCGCAGCAAGGTGTTTCGCCAGGTCTTCGCCGAAGCGGTAGCCGCGGAACACGGCGTCGGGATACCGCTGCTGCAGGCGTTCGCGGTCCGGACCATCGCCGACAACGACCTTGGTGCCACGCCAGGGCATGCGCAGGAAGGCATCGACGTTCTTTTCCACGGCCAGGCGGCCGACGTAGATCGCGATCGGCCGCGCAAAGGCCAGGAAGTCCTTGGACCTGGGCTGGAACAGCGTCGTGTCCACGCCGCGCTGCCAGCGGACGATGTTGCCGAACCCACGCTGCTCGAGCTGGGCCTGCATGCTCGGCGTGCTCACCATGCAGCGTGCCGCCGCCCCATGGAAACGGCGCATGGCGGCATATGACCACCCGAGGGGAATCGGGGCACGACGACGCAGGTACTCGGGGAACTGGGTGTGGTACGACGTTGTAAACGGCATGCCCCGCGCAAGGCAGAGCCGGCGCATCGCGACGCCGATCGGACCCTCGGTCGCGATATGGATCGCGTCCGGCGCGAAGCGCGCGACGATCTCCCGCACCCTCGCGCCGGGAAAAAGTGACAGCCTGATTTCCGGATAACTCGGACAAGGCAGGGTGCGGAAGCCCTGGGGCGTCACGGTCTCGACGTCATGGCCCAGCGCACGAAGCGCTGCCACCGTCTGGCGCAGGGTGTTGACGACGCCATTCGTCTGCGGCAACCAGGCGTCCGTGGCGATTAGGATCTTCACGCCCACGAAAGGTAGTCGCGCCGCATGACGAAGACGTGAACCCGTCATGGCGCGCGCATTGCGGGACAGCCGCGTCACGCCTTTGCAACGCGCGCGCAGTATTTCTGGAACCCGAACATCCTTCGAACGAGGTCCCTATCCATGTCGGCTTTCGGCGATACGCTTCGCATCCAGCGCTGGGACGACCACCGCTACTACCATCACAGCCGCATCAACCAGTCGTTGCACTTCCTGAGCGCAATTTCCTTCCTGGCTGCCTATGCGCTGCTTTTCATCGATCCACCCGCCGCCGGACTCGTGGCCTGGCTGGTCTCCATGCTCAGCCGGCAGGCCGGGCATTTCTTCTTCGAGCCACGCGGCTACGACCACGTGAACCAGGCGACCCACGAACACAAGGAAGAGATCAAGGTCGGTTACAACCTGCGCCGGAAGATCGTGCTCATGTCGATCTGGGCCGGCTCGCCGCTGCTGCTCGCGGCAGAACCGACGCTATTCGGACTCTTCTCGCCGGCCCGCGGGCTCGCGGAATTCGCGGACCGGATCGGCTGGGTCTGGCTGGCCCTCGGCGCAGGCGGCCTGCTGTTCCGCATGCTGCAGCTGTTCGTGCAGCAGGGCTTCATGGCAGGGATCGCCTGGGGATCGAAGATCCTCACCGACCCCTTCCATGACATCAAGCTCTATCACCGCGCGCCGCTGGCACTCCTGCGCGGCGAGCTTATCGATCCGATGCACGCCCGCCACCAGGACTGACGCAGTTCCGCCAGGACGCGGCGCTTGATGGACTTCTCCGTCAGGCCCGCGTCCCGCCACCACCAGCCATCCGCCTGCATGGACAGGGCTGCCGCCATGAACCGGTCGCAGACTGCCGCGAAATCCTCGTCGCTGTAATCCAGACTGAAGATGAAGCGGCCGGTGCCGATCCACGGCAGGTGCAGCCCCTCGAGCCGCAGGTAGTACTGCAGCATCCAGTTGTAACGCGACGGCGCCGTGTAGCAGACGGTCCAGATCGAGCCGAGATTCGCCACGCGGACGGACAAGGAGGCCTCGGCAAGTCGCGCGTTGAGCGCATCGGCACGCGCATCCCAGCGCTCATCGAGTCCCTCGTACAGGCGACGGGCGTCTTCCGTGTCCAGAAAGAGCAGGAATTCATGCATCGCCCCCAGCACGTAGGGGTGTCCCGCAAACGTGCCGCGCGCGAAGCAGATGTCGGCGGGCCGATCCTCGCGGTAACGCTGCATGAGGCGAGAGGAACCTGCGACGACGCCGACGGGCAGGCCGCCCCCCAGGGTCTTGCCATAGGTCACGAGGTCCGCACGAACGCCGAAATACGCCTGCGCACCGCCCTTTCCGAGCCGGAAACCCACGAAGACCTCGTCGAAGATGAGCACGATGCCGCGACGCGTGCAGACATCGCGCAAACTGCGCAGCCATGCAGCATAGGCAGCGCGGTCGAAGCCGGCGCAGCGCATTCCCGCGATCAGCGTGTTGTCAGCCGGTGCATTCGCGTTCGGATGCAGCGCCTGCAAGGGGTTCACCAGCACGCAGGCGATGTCGTTCCGTGTCTCCAGCACCTTGAGGCTGCGTGCGTGCATGTCGCGCAGCGTGTAGGTATCGCGCGCGACCTGCGGATTGCCCACGCCGGGCTGCACGTCGCCCCACCAGCCGTGGTACGCGCCACAGAAGCGCACGACGTGACGGCGGTCCGTGTGGTACCGCGCGAGGCGGACGGCCTGCATGACCGCTTCCGTCCCCGACATGTGGAAGGAGAAATCCTCCATGCCGGAGATCGCACGCAGCCGCACCAGGATGTCCGCCATCAGGGGATGGTAGACGCCGAGCACCGGACCGAGATCCGTCACGCGCGCCGCACCGCGCTCGATGCAGCCCTTGTAGAAGTCGTTCCCGAAGAGATTGACCCCGTAGGAACCCGCCAGGTCGTAGCTCGCATTGCCATCGAGGTCGATGAGCCGGTTTCCCTCGGAGCGCTGGAAGACGCAGCCGGTCTTCAGCCGTTGCCGCACGGCTTCGCGGAACTGGAAGGGCACGCGGTAGCGGGACGTGAACCGGATGTCCGGGATCGAGGGCTCGAGCTCGGCCAGTGCCGCCGTGGACTTCGGCCAGCGCGTCGCACAGCGCACGGCGAGTCGCTCGAACGCCGCCG
Organism: Pseudomonadota bacterium; assembly: GCA_041168985.1. Classification (GTDB taxonomy): domain Bacteria; phylum Pseudomonadota; class Gammaproteobacteria; order Steroidobacterales; family Steroidobacteraceae; genus ZC4RG30. Next base: position 22,998 of record JBEEKA010000147.1, on the reverse strand, counting down.
CGCGAATCGCTGCGACATCGGCCGGTGCGTCATCGGATCGAAAGAACCCCGTCGCACCATAGTCGTACCAGGGCACGAGCTTCGAGAAGCGGCGCGACCAGCGTGCATGGCCGGCCAGCGAGGGATGCTTGGCGCGCGACAGGATCAGTCGCGACCGCGCTGCGCGCAGCACGCCGTACAGGGCGGTGCCGCCGACGATTCCGAAGGACAGTTCCGAAAGCATGTGTGGATCCTCCGGGACCCACCGTATGACAACGAGGTTTCCGGCCGATGACACTGCGCGAAGACCTGAATTTCCTGCTGACCAACCGCATCCCCCGGCGTTGGTCCACGCTGTTCATGGGATGGTTCAGCCGCATCGAGCAACCCCTGGTGCGCCGCGCATCGATCGCGATCTGGAAACTGTTCTGCGACGTCGATCTCTCGGATGCCCGCAAGCCGTCGTTCACCAGTCTGCACGATGCCTTCATCCGTGAACTGCGCGACGGAGCCCGGCCGATCGATCGGCGCGAAAGCCTGTTCGCAAGCCCGTCGGACGCCATCGTGGGCAGTTGCGGCCGCGTCGAGCGCGGGATCGTCTACCAGGCCAAGGGATTCCCCTATCGACTCGAAGATCTCCTGGTCGATCCGGCCCTCGTGGCACTGCACGAGGGTGGCCAGTACGTGACGCTGCGGCTGACGGCCGGGATGTACCACCGCTTCCACGCACCGCAGGACCTCGACGTGCACCACGTCACCTATGTCTCCGGCGACACCTGGAACGTGAATCCCATTGCGTTGAAGCGCGTCGAACGCCTGTTCTGCCGCAACGAGCGGGCCGTGATCCGCACGACGCTGCGGGGCAGCGGAACGGCCCTGACGATCGTGCCGGTGGCGGCCATCCTCGTGGCCAGCCTGCGACTGCGCTTCATCGACGCGCACCTGCACCTGCGCTACCAGGGGCCGAACGAGATCCCCTGCAGTGCCCGCCTCGCACGGGGCGAGGAGATGGGCTGGTTCGAGCACGGCTCGACGATCATCCTGTTCCTGCCGCGCTCGTTCTCGCTGGCGCCCGGCATCGGGCCGGGTACGAGGGTGCGGATGGGACAAGCGCTGATGCAGAATGCGGAGGCATGACGACCCACACCCACGCCGGCCACCGCTGCCAGCAGTCCTTCCTCGGCGACCAGCACGAGCGCAACGAACGCCGCACCTGGCTGGTCGTCGCCCTCACCACGGTGATGATGGTCGGCGAAATCGCCGGCGGCACCTACTACGGTTCGATGGCACTGGTGGCCGACGGCTGGCACATGGCCACGCATGCAGCGGCGCTGACGATCGCCGCGGTGGCCTATCGCTTTGCGCGGCGTCATGCGCACGACCCGGTCTTCGCCTTCGGTACGGGCAAGGTCGGCGAACTGGCCGGTTTCGCGAGCGCGGTGACGCTGGGCGTGGTGTCCGTGCTGATCTGCTGGGAATCCGTGCAGCGACTGCTGAACCCTCTCGCCATCGGCTTCGAACAGGCCGGACTCATCGCCGTCCTCGGCCTGGTGGTGAACTTCGTCAGCGCGCTGCTGCTGAAGGACGACCACCATCATCATCATGGCCATGACCACGGCCACGACGACCATGGCCACGACGACCATGGCCATGACCATGATCACGACGATGGGCACCAGCACCACCACGAACACGAGGCCGAGGACAGCGCCCACCAGCGCGACACCAACCTGCACGCCGCCTACGTGCACGTGCTGGCCGATGCGCTGACCTCCGTCCTGGCGATCGCGGGCCTGCTCGCCGGTCGCTTCCTCGGCTGGACCTGGATGGATCCGCTGATCGGTGTCGTCGGCGCCATCGTGATCGCGCAGTGGGCGATCGGTCTGGTGCGCGAGGCAAGCCGCTCGCTGCTGGACGCCCACGACAACCACGAGCGCCTGAAACTTATCCGCGAGCGGATCGAAGACGCATCCGGCAGGGACCGCGTGACGGACATGCACCTCTGGCGCGTCGGGCCTGGTCACCAGGCCCTGATCGTGTCGATCGATGCCGCGCAGCCGCAGTCACCCGATGCTTACAAGGCGCGCCTCGCCGGCATCCCGCAATTGAGCCACGTCACGATCGAAGTGAATCCGCGCCGCGAAACGGCCTGACGCCCTGACGGGGCCCGACGCAGGCGGCCTGCGATCGATCAGCGGTAGAGATTGATCTCGTCGCGCAGCGTGCGCGCGGCGACGCCCGCCGCCTCGGCGAAGTCATCGCCCTTGCTGGCATACAGGATGCCGCGCGAGGAGTTCACGAGCAGGCCCTTGCCGTCCGCCGTGCGGCCGGCCTTCACGGCGGCCTCGACGTCACCGCCCTGCGCGCCGATGCCCGGCACGAGGAACGGCAGGTCGCCAACGACGGCGCGGACTTCGGCCAGTTCCTGCGGATACGTGGCGCCCACGACCAGCAGGCAATTCCGGTTGCCGTTCCACTGCTGCGCGACCCGCTCGGCGACGACGCGGTACAGGCGCTTGCCGTCGACCAGCAGGTCCTGGAAGTCGCGCGCGCCCGGGTTCGACGTCCGGCACAGCACGACGACACCACGGTCCGACCACTTGAGGTAGGCCTCGACCGTGTCGCCACCCATGTAGGGGTTCACGGTGACCGCGTCCGCGCCATAGCGCACGAAGGCTTCCTGCGCGTACTTCTCGGCCGTGTTGCCGATATCGCCACGCTTGGAATCCAGGATCACCGGGATGCCCGGATGCGCGTCGTGGATGTAGCGGATCGTGTCGAGGAGCTGGTCCTCTGCCGACAGCGCGGCGTAATGCGCGAACTGCGGCTTGAAGCAGCAGGCATAGGCCGCCGTCGCATCGACGATGCGGCGATTGAACTCGAAGATGGCCCGCGGGTTCGCCTGCAGCGAGGCGGGGAACTTCTCCGGCTCGGGGTCCAACCCTACGCAGACCAGGGATTCATTGCGGTCCGCCGCGGCATACACGCGGCCGATGAAACTGACGTCAGTCACGGATGCCGGTCCCCCGGTTCAAGAGGATCAGGGCCCAGGTGAACAGCGCCACAACACAGGCCGCCATGATCGAGAAAGCCCCTATCACGCTCACGTCGGACGTTCCGAGGAAGCCGTAACGGAAGGCATTCACCATGTGCAGGATGGGATTCACCATCGAGATCTTCTGCGCCCACGCGGGCAGCAGGTCGACCGAATAGAACACGCCACCGAAGTAGGTCAGCGGCGTCAGCACGAAGGCCGGGATCCAGTTGACCTGGTCGAAGTTCTTCGCGAAGACGGCATTGATGAATCCGCCCAGCGCGAAGATGACCGAGGTCAGCACGACGGCGGCGATGATGATGCCGACGTGGTGCACGTGCAGGTGCGTGAACACCAGCGCCACTGCCGTAACGACGAGGCCCACCATCAGGCCGCGCATGAGTCCGCCGCAGACATAACCCGTGACGATGATCCAGTTAGGCAGCGGCGACACGAGAAGCTCCTCGATGTGCTTGCCGAACTTTGCCCCGAAGAAGGACGAGACGACGTTGCCGTAGGAGTTCGTGATGACCGACATCATGATGAGGCCCGGCGCCAGGTAGGCCCGGTAGTCGAAGCCCCCCATGTCGCCGACGCGGCGCCCGATCAGGCTGCCGAAGATGACGAAGTACAGGGTCGAGGTGACGGCCGAAGGGACCAGCGTCTGGCCCCAGATGCGCATGATGCGCCCGTACTCGCGGATTACGATCGTGCGGAAGCCGATGCCGCGCATGGCGGACAGCGATTGGGTTGCGGTGCTCATGCCTGACGGTTCTCCACGAGACGCATGAACATCTCTTCCAGCCGGTTGACCTTGTTTCGCATCGACAGCACGTGCAGGCCCTGTGCGGACAGCGCGGCGAACACGTCGTTGAGGTTCTGCTCCTTGGAGATCTCGACTTCCAGCGTGGTCGCGTCGACGCGCTCCATCCGGTAGCCGGGCAGCACCGGGGCCGCATCGATGCCATCGCGCAGCGACAGGAGGAAACACTCCGTGTTCAGCTTCCGCAACAGGTCGCCCATCCCGCCGCGTTCCATGACCTTGCCGCCGTTGATGATCGCGATGTTGCGGCAGAGGTTCTCGGCCTCTTCCAGGTAGTGGGTCGTCAGGATGATCGTCGTGCCCTGCGAATTGATCTCGCGCAGGAAGTCCCACATGGAGCGCCGGATCTCGATGTCGACGCCCGCGGTCGGCTCGTCGAGGATCAGCAGTTTCGGCTCGTGCATCAGCGCGCGAGCGATCATCAGCCGGCGCTTCATGCCGCCCGACAGGGAACGCGCCATGGACTTGCGCTTCTCCCACAACTGCAGCTGCTTGAGGTATTTCTCGGCCCGCTCGCGCGCCAGCCCGCGCTCGATCCCGTAGAACCCGGCCTGGTTCACGACGATCGTCTCGGGCGACTCGAACATGTTGAAGTTGATTTCCTGCGGCACCACGCCGATGCAGGCCTTGGCGCGCTCGATCTCGGTATCGATGTCGTGCCCGAAGACCTGCACGTTGCCGGCCGATTTCGTGACCAGCGAGGTCACGATGCCGATCAGGGTGGTCTTGCCGGCCCCGTTGGGACCGAGCAGCGCGAAGAAATCGCCTTGCTGGACGTCGAGATCGATCCCCTTGAGGGCCTGGACGCCATTCTTGTAGGTCTTCGTGAGACCGCGTACGGATAGGGCTTGCATGGTTGCCGGGCAGTTTAAAGGATCCGACAGCGGTTGACGCCTCCACGCGCGGGCAAGGAAGATCCCCGCGTGCGAAAATTCCTCCCCGACACCTTCCTCCTGATCCTGGTCCTCGCGGTGGTCACGGCCAGCCTCCTGCCGGTCCGCGGACAGGCTGCCGAAACCGTCAACGCGATCGCCACGTCCGCCGTCGTGCTGCTGTTCTTCCTGCATGGGGCCCGGCTGCCGCGCGAGAACCTCGTTGCCGCGCTGGGCCACTGGCGCCTGCACCTCATCATCCTGGCGACGACCTTCGTGGTCTTCCCATTGCTCGGCCTGGGACTGGCGACACTGCTGCCCGGCCTGCTGCCCGGCCCACTGTGGACCGGGGTGCTCTTCCTCTGCGCGCTGCCCTCGACGGTGCAGTCGTCCATCGCCTTCACGTCCATCGCCCGAGGCAACGTTGCCGGCACCGTGGCCTCCGCGGCGGCTTCCAACCTCATCGGCATCGCCCTGACGCCGGTGTTGATGGGTCTGCTCACGCAGGCCCACGGCGGGGCAGTCTCCTTTGCAGGCGTCTGGAAGATCGTGGTGCAACTGCTGCTGCCGTTCGCCACCGGCCACCTGCTGCGCCCGTGGATCGGTGCCTGGGTGGCACGCCGCAAGGCCATCCTGTCGTACACCGACCGCAGCACGATCGTGCTGGCGGTTTACAGCGCCTTCTCGACCGCCGTGGTGGCGGGCATCTGGCAGCAGGTCGCCCTCTCGCAGATCCTCATCGTCCTCGCACTGTCCGCATTTCTGCTGACGGCGATCCTGCTCCTGACCCGGTACGCTGCACGGGCGCTGGGCTTCGGTGTCGAAGACGAGATCTCGATCGTGTTCTGCGGATCGAAGAAGAGCCTCGTCAGCGGCGTTCCGATGGCCCGCGTCCTGTTCGGTGCAGCCGACGTTGGTGCCGTCGTGCTGCCCGTGATGATCTTCCACCAGATGCAGCTGATGGTCTGCGCCTGGCTCGCCCGCCGTTACGGCGCGCGGCCCGGATCAGGCAGCAACGAGGAGCACGGAGCATGAAAGTCCCCACCGGCGCCCCCACGCGCAAGCCCGGAACCTTCGTCACGGCTGCGGAGTGCCCGCAGTCGAGCTACCAGCGCATGGTGATGCCGCCGCCGATCGCGATGGTCGGCAACGACCCGGACAAGACCGAACGCGAACTGCTGGCGAACATGATGGAAACGGGTGCCGTTTTCATGATGGGCCAGAACCCGAAGCTCCCCGTGATGCCGGAAAAGCCGACGCTGCTCGACTTCTTCCACTACCGCTTCTGCGACATCGCCTTCATGCACCTCCTGCAGAGCGCGAAACTCGCCCTGCAGGACGGCCAGCCGGAAACGGTCGTGGTCGCCTGCCTGCTGCATGACATCGCCAATGGCGCGCTGCTGCGCGTGGACCATGGCTACTGGGGCGCGCAGATGATCGCGCCGTATGTCAGCGAAGAGATCGCCTGGGCCGTGAAGTACCACCAGGCGCTGCGCTATTTCGCGGACGACGCGGCGGGATTCAAGTACCCGGACGCCTACAACAAGTTCTTCGGCCCCGACTACAAGCCGCCGGAGTACATCTGCAAGGCGCACGAGGAAGCCCGCAACCACCGCTGGTACATGACCTCGCGGCTGATCACGATCTACGACATCTACAGCTTCCAGGATGGCTGGGCCGTGGACCCGGACGAGTTCACGGACCTGATCGGCCGCCACTTCCGCCAGCCCGAGGAAGGGCTGGGCTTCGACAACTCGCCCGCCGCGCACATGTGGCGGTCGATGATCTGGCCGCAGAACTTCCTGTAGTGCGGCCGCCCCGGCAAGTCAGATGATCTTGCCGGGATTCATGATCCCCTTGGGATCCATCGCCTGCTTGATCGCCCGCATCAGCGCCAGCTCCGCGGGGCTGCGGGAATAGTGCAGGAACGGCCGCTTCAGCGAACCGATGCCATGCTCGGCCGAGATCGAGCCACGGCGTTTTTCCATCAGGCTGTACACCGCGTTCTCGAGATCGATCTCGGGGACGTCGTGGCCCGACATGCGCACCGAGACGTGCAGGTTGCCGTCGGCCACGTGGCCGAAGAACACCACCTGCAGCTGCGGCCAGCGTGACTTCAGGAGCGCACCGATCTCGTCGGCCAGCGGGCCGATCTCGCCGGTCGGCACGCTGACGTCGAAGCCGAGCTGCGGCCAGTGCACGCCCTTCGACCATTCGCCCGGGGAATCGCGGACGTCCCACAGCATCGTCGACTCGCGCTGCGACTGCGCGATGATGGCGTCCTTCACGATGCCGGCTTCCATCGCCTCGCCGATCACCGTCTCGAATCGCTCCTGGTCAGAGGTCGGGTCCGTGCCCATCGTCTCGATGAGCACGTAGGCGCCGGCGCCGATTTCCAGCGGCGGCTTGCGTCCGAGGCCGACGGTGCCCAGCTTGTAGAAGTCCGGCCACATGACCTCGTAGGCCGTGAGTTGCGAGGCGAAGCCGCCCCGCGCGCGTTTGAGCAGGTCCAGCACGGCCGGGTAATCGTCGACGGCCATGATGCCGGTGCAGACGCTCTTGGCCTTCGGGTACAGCTTCAGCACCACCTTCGTGATGATGCCCAGCGTGCCCTCGGCGCCGATGAACAGCTGCCGCAGGTCATAGCCGGTGTTGTTTTTCATCACCTTGCGGAGGGAATCGATCACCGTGCCGTCTGCCAGAACGGCCTCGAGGCCCAGCACCAGGTCGCGCGCCATGCCGAAGCGCAGCACGCGGTTGCCGCCGGCATTCGTCGACAGGTTGCCGCCGATCTGGCAGCTGCCGCGACCGCCGAGGTCCAGCGGGAAGAAGAGGTCGACCGCGTCGGCGGCCTTCTGCACGGTTTCCATCGCGACGCCCGCCTCGACGGTGATCGTCGACGCGGCGACGTCCAGTTCGATGACCTGGCGCATGCGCTCCATCGAGATGCAGACGCAGGGACCCAGGGGCACCGCACCGCCCGACAGGCCCGTCATGCCCCCCTGGGGAACGACCGGAATGCCGTGGTCGTTGCAGTACTTCAGGGCCTTCGACACCTGCTCCGTGTCGCGGGGCAGGACGAGGGCGTGGATGCCGACGTCCTTGCTGCCGTGGACGCAGTAATCGTGCGTCAGTCGCTCGAGCGTCGTGGCATCGACGGCCTGCACGATGTCGGCGCCGAGGATGCCACTGAGGTCGGAAAGGATCTGGGCAGTCGTGGTCATGGGTGGGTGCGCGCCGCAGCGCCTCGATTTGGTTAACAGGTTAGCGAATCATACCGCGAACAGGCGGGACGGGTCCCGGAAGGCCTTGAATTCGAGCGCATGGCCCGACGGGTCGAAGAAGAACATCGTCGCCTGCTCGCCCACCTGACCCGCGAAGCGGATGCCGGGCTCCAGTTCGAAGCGCTGACCCTCTGCTTTCAGGCGCCCCGCCAGTTCGTGCCAGCGCTCCCAGGACAGGACGATGCCGAAATGAGGGACCGGCACGTCGTGCCCGTCCACATCGTTGCGGAAACCGGCCTCGTGCGCCGTCCGCGCCGGATCCAGATGGACGACGAGCTGGTGGCCGAAGAAGTCGAAGTCGATCCAGACCGGGGAACTGCGCCCCTCGGGGCAGCCCATGCGGCGGCCGTAGAAATCGCGGGCCGCAGCGAGATCGTGGACGGGAATGGCGAGATGGAAGGGTTCGAGCGTCATGCCCTCGAGTTTACAGGAGGCCCTGAAGGCAGCATTCCGGCGGCGATCAGCTGGATGCCGTGCAGGCCGGCCCGCTGCAATGCCGGCTCGTCGGCACCCGAGGCTGCCGAAAGCAGGCGTCGCCAGACCGCCACCTGGTTCTCCCAACGGGGCCGCACCCACCCCGGGCAGTATTCGCTCGCGATATCCAGTTCCCGCAGGCTCAGGGAACCGATCCGCTCGATGTTGGCCGGGGACATGCCGAGCACGATCCGCGCTGCGGAGCGGTTCGAACGGGCCAGATGCCAGCCGTAGGTCATGACGCGCCGGGCCAGCGCCAGCCCTCGGTCGCCACCCAGACAGGGCACCCGCCACTCGCGGGGCTGGTCGCCGACGCGGTTTTCCGTCAGCTGCCGCCAGCGGGTCGCGTCCCCGAAACCCGCATCGACCAGCAGCCACGGACAGGACGCCAGCCTCTGCCGGGCGTCGCGCGACAGCATGCGCCACAGCGGCGACAGGGACTGCAGCAGCGGCAGGCTGCCTTCACCGCGTTCGGCCATGGCGCACAGCAGTTCGATGCACTGGCCGTTGATCTCCCGCAGGGGCTGCAGCGCATCCCCGTTCAGCCAGTTTCCCGCGGCGCCCCCCGGGATGATTCCGTTCGACATTGGCATCTCCGCACCTGTTCTTCTCGACTTGCGGGACATAGTCAACGGACCTGCGCTTGGAACGAAGTCTCAAATTTGGGATATTTTACCCAAATCTGCAAATGATCGTTTTCTGACCAGCAAGCGAACCCAGGGGGAGCCGATGAGGATTTCAGACGCCCGTTACAGCCGCGACCGCATGCGATTCGACCTCGCCCTGCGCTTCATCCGGCATGAGGCCCGCACCAGCACGATCCGCCAGTGGACCGGACTGACCGATGACCGCATCCGGAAACTGTTCCGCACATATATCGTCGAGGACGGTGGAGAAGGCATCACGCGCCACCGCGGGAAATCCCCGCAGCAGACGTCGTTCTTCACGCGGACGCCGCAGATGCGCCAGGAGGCGGCGGTCCTCGCGAGCGTCTGCTACATGCTCGGCGTGATGCCGCAGTCCAGGCTCTCCGACGCCCGCCGGGTACTGCCCGGCGTGCAGCGCGGGGAAGCGCTCTGCGAGGCCTATGAAATCTACCGTCAGCTGGTTGGGTCGCCGCGCATCAGCTTCGAGCACGCCGTGTTCCTCGTCACGGCGCTCACGCGGGGCGATGAACTCCATGCCTCGCACTGCCCCGGATGCCGCGGACTGATCCTGGTGGACCAGGGCGACGTGCCGGCGCGGCGTTGCGGATCCTGCGAGGAGAACGTTCAGGAACGATTGCTATGATGGGGTGATGAGCCACGCCCCCCACTACTTTTCCGGCAAGCATGTCGATCGTCGTGCCGAAGCACGACAGGGGGAGGACTGGCTCGGCGAGGCCCGTGCCGATGCGGATACGCGCTACCTGCTGATGCAGGGCACGGCGGCCCTGATGAGCCGGGATGCCGCCGGGGAACCCCTGGCGATCCGCTTCCTGGACGGGACGGACAGCCGCGTCATCGCGGCCCCGGGCGACCGGCAGGTCCTGCTGGGCTGGTTCAATGATCACCGCTGCGTCCTGGTAGAGACCGACCGGGACGATGTCCTCCCGGATGAATGCCTGGGGGAACTGCGACCCCTCGCCGCGAACCTGCCCCGGAGCGAGGCGGCCCTGCTTGCCTACGCCAGGGGCCTGACGGTCTGGCGCGCGACGCACCGCCACTGCGGTCGCTGCGGCACGGCGCAAACGCCGACGCGCGCCGGACACGCCATGCGCTGTCCACGTTGCGACCGCGAATCCTTCCCCCGCATCGACCCGGCTATCATCGTCCTGGTCCGCCACGGGGACCGCGCGCTGCTGGGGCGCCAGCCGAGCTGGCCCCCGCGCCGGTACTCAACGATTGCCGGCTTCGTGGAACCGGGCGAATCGCTGGAAGACGCGGTTCGCCGCGAAGTGATGGAGGAAACCGGCGTCGGCGTCGATGCCGTGCGCTACCACTCGTCGCAGCCCTGGCCCTTCCCCTCGTCCCTAATGCTCGGCTTCCTCGCGGAGGGCGACGGTGCCACGCCCCGCACCCAGGACGAGGAGCTCGAGGACGCACGCTGGTTCACCCGCGCCGAAGTGCGGGCGGGCGACATCCTGCTGCCGCCGCCGGAGACGATCTCGCGACAACTCATCGAGGCCTGGCTCGCGGAAGGATGATGCGCCTGCACCGCTTCCGGCCCTGGCTCCAGTCCGGCGTGTTGCTGATTGCGGCCGCGCAGGCCAATGCCGGCATCCGCGTCGACCTGGACGGCGTCGACGGCGAGGTCCGGCGCAACGTGCAGGCCTTCCTGAGCGTGGAGCGATACAAGGACCGCGACAACCTCGAGGCCGACACCGTGACGCGCTTGTTTGCGCGCATCGAAGATGAGGTCCGCTCCGCCCTCAAGCCACTCGGGTACTACGAGCCGGTGGTCAAGGCGGCCCTGGAGCCCGGGCGCGAAAACGGCGACTGGCGGATCCGCATCGACATCGAACCCGGCAAACCGGTGGTCATCGGGTCGGTGCTGATCGCGGTGGAGGGCGGCGGCGCCTCGGACCCTTACTTCGATCCGGTGCGCGAACCGGCGGGGCTGCGCCGCGGCCAGCGGCTGAACCATGGCAATTACGAAACGGCCAAGGGCGACCTGCTGCGCATCGCCGCCGCCCAGGGTTACCTCGATGCGCGGCTGACGGAAAACACGCTGCGCGTCGATCCGGTGGACCGGAAGGCCGACATCCGCCTGCGCCTCGTGACGGGCGAGCGCTACCACTTCGGCGAAATCCGCATCGAACAGTCAGTGATCCGCCCGGAACTGATGCGCCGTTTCATGCGCTTCAAGGAAGGCGACCCCTACAGCACGGCGCAACTGCTGCGCACGCAGTTCGCGCTGGACGACAGCCTCTATTTCTCCACGGTCGAAGTCCTGCCCCAGGAGCGCGACCCGCAGACCCTGAGCGTACCGGTGCGCATCAGCGCCGAGAAAGGTCGCAGGCAGTTCCAGATCGGCGCCGGTTACGGCACGGACACGGGACCGCGCGGGACCTTCAGCTGGAGCGATCCGCGCATCAACGACCGCGGCCACCGGTTCAGGCTCGACGTGAAGGCATCTACCATCACCCGGCGCGTGGATTCCCGCTACGACATCCCGATCGGCGACCCGGCCATCGAGAAATTCTCGATGCAGCTGACGAACCGCACCGAACAGATCAGCGACCTGAACACCTACGAACTGTCGTTCACGCCTTCCATCACGCGCGTGAGCGGCCGGTGGCAGCGCGTGATGTCGCTCGCCATGACGAACACGACGACCAAGTCCGCGGCACCGATCGAGACTCTGGCAAACGGCGGCGTGCAGCGGGACACGAGCAACCTGCTGGTACCGGGACTGAGCTTCACCTCCGTGCCGGAGGGCTATCTGGGTGAAGCGCTGTTCTCGCGGGGCTTCCATGCCGAACTGATCGGATCGACGCACGTGCTCGGCTCGAGTTCGGACTTCGTGCGGCTGCACCTGCAGGGCGAACGGGTCTTCGACCTTGGCGCGAAATGGCATGTCCTGCTGCGCGGCGAACTGGGATCCAGCCTGGTGCGAAATTTCGGCGACATGCCGGGCATCTACCGATTTTTCGCGGGCGGCGACCGCAGCGTTCGCGGCTTCGCGTACAACTCGCTGTCGCCCAAGCAGGACGTGCAGGGTTTCGAACGCGACCTGGCGGGCACGATCCTGCGAGATCCGTCGGGCGATCCGCTCTACGTGCCCAGCCAGATCAACGTCGGCGGAAGACACCTGCTCTTTGGCAGCGCGGAACTGATCCGCGACCTGCCGAAGAATCTCGCCATCGCCACCTTCTTCGACACCGGCAATGCCTTCAACCGCTTCGGCGACCGGCTCGCGTATTCGGCGGGCGTCGGCCTGCGCTTCCGGCTGCCCGTCGTCTCGATCGGCATCGACGTGGCGAAGCCCCTGTCGGGATCGGGCAGCCCGCGGCTGCACCTGAACATCTCGCCGAAGCTATGACGCGCCGGCGCCTCATCCATTTCGCACTTCTGGCGCTGTTGCTGCTGACGCCCTCTGCGCTGCTGCTGCTGGTGGCCGGTACCGAATGGGGCCTGCAGGTCGTGGCGACGCGCCTCGGCCGGATCGGACCGGTCACCCTCAGGGTGGAGGGCGTCAGGGGCACGCTGGCCGGCGGCGCGCACATCGACACGCTGGACATCCGGCACCGTCGCGTCCACCTGCATTTCACCGGCATCGACGGAAGGATCCGTCTCGCGCCGCTGCTGTGGCAGACCCTTAGTGTGCGTGAACTCCGCGCCAGCACGATGCTGATCGAAGTTCCCCGGGTCACGGACACCCATGAACCGTGGAAGCCGCACTTCCTGCCATCCCTGATGCGCATCCACGTTGACGACATCCGCGTCACGGAAGGCACGCTGGTGGTGCCGAACGGCGTCCGGCTCGAGGGCTCGAACCTCAGTGCGTCCGGTTCGGTCTATCCGTCGCAGATCCGGATCCGACAGGGCGAGTTCGACATGCCGTCGCTGCACGTGAAGACGGACGGCCGCGTACTGGCGCGGGACCCCATCCGGTACTCCGGGCAGGCGTCGGCCGAATGGCAGCTACCCGGCCAGCCGCTGTGGCGCGCGACGGCAAGTTTCGAAGGCGACACGATCACGCTGCCGTTCACCGGGGCGATCACGGCACCCTTTCACGCGACGGTCACGGCGAAGTTCGCCGACCTGAACAAGGCCTGGCACCTCGATGGGCAGGCCAGGGTGAAGGATTTCGACATCGTGCCCTTCGGTGGCGGCAACGTGCTGGGCAAGATCGCCGGCGACCTCGTGCTGGGCTGGAACCGGGACGGCTTCAACGCACGCGGCACCGCCGAGGCACCTGCGTTCGGCCCGGGAACCTTCGATGTGGATTTCGACGGATTCGTCGCCCAGCGCAGGCTGACGATACGCAGTTCGAACGTGACCCACCGTGCGACGAAGGCCCATGCGACGGCTCGGGGGACCATAGATGTGCGGCCCCAGCTGCGGCCGCTGCTGGACCTGCGGGGCGACTGGCAGGATATCCGCTGGCCGCTGCACGGAAACGATCCGCCCATCGCGAGCCGGGCCGGCCGCTACCGGCTCACGGGCGACAAGCCGTGGCTCCTCGATGCCGAGGGCGAACTCGGCATCACCGGCCTTGCGGCAATGCCCTTGCAGGCCAGCGCGGTGCTCGACGGGGCCAGCATCACCGTCACGCGGGGACAGCTGTCGGGCTACGGCGGCACCGCAGCCCTCCAGGGCACGGCGCGCTGGTCGCCGTCCTACAGCTGGCAGATCGGCGGCAACCTGCAGGGCATCGACCTGAAAACCGTTCGCGCCGACCTGCCGGGGCGCATCAGTCTCGACTTCAGTGCGGCCGGCAAACGCTTTGACGGCAGCGGCGACATGGACCTGTCGCTGGAGCGGCTGCAGGGCACCGTGCGCGGCAACCCGGCGAGCGGCAAGGGCCGCATCGAGCGACGCGGCGAGGAATGGCGTTTCAGCGGCCTCGACCTGCGCGCGGGGCGCACGCGGCTTACCGCCGAGGGTGTGTATGGCGCGCGCCGCGACATCCGGTTCGGCCTCAGTGCCGACGACCTCGGCCTGCTGTCCCCGGATGCGCGGGGCCGGATCACTGCGCGCGGCAGCCTGTCCGGCACCGCAAAGGCGCCGGTGATCGGCATCCGCGCACAGGGTTCGGGATTCGCGTTCGGCGGGGGCGCGTTGCGCAGCATCGACGCCGATGTCGACGTCGACCTGCGCGAGGGCGGTGACACGACCGGCAGGCTGCGGATGCGTGACCTGCGGTTCGGCGCAAGGCTCATCGATACCGCCGAAGTCCAGCTGGACGGGCGGGCCGAAGACAACTCGCTGGTCGCGGTCCTGAATGCCAGCGGCCTGCAGGTTTCCCTCGCGGCGCGCGGCGGCTTCCATGACGGCCAGTGGCGCGGCACGGTGCGGGAACTCGACGCCAGCGATGGCGGAGCGCTGAAACTGGCCCTGGAAGCTGCGGCGCCGCTCGAACTGGGGGAGTCAGCCTTCCGCGTCGGTCCGCTCTGCCTGAAGGGCCGCAGCGAACAGCTTTGCGCGGCAGCGGATGGCCGCAGCGGCGCGTGGAATTCCGGATTCGAAGCCAGCCAGCTGCCGCTCAGCACGCTGACGGCCGGCCTGTCGCAGGACATCGATTACTCGGGTCGCATCGATGCGCGCCTGGAACTGCACGGGGCGGAGGCCCTGCCCGTCACGGGGCGACTGCACGCCACGCTGGCCGACGCGCTGCTTCGCCACCATCTCACCAAGGAGCGCGAGGAGCAGCTCGCCTTCGGCAACGGCGTGGTCGATGCGAGCGCGACGCCGGAGGATTTCAGCCTGCAGGTCGGCCTCGACGCCGGCAAGGCGGGAAGCCTGCGCGGGCAGCTCCTGGGCAAGCGGGTCGGCGCCGACTGGCGCGGGCACAGCGTGCACGGGGACTTCTCGCTCGAGACCGACGGCCTGAACCTGCTGGACGCCTACGTGCCCGGCCTGGACCGTGCCGCGGGTCGCCTGACCGCCCGGGCCAGCGTCGACGGGACGCTGGGCACACCCTCCTTCGACGGCGACCTGCAGCTGCGGAACGGCGAGGTGGACCTGTATGTCGTGAACCTCGCGCTGCGCGACATCAGCCTGGACGCGAAACTCGACGGCCGTGGCCTGCAGTTCTCCGGCAGCACGCGGGCCGGGGACGGCAAGGCCCAGGCCAGCGGCACCCTTGAATGGCGCGAGCGCCGCCCGTTCGGCACCGTGCATCTCGACGGCGAAAACCTGAAGCTCGTCGACATTCCCGAAGCCCGCGCCACCGCGTCGCCGCGCCTCGACTTCACGATCGAGGGAAACCGCATCAACGTCGCCGGCGAGGTTCGCATCCCGCAGGCGAACTTCGAGCCGGTCACGATCACCAACGCCGTGCTCTCGTCGGGAGACGAGGTGATCGCCGGCCAGCCGGTCGCACAGCGCCAGCGGGCCTGGCAGGTCACGAGCGATGTCACGCTGACACTCGGCGACAAGGTGTCGATCGAGAGCCACGGCCTGACGGGCCGCATTACCGGCAGCATCCGCACGCACCTCGACGAGACGCAGGCCAGCCGCGGCAGCGGAGAGCTGTCCGTGGCGGACGGCAAGTACGCCGCCTTTGGTCGCATGCTCGATATCGCCCGCGGCCGTCTCATCTTCAACAACGGCACGCTGAACGATCCAGGCATCGACCTGCGCGCGCAGAAGGTATTCCCGGACGTCACCGCCGGCGTGAACGTGCGCGGCAGCCTGCGGGCGCCGCGCATGACCTTCTTCTCGGAGCCTGCGATCCCGCAATCACAGATCGTGTCGCTGATCCTCGCCGGCGGCTCGCTCGACAGCGTGCAGAACAGCAGCCGCCAGGGCGCGGCACGCAACGAGGCGCTGGCCCAGGGCGGGGCGATCATCGCCCAGCAGATCGGCAGCCGCATCGGCATCCAGGACGTCGGCATCGAATCCGACACGGCGAACGAGACCTCGCTGGTGCTCGGCAAGTACCTGTCGCCGCGCCTGTACGTGAGCTACGGCATCAGCCTCGCGGAAGCGATCAACACGGTGAAGCTGCGTTACACGGTCGGCGACCGCTGGACGATCAAGACCGAGTCGGGCAAGGCGCGCAGCGCGGACCTCGTCTACACGATCCAGAAGTAGCGTCCGGGGGCCTGCCTCTTCTTGACTATGTGCAATTTTATGCACTAGTATTCGATTCTTATGCACTCCGACCGCCACCTCAGCGAACGCCGCAACGCGATCCTGCGCATCCTGCGCGGCGCACGCGTGCGTCGGCAGGAAGACCTGGTCGACCTGCTGAAGGCCGACGGCTTCGAGGTCACCCAGTCCTCGGTCAGCCGCGACATGCGCGAGCTCGGCGTGCTGAAGGCCCAGGGCCGCTACCTGCCGCCGGGCGACGAAGTCGCGCACGCGCAGGGCGATTTCGCCGCCATTTCGCGCTTCGTGCGCGAGGTGAAGCCGGCCGGCCCCTCGCTGACCGTCGTGAAGACGACTATCGGCGCCGCGGGCAGCGTGGCCGTGGCGATCGACCGGGCCGAGTGGCCGGAAGTCGTCGGCACGATTTCCGGCGACGACACCATCTTCATCGCGACGCAGGACGGCGCTGCCCAGCAGCGGCTCGTCGAGCGCCTGCATACCCATTTCCGCATCTGAGAGAAGCCCTCCCCATGTCGAACACGTCCAAGCAGCCCATCGTCCTCGCCTATTCCGGCGGTCTCGATACGTCCTTCCTTGTGCCCTGGGTCGCCGAGAACACCGGCCGCCCGGTCATCACGGTCACGGTGGACACCGGCGGCATCGACGCCGACGCCGCGAAGACGCTGCACGAGCGCGCGCTCGCGCTGGGCGCGATCGACCACCACCAGGTCGATGCGCGTGCCGATTACTACGAGCAGGTGCTGCGCTTCCTCGTGATGGGCAACGTCCGTCGCGGCAACCTCTATCCGCTGTGCGTCGGTGCCGAACGCGTGATGCAGGCGCAGACCATTGCGCGCGTCGCGCGCGAACTGGGCACGAACATGATCGCCCACGGCTGCACGGCCGCCGGCAACGACCAGGTGCGCTTCGAAGTCGCGCTGCGCACCCTCGCGCCGGACCTGGAAGTGTTCGCGCCCGTGCGCGACAAGGCCTTCAAGCGCCAGGAAGAGCTGGATTACCTGCTGGAGCGCAAGCTCCCGATCCCGCCGCATGGCGCCGCGTACTCGATCAACCGCGGCCTCTGGGGCGTGACCATCGGTGGCACCGAAACGCTGACCTCGAAGGGCAGCATCCCGGAAAGCGCCTGGGTGCTGTCCAAGGACGCCTTCGACAAGCCGGCGCTGCCCGCGCACCACACGATCCGCTTCGAAAAGGGTCGCCCGGTCGGGCTCGACGGCAAGACGATGTCGCCGGTCGAGGTCATCGAGCGCCTGGAGACGATCGGTGCGAAGTTCGGCATTGGCCGCGGCATCCACCTGGGCGACACCATCATCGGCACGAAGGGCCGGGTGGCCTTCGAGGCGCCGGCCGCCGAGATCCTGATCAATGCGCACCGCGAACTCGAGAAGCTCGTGATGACACCGCGCCAGCAGCGCATCAAGGACCAGGTGTCCGCGCCTTACGGCGACCTCGTTCACGAGGGCCAGCTGCTCGACCCGGTCTGCCGCGACATCGAGGCATTGATGCTGTCATCGCAGGAGCGGGTCACGGGCGACGTACACGTGCTGCTGCGCGCCGGATCGTGCTTCGTCGAAGGCGTCGAATCACCGTACTCGCTGATGGCCGCCTCGAAGGGCGTCTATGGCGAGGCCGTAGGCGAGTGGTCGCCGACGGATGCGCTGGGCTTCTCCAAGATCGTCGCCCTCACGGGCGTATTCCACCGTCGTGCCGGCGAAAACGCCGCGAAGGGCAAGTAAGGCCATGAAGAGCGTCGTCGTCG
Organism: Pseudomonadota bacterium; assembly: GCA_041168985.1. Taxonomy (GTDB): domain Bacteria; phylum Pseudomonadota; class Gammaproteobacteria; order Steroidobacterales; family Steroidobacteraceae; genus ZC4RG30. Next base: position 5,013 of record JBEEKA010000147.1, on the reverse strand, counting down.
ACAAGATCGCCTCGATCACCCAGGCCCTGGGCCTGAAGCACGACCTGCGCGTCGAGGAAGACAACATTCCTTCGGAAGAAGGCGTGGTGCTCGTCGTGGAGGTGCTGACCAACAAGTCCACGTACAACACGCTGGAGCTGACCAGTGGCCGCATGGCCAAGGTCGTGCGCGGCGACATCGTCGTGGGCGCGCTGGGCACCCGCAAGGCGCTGTTCGGCTATTCCGGCCACGTGCCGGAGTCGGTCAAGGCCGGCGACATCATCCAGATGCTGAACATCGGCGGCGTGCTGGGCGTCTGCGATTCGGCGAACCCGGACAAGGGCCGGCCGTTCGACTGCCGCGTGCTGGGCGTCGTGCTGCAGTTCCCCTTCCTGGGCGAGCGCATCGGCGTGCCGGCCCGCGTCGGCAAGAAGAAGCTCGACTACGACGCGAAGCTCGATACGCAGGGCGTGCCAGTCGTCGCGCTCGCCGGCACCTGCATGGAAGCCGGCAAGACGGCCGCGGCCTGCGCGATCGTGTCGCGCATGCGGCACCGGGGTCTCGTCGTCGACGTGTTCAAGGCAACGGGCGTGTCCCTGCGCCGTGACATCCTCGCGATGGAAGACTCGGGCGCCCGCAACGGCATGATCTTCACGGACCTCGGCGTCGTCACGACGACGGCGAAGACGGGCCCGGCGCTGACGCGCGCGATGATGACGGAGCTCGCGGCCAAGAAGCCGGACGTGATCGTCTTCGAACTCGGCGACGGACTCATCGGCACCTATGGCGTCGACGCCATCCTTCAGTGCGAGGACATCAGCAAGGCGCTCACGAGCGTCGTGCTGTCGGCCAATGATCCTGTCGCGGCCTGGGGCGGCGTGAAGCTGCTGCGCGAGCGCTTCGGCATCGAGCCTTCGGCCGTCACCGGCCCCGCGACGGACAACGACGTCGGCGTGCAGATCATCGAGGAGCAGATGAACGTCCGCGCCTGCAACGCGATCAGCAACGGCGCGAAGCTCGGCGATCTCATCATCGACAGCCTGAAGCTGCCGGCCAAGGCCGTGGCGGAGCAGGCCTGATGACTCAGGCAGGCATTCCCACGATCGTCCTGGGTGGCACCGGCTACGTGGCCGGTGAGCTGCTGCGCCTGATCGCAGGCCATCCGAACCTGGAACTCGCCGGCATCCTGTCCGACAGCCAGCCAGGCGAACCGGTCGCGAAGTCCTTCGGGCACCTCGCGCCGGTCTATCCCACGACGACCTTCAGTTCGCAGGCCGAGATCGAAGCCCTCGTCGCCAAGCTCCCGCGCAGCGCCATCTTCTCGGCCGCGCCGCACGGCGCCTCGGCCGCGCTGATCGATCGCTTGCTCACCGTCGCCGAAGGCGCGGGCACGAAGCCTTCCGTGGTCGACATTTCCGCCGATTACCGTTACTCGACCGACGAGGCCTACGCCGCCGTGTACAAGCACGCACATGGCGCACCGGCACGGCTTCGGCAGTTCAGCTGCGCCGTGCCGGAACACCTGGCCGCGGCGCCGACACCGCATGTGGCGCACCCGGGCTGCTTCGCCACGGCGATCCTGCTCGCCTCGGTGCCGCTGCTGAAGCTCGACCTCGTGACGCCGCAGCTCTTCGTCACGGGTGTGACGGGCAGCACCGGTTCGGGCCGCAAGCCCACCGACGGCACGCACCACCCGCAGCGCCACAGCGACATGTATGCCTACAACGCGCTTGCGCACCGGCATACGCCGGAAGTCACCGCCTGCGCGCTGGCCGCCAGCGGCATCGCGGCGGATTTCCATTTCGTGCCGCACTCTGGCCCCTTCGCGCGCGGCATCCATGCCACCGTGCAGGCCACGCTCAAGTCGCCGCGCGAAGCCGCTGCGCTCGTGAAGGCCTTCCAGGACTTCTATGCCGGCTCGCCCTTCGTGCAGGTCGGCGCCGCCGCGCCGCGCATCAAGGATGTCGCGGGCAGCAACTACGCGCGCCTGTCGGTCTCGACGAACGGCAAGAGCGTTGCCGTCATGAGCGTGATCGACAACCTCTGCAAGGGCGCCGCGGGCGGTGCCGTGCAGTGGATGAACCGACTCCAGGGCTTGCCGGACACCGCGGGCCTGACCGCGCCGGCCGCCGGCTGGACCTGAAGACGACCCAAGGACCTTCTCGACATGGCCACTGAACCTGCGATCCACGATTACCTCGCCCCTGTCTTCGCGCAGTACCCGCTGCACGTCGCGCGTGGCGAGGGCGTCTGGCTGTACACGCCGGAAGGCCGTCGCGTGCTCGACCTGTACGGCGGCCACGCCGTCGCCGCCCTGGGCTATGGCCATCCGGGCTGGACCAAGGCCGTGACCGACCAGGCGCGCGACGTGAACTTCCAGAGCAACGCCGTGCCGATGGACGTGCGCCTGCGCGCCGCGCAGCGGCTGGTGGAATTCTCGAAGCTGCCCTTCGAAAGCGTGTTCTTCGTGAACAGCGGCGCCGAGGCGAACGAGAACGCGCTGAAGATGGCGTTCACGATGAACCCCGGCCGCGCCGAAGTCGTCGCGCTGGAAATGAGTTTCCACGGCCGCACGGCTGCGGCCGCGGCGCTGACCTGGGGCGCGAAGGAAAAGTGGTACGGCTTCCCGCGCACGCCCTTCGACGTCACGTTCATCCCGCGGCGTGACCTTGCGTCGCTGGCGAAGATCACCGAAAAGACCGCGGCCGTGCTCGTCGAGCCCGTGCAGGGCGTGGGCGGCGCCTTCGACCTGGGCGCCGAATACCTCGCCGCCCTGCGCAAGCGCTGCGACGAGACGGGCGCCGTGCTGATCTTCGACGAAGTGCAGTGTGGCGTCGGCCGCACGGGCCATCCCTTTGCCGCGAACCTGTACGGCGTGATGCCGGACATGATCACGACGGCCAAGGCGCTTGGAAACGGCTTCCCCTGCTCCGCGCTGCTGATGTCGGGCAAGGTCGCAAAGGCCGTGAAGCTCGACGCGCTGGGCACCACGTTCGGCGCCGGCCCCATGGCCTGCGCCGCGATCGAGGCCGTCATCGACGCGATCGAACAGGAAGACCTGATGGGCAACGTCCAGCGGGTCGGCGACTACATCCGCAGGACCTGCATCGTAGGCCCGGTCACGGCCCACCAGGGCGCGGGCTTCCTCACGGGCCTCATCACGAAGGTCCCGGCGAAGTTCGTGCAGAAGGCCCTGCTCGAACAGGAAGACATCCTCACCGGCACCAGCGGCGACCCCAACGTCCTGCGCCTGCTGCCGCCGTTCACCCTGAAGGAAGCCGACGTCGACTTCCTCGCCGCGGCACTGGCGCGGCTGAAGCTCTGAAGGGGCACGCCATCTTGAAACGTTTCCTCGACCTGGCAGAGATGGACCGCGACGCGGTCCTCGATCTCATCGAGCTCGCGACACGGCTGGAACACCATCCGGAGCCGCAGGCCCTCGCGGGCAAGATCCTGGGCCTCGTGTTCTTCAACCCGTCGCTGCGCACGCTGTCGTCGTTCCAGGCCGGCATGGCCCGCCTGGGCGGCGACAGCTTCGTCATCACGCCGGGCCAGGGCACCTGGCAGCTGGAAACGCGCCTGGGTGCCGTGATGGATGCCGACCGCGCCGAACACGTGCGCGAAGGCATCCCCGTGCTGGCCTCGTACTGCGACGCGCTCGGCATCCGCGCCTTTGCGGATGGCAAGAACCTGGAAGCCGACCTTGCGGAAACGCAGTTCAACGAGTTCACGCGCCTCGTGCAGAAGCCGCTGATCAACCTCGAATCCGCGATGAACCATCCCTGCCAGGCGCTGGCCGACTGGAAGACGATGGACGAACTGCATGTACCCCAGCGCGGCAAGTTCGTGCTGTCCTGGGTGAAGCACCCGCGCGCGCTGCCGCTGGCCGTACCCGCGGCCACGCTGCACATGGCTGCCATGCGCGGCATGGAAGTGGTGGTGCACCGTCCTGACGGCTACGCGCTGCCGGAAGCGATCATGGACAAGGCGCGCCGTGCCGCGGCCGCATCGGGCGGTTCGGTCCGCGAGACCGAGGACCGCGAGGACGCCATGAAGGGCGCAACGGTGCTCTATGCCAAGGAGTGGGGCTCTACGCGCCACTATGGCGACGCCGCCGCCGACGCGCAGCTGCGCGCGAAGCTCGGCCACTGGATGGTCGAAGAGAGCTGGTTCGCGAAGGCGCAGGCCGACTGCAAGGTCATGCATTGCCTGCCCGTGCGCCGCAATGTCGCCATCGCGGACCACGTACTCGATGGGCCCCGCAGCGTGGTACTGCGCGAAGCCTACAACCGCATGCCGGCGCAGATGGCCGTGCTGCACCGCCTGCTGCTGGCCTGACCGGCCTGCCCTGATTTCCAAACGTCCGCTCAACGAGGTAACGAAGGCACCCCCATGATCGTCCACAGCACCGAAAAGAACGCCGTCATCCGCTCGCTGCGCAGCGCCGCGCCCTACATCCGCCTGTACAAGGGCAAGACCTTCGTCGTGAAGGCAGGTGGCGCCGTATTCGGCGATCCCGTGGCGACGCGCGCACTGATCGAGCAGATCGCGATCCTGCATTACCTCGGCATCCGCGTGGTCATGGTCCACGGCGGCGGGCCGCAGCTGACGCAGGTCACCGAGGCTATGGGCGTGCCGACGCGCATGGTGCAGGGCCGCCGCGTGACGGACGAGAAATCGATCGATGCAACGTCCATGGTGCTGAATGGCCTGATCAACACCAAGCTGCTGGCCATGTGCCGCGACCTCGACATCGAGGCCGTGGGCGTCTCGGGGGTCGATGCCGGCCTCATCAAGGCGCACAAGCGCCCGCCGGTCAGCGTCGAAGGCGAGACCGTCGATTACGGCTTCGTGGGCGACATCGACCTCGTCGATGGCTCGGTGCTGAGGAAGCTGCTCGACAACGGCCTGATGCCGGTCGTGAGCCCGCTGTCCGCCGACGAATCCGGCACGCTGCTGAACATCAACGCGGACACGGTCGCCGCGGCGATCGGCGCGGCGCTCGACGCCGAGAAGCTGATCCTCTGCACCGGC
>JBEEKA010000146.1:0-13771 GCA_041168985.1 Pseudomonadota bacterium | reverse complement strand
GACGAGGACGACGTCCGGCTGCATGATGCCCAGCGGTCCGATCGACGTCGCGCCCATGAACAGCTTGGGTGCATGGAAACGCGGCATCAGGTCGTCGCCGGTCGCGGACAGGATGATGTTCTGTTCCCTGAACAGGGCGCCGCCGGGAACCAGCACCCGCGTCCCTGCCTGCGGCAGCAGGGCGCTGACCACGTGCAGGGAATTCGTCAGCACCTGAAGATTGAGCCCTTCCAGATACGGGCACATCTGCAGGGTCGTTGAGCCGCCGTCGATCATCACGCCTTCACCGGGCGTGCACAGCCCCGCAGCAAGCTTGCCGATGGCCTGCTTCTCGGCCGCATGACGCTTGATGTTCTCGTGGAACGGGACGCCCTGCAGACCGGAGCCCCAACCGGATTCGGACGGCGGCGAAGCAGCGCTGCGCGCACCACCGTGGACCCGGACCAGTCGCCCCTCGCCGGCCAGCCGCTCGAGGTCGCGCCGGAGCGTGGCGGGAGAGGCGTGGATGTCGGCCTGCAGTTCGTTGAACGACACGAAACCCCTGGCATCGAGGCGCTGCAGGATTTCCTGCTCGCGCTCGGCGGCGTGGAGCAGGCGGGGTTTCGTGCGCTTCACCATGAGGCTCAGACGATGCCGGCACCGGAACCGGTGGCACGGCGGTCCCGCGCCTTCACCGTGCGGTACCCGCTGGCGCGGTAGGCGGCGATCGGATCGATGGCGCCACCGGCATCGACGCGCGCACGCGCGAGGATCGGGGATACATCGGTGCGGTAAGCCTGCCGCAGGGCCTGGAATGCCGTCATGGTGTCGTTCGCTTCCTGCGCAGCATGCAGCGCCGCGCGGTCGACGAGCAAGGCCTTCGCATAGGCCGTCGCGATGGCCTCTGCGGAGGACAGCAGGCTTTCCACGGGGTCCGTGACGTTGTGGGACTGGTCGATCATGTAGGCCGGATCGAAACCCGATCGCGGCGACTGTTCCGCCTCGACCAGCTCATTGAAGACCAGGAAGAGTTGGTGCGGATTGATCGCGCCCGAATCCAGATCGTCGTCACCATACTTGGAGTCGTTGAAATGGAAGCCGCCGAGTCGACCGAAGCGGTGCAGGCGCGCGACGATCTGCTCGATGTTCACGTTCGGCGCATGGTGGCCGAGGTCGACGAGGCACTGGGCCTTCGGGCCGAGCGCCTGCGCGGCGAGGATCGACGTGCCCCAGTCGGCGATGACGGTCGAATAGAAGGCCGGCTCGTACAGCTTGTGCTCGAGCATCATGCGCCAGTCATCCGGCAGGGCCGCGTGGATCTTCGCGGCCGACTCCAGATAACGGTCGAGTGCGCGCGTGAAATCCTGCTGGCCGGGCAGGTTGCTGCCGTCGCCGATCCACACCGTCAGCGCGCGCGATCCGAGCTTGCGGCCGATCTCGATGCACTCGATGTTGTGGGCAACGGCCTGGTCGCGCACGGCGGCGTCGGTCGAGGTCAGGCTGCCGCTGCGATAGCTGTGCGGCTGGCCTTTCTGGTCCTGGAAGGTGTTGGAGTTCACCGCATCGAAGCCCAGTCCCAGGGCGGCGGCCTGTTCGCGCAGGGCGGTGTAATCACCGACCTTGTCCCAGGGGAAGTGCGGCGACACGCGGGGCGTGATGCGGCACAGCTGGTTGACGACCGAACAGTCCTCGAGTTTCTCGCTGATGTTCGTCGGCTCGCCGGCGATCGGGAAACGGGCGAATCGCGTGCCACCGCGTCCCGTGCCCCAGGAGGGCACGGCGACGCTGAAGGCCGCGACCTTCTTCGTCAGGGCGGCGATATCGATGCCGCGTCGACCGAGCTGGCGACCCAGGCTGTCGAAGTCGTCCTGGAGGGCGTCGGCTCGTGATGCGTTCAGGGACGCGATCTGGTCTGTGGAAATCGGCAGGCTGCTCATGCGGTGCTCCGGTGCGTAGGGGATGTCAGCGCGTGAACGCCTGGGCGTTTCCGGCATCGACATTGAGGATGTTGGCCGTGGACTTGGCGGAGGCTTCCGAAGCAAAGAAATACACGGCTTCGGCGATGTCATCCGGCAGGACGTTCAGCTTCAGCATCGACCGCTTGCGATAGAAGTCTTCGAGCTCCTCGCCGGCGTCGATGCCATAGGCGCTCGCGCGCTCCTTGCGCCAGTCGCCGTCCCAGATGCGCGATCCGCGGATCACCGCGTCCGGGTTGACGACGTTCACGCGGATGCCGGAGCCGGCGCCTTCGAGTGCCAGGCAGCGCGCCAGATGCACCGCGGCCGCCTTGGCCGACGCATAGGCCGAGGCGTTCGGCGTGGCAGCCAGCGCGTTCTTCGAACCGATGAAGATGATCGAGCCACCCTGCTGCAGTTTCAGCAGCGGGAAGGCGGCGCGGGCCGTGAGGAAATAGCCTTCGACCAGGACGTCGTAATTCTTGCGCCAGAGCGCGACCGTCGTCTCCTCGATAGGGGCGGACGAGGCGAGGCCCGCGTTGGCGACCAGGATGTCCAGACCACCAAACTCGCGTGCGCAATCGTCGAAGGCGGACTGCACCTGCGCTTCGTCGGTGACATCGCAGACCGCAGCCCGCACGACGTCGCGACCGAACTGCTTCGACAGCTGCGTCTCGGCTTCCGCGAGCGCCGTGGCGTCACGGTCCGTCAGCATCACGCAGGCGCCGGAGGACAGCAGCCGGCGGGCCGACGCCGCGCCGATGCCGCCGGCGGCGCCCGTCACGAGGGCGATGCGACCGACCAGCGGTTTCGGGGCGGGCATGCGACGGAGCTTGGCTTCCTCGAGTGCCCAGTATTCGATGCGGAAGGCTTCCAGTTCATCGAGGCCCGTGTAGCCGCCGAGGGCTTCCGCACCACGCATGACGTTGATGGCGTTGCCATAGAACTCGCCGGCGAGGCGGGCCGTGGTCTTGTCGGCCGCGAAGGTCATGCGGCCCACGCCGGGCACCAGCACGACCACGGGGTTCGGGTCGCGCATCGCCGGATCCCCGGGCGTTGCGCAGCGCGCGTAATACGCGGCATAGCCCTCGCGGTAGTCGGCGATCCGGCTTTCCAGGTAAGCGCGGTCCGTCAGTCGCGCCGGATCCAGCGTCAGGGGGGCGATCTTCGTCCGGAGGAAATGGTCCGGGCAGGACGTGCCGATGGCCGCCAGCCGCTCGAAGTCGCGGCTGCCCACGAATTCCAGCGCCTCGGCGTCATCGGAAAAGTGACCCACGCGACCGCGGCCACCGCCCATCAGTCCGCGCAGCGCGGGCATCAGTCGCGAGGCGGCCGCGAGGCGTTCTTCGCGCGGCAACGCGGCGACGGCCTGGCCGCCGAAAGCTGGCTTGCCGGCCAGTCGCGAGTTCAGGTAGCCCGCGGCATCGGCGATCAGGCTGATCGTGTTGTCGTAACAGGCGCGGGCCGACTCGCCCCAGCAGATGATGCCGTGTCCAGCGAGCATCACGCCGCGCAATCCGGGATGGGACGCGACGAAATCGCGGAGGCGCAGGCCGAGATCGAAGCCCGGCCGCTTCCATGGCAGCCAGCCGACCTGGCCGCCCCAGATCTTCTGCGTGGCCGCCTCGCCGTCCGCGGCAGCGGCCAGCGCGATGATCGCGTCCGGGTGCACGTGGTCGACATGGGCGAACGGCAGGTAACCGTGCAGCGGCGTATCGATGGAAGCCGCCCGGGCGTTGAGGTTGAACGTGCAGTGGGGTAGGTACCCGACCATCTCGTCTTCGTGCTCGACGCCGCGATAGAGGCGCTCGAGTCCGAGCAGCTTGTCGAGGTACAGCGTGGAGAACCCGTCGAGCTTCATCGAGCCGATGTCGCCGCCGGAGCCCTTGACCCACAGCACCTGCACGGATTCACCGGTCAGCGGGTCCTTCTCCGCGATCTTGGCGGAGGTGTTGCCACCGCCGAAGTTGGTCACGGTGAGGTCGGCGCCCAGCAGGTTGGAGCGGTACAGCAGCAGCTGTGCGGGCGACAGCTTGGCCGCGTCCGTATCGGACCAGCGGTTGGCCGGGATGGCGAAGGGCAGGGCATCGGGCGTGGCGGTCGGCGTCATGGGTCGGGGCCTCGAAAAGGGACTTGGCAAGTTGCGATCATAATAGATAATAATCGCTCATGAACAATCAAGGGGGGCGCGTGTCCGAATTCAAGGTCGTCCTGGACGTGGGCAAGACCGCGGCCAAGCTGAGCCTGTGGTCCCCCGACGGGCGGATGCTGGCGAAGCGGGAGCACCTGAACGCCACTGTTTCCGGGCCGGGATACCGCGCCCTGGATGTCGCCGGGATCGAAGGATTCCTGCGCGACGGCCTGCGGGAATTCGCCGGGATCGCGCCGGTCGGGGCGATCGTTCCGGTCGCGCATGGCGCGGGCTTCGCGCTGCTGCGCGACGGACGTCTGGCCCTGCCACCCCTCGACTACGAGCAGCCGTTGCCCGAGTCGCTCGCCGCCGCCTATGACCGGGAGCGGGACGCCTTCGAGTTGACCGGTTCGCCACGTTTGCCGGACGGACTGAACCTCGGGGCGCAGCTGTTCTACCTCGAGTCCCTGCACCCGGAACTGTTCGCGCGGGGCAGCGTGATCCTGCCTTGGGCGCAGTTCTGGGCCTGGCACCTGTCGGGTGTCGCGGCGTCGGAGGCGACGAGCCTGGGTTGCCATACGGACCTCTGGCAGCCTGCGCGGTCCGCGCCGTCGCCGATGGCGGTCCGTCGCGGCTGGGCGGACTGCCTTGCGCCGCTGCGTCGCGCATCGGACTGCCTCGGGACGCTGACGGCCGACTGGGCGGCGCGCAGCGGCTTGTCGCCGCAGGTGCGGGTTTACTGTGGCATCCACGACTCCAACGCGGCCTTGCTCGCCGCGAGAGGCTTTCCGCAGATCGGCAACCAAGACTCGACCGTGCTGTCGACGGGCACCTGGTTCATCGCCATGCGCTCGACGCCCACACCGGTCGACACCTCGGGTCTCCCGGTCCGGCAGGACTGCCTCGTGAATGTCGATGCAGCCGGTCGACCGGTGCCGTCCGCGCGCTTCATGGGCGGGCGTGAAATCGAACTGCTGACGCCCGGCGGCGGCGTCCGCATCGACGACCCGGACAGCCAGCCTGGCCTGCTGGCCGCGCTGGAACGGATCCACGATCCGCTGCAGATTCCTTTTCCGACACTGGTCCACGGCACAGGACCCTTTCCGGAGGGTCGAGGCGGCTGGGTCCGGGAGCCCGCTGACGCGACGACGCGCCTGGCTGCGACCAGCCTCTATGCGGCGCTGGTCACGGACCGCATGCTGGACCTGATCGGCACGCAGGGGCGGCTGCTGGTGGAAGGCCGCTTCGCCGCGGCCCAGGGCTTCATGCGGTCGCTGGCGACCCTGCGACCGGACTTGGAGGTGCTCGCCGCCAGCGCACAGAATGACGTGTCCTGCGGCGCGCTGCGGTTGATCGATCCGTCGCACAGGCCATCGGGCAGCCTCTCGCGCGTGGACCCCTTGCCACGGGATCTGCGCGACCTGCGGGATGCGTGGCGTCAGTCTGTTGAACTCAGGGAGCCGGGATGAAGATTGCGTCGACGACGGATTACCGGGAACTCGCCCGGCGCCGCCTGCCGAAATTCCTGTTCGAGTACATCGACGGCGGTTCCTACGCCGAGGTGACGCTGCGTCGGAACGTTGCGGATCTTGAACAGGTCGCTTTGCGCCAGCGCGTGATGCGCAATGTCGCCGACTACGATTTTTCGACGCAGCTCTTCGGCCATTCGCTCTCGCTGCCCGTCGCGCTGGCGCCGATAGGACTGGGCGGACTCTGCGCACGCCGCGGCGAAACGCAGGCGGTCAGGGCCGCGGAAGCGGCCGGCGTACCGTTCATCCTGTCGACGGTGTCCGCCTGTCCCATCGATGAAGTCGCCAAGGCCGCGACGCGACCCTTCTGGTTCCAGCTGTACATGATCCGCGACCGTGCGTTCATGCGCGACCTGCTCGCCAAGGCGCAGGATGCGGGGTGCTCCGCGCTGGTCTTCACCGTCGACATGCCGGTGCCGGGTTCGCGCTACCGTGACGTCCGCTCCGGGCTCGCCGGTGCGCCGGGATTGCCCGGGCATCTGCGTCGCATCGGCCAGTCGCTCAAGCGCCCGCGCTGGGCCTGGGATGTCGGGATACACGGTCGTCCGCATCATCTCGGCAATGTCGCGCCGGTACTCGGCGACAACACGGGCCTCGAAGATTTCTTTGCGTGGATGCGCGGCAACTTCGATCCGGCGATCAGCTGGAACGATCTCGACTGGCTGCGTTCGCAGTGGAAGGGGCCTCTCATCGTGAAGGGCATCCTCGATGCCGAAGATGCCCGGGAAGCCGTCGCGCACGGCGCTGATGGCGTGATCGTGTCCAATCATGGCGGGCGACAACTCGATGGCGTGCCTTCCGCCGCCCGTGCGCTGCCGGCGATCGCCGATGCGGTGGGGGACCGGACGACGGTCCTCGCTGACGGCGGGGTGAGGACGGGGCTCGACGTCGTCAGGATGCTGGCGCTGGGTGCGCGCGGTGTCCTGCTCGGGCGGGCCTGGATCTATGCGCTGGCCGGCAATGGCGAGGCCGGCGTGACCCACATGCTCAAACTCATCGAAGCCGAGATGCGCGTCGCCATGGCGCTCACCGGCGTCACTCGCATCGACCAGATCAGTCGCGACTGTCTCGTCGCGGACTGAATCAAGCCGGCACTACACAGAACAGGGGGATGACCGTGGCCGAAAAGGAAAACTGGCGTGACACGATCCTGGCGGGCCTCGCCAATTACATCGATGCCGGGTCGATCGTCGCGGGTTCCGCCGCGCTCGCGCTCTGGCAGGAGCAGTACAACCTCTCCAATGATTTCGTCGGGCTGATCGGCGCGTTCGGGCCCAATGCCATCGGGGCCGGTGTCGGTGCGCTGGTGGGTGGTTTGCTCTGCGACCGCATCGGCCGCAAGAAGATCTATCAATGGGACATGCTGGTCTATGCCATCGGCATGGCCCTGCTGGTGTTCGCGCAGGCGCCATGGATGATCGTCGTCGGTTTCACCATCGTCGGACTGGCCGTGGGCGCCGACATCCCCGCCAGCTGGTCGCTGATCGCGGAGCAGGCTCCCGAAGGTCGCCGCGGCCGGCACTCCGGTGTCGCGCAGGTGCTCTGGTACCTGGGCCCGGTCGTCGTCCTGCTGATGAGCCTGGCGCTGACGGGCCTGGGCGGGCTGGGGGCCCGGATCGTGTTCGGTCATCTGCTGGTGATCGCGCTGGCGCTCACCTTGCTGCGCTCGCAGATGAAGGAATCCAGGCGCTGGGAGGCGGCGCGCGACTCGGGCGTGCAGCGACCGCCGGTGTCGACGCTGTTGCGCAAGCCCTATCTGCTGTCGATCCTCGGACTGGTCGGCATGTATGGCTTCTGGAACCTCTGGGCCGGCACGAACGGGTTCTTCTTCCCTTACATCCTGCGCACGGTCGGCGCAGCGACGCAGGCGCAGAGCGTGGCGATCCAGGCACTGAGCTTCGCGATCGGCATGGCCAGCATCTACTTCGTGTTCATGCGCCTGTCCGACAAGGTGAACCAGCGCACGCTGTTCGCCTGCTCGGCGGTCATCCAGATCGTGGGCATGGCGCTACTCGCCGTCTTTCCGCTGACGATTCCCGTTGCGTTGCTGTATGTGTTCCTCCTGCAGTTCGGCGGCGGTTTCGGTGCCCAGAGCTTCTTCCAGCTCTGGAGCGCCGAGATGTTCCCGACGATGTTGCGCAGTACGGCGCAGGGTCTGTGTTTCGCCATCGTCCGTATCGCACTGGGCGTCTTCAGTTTCTTCGTGCCGGCGCTGAACGCGACCGGCTTCACGACGCTGGCCTGGATCCTCACGGGCTTCCTCGTCGTCAGCGGGCTCATCGGTCTGGCCTGGGCGCCGCGCAACGAGGGCAAGTCGCTCGAAACACTCGAGCATGAACAGGCCAGGGCGGAGGGCTGAAGCCATGGATCGTCGTCGTCTGATCACGGGTACGGCCAGTCTCCTGGCCTCGGGGCTTGCAGTGGGTGCAACCCCGGCCGGCCGTTCCTCCAGGCATTTCCCGAAGGGCTTCCTTTGGGGCGCGGCGTCCGCGGGACACCAGGTCGAGGGCAATGACACGGCCTCCGATACCTGGCTTCTCGGCAACGTCCGCCCGACGAATTTTTCCGAGCCCGTGGGCGATGCCTGCGACAGCTTCAACCGCTGGCGCGAAGACGTCGATCTGGTCCGCGGCATCGGGCTGAACAGTTACCGCTTCTCGATCGAGTGGTCCCGCATCGAACCGGAACCCGGCCAGTACTCGATGGCGACGCTCGATCACTACAAGCGGATGATCGACGGATGCCGGGAGCGCGGCATTGCCCCGCTGGTGACCTTCAGCCATTTCACCAGTCCACGCTGGTTCGCCGCGCGCAATGGCTGGCTCGCGCCGGATGCGCCGCAGCGCTTTGCAGACTACTGCGATCGCGCCGCGCGCCATCTGGGGGAGGGGATCAGCCACGCCATCACCCTGAACGAGCCGCAGCTCATGGGCATCCTGAAATGGGCCGGGTTGCCCGCGCCGTTCTGGGATGCCCAGCGCGCCATGCTCATCGCGGCAGCCAGGGCCGTGGGCACGGAGAAGTTCTTCACGGCCAATGCCATGAACCTCGAGGATTTCCCGGAAGCCACGCGGCAGCTGATCGCATCCCATAAGGCGGGACGTGCCGCGATCAAGGCCGCCTGGCCCCGGCTGCCCGTGGGCGTAAGCCTGGCAGTCGTCGATGACCAGGCCGTCGGTGACAACAGCCGGCGCGATGCCAAACGTGCGGAGGTGTACGGCCCCTGGCTCGAAGCCGTGCGCGGCGATGAGTTCGTCGGCGTGCAGAATTACGAACGATCGCGCATCGACTCGAACGGCCCCTTGCCGCCGCCCGAGGATGCCCGGCGCAATCAGCAGGGTTCCGAAGTCTGGGCGCCGTCGCTGGCGGGTGCCGTCCGCTATGTGCATGCGGCCACGGGCGTTCCCATCGTGGTGACGGAGCATGGCGTTTCCGCCGATGACGACGCGCTTCGTGCCTGGCTGATACCTGCCGCGCTGCGTGAACTGGCCGCCGTCATGCAGGAGGGGGTGCCGGTGCAGGGCTACGTGCACTGGTCCCTGCTCGACAATTTCGAATGGGTCTTTGGCTATCGTCCGCACTACGGGCTCTGTGCCGTGGATCGCAAGACGTTCCGCCGCACGCCAAAGGCCAGCGCGGCCGTCTATGGCGCGATCGCGCGCCGCAATGCCCTTTGACAACCATGTCCGATCTGGAGTAAGTGCACGATGAATGCTTCACGACTTCATGCCCGACGTTCCATGGCGCTCGCAGTATGGTCAGCGCTTGCCGGTGTGTCGCTGGCGCAGGCTGCGGACCCCTTGCTGCAGGGTTTTGCGGAACCGCCGTCCGCCGCGCGCCCGCGCGTGTGGTGGCACTGGATGAACGGCAACGTGACCCAGGATGGCATCGCGAAAGACTTCGCGTGGATGAAATCCGTGGGCATCGGCGGCGTGCAGAATTTCGACGCCAACCTCGCCACGCCGCAGATCGTCCCGAACCGTCTCGTCTACATGACGCCGGGCTGGAAGGACGCCTTCCGGTTCGCCGTCAACGAAGCGGACCGGCTCGGACTTGAATTCGCGATCGCCGCATCGCCCGGCTGGAGCGAAACCGGTGGTCCCTGGGTGCAGCCCAAGGACGGGCTGAAGAAACTCGTCTGGAGCGAGACGCGCGTCCGCGGAGGTAAAGCGTTCAAGGGTCGCATCGCGGCGCCGCCTGCCACGACCGGACCGTTCCAGGACATCCCCCAGGTCGACGAACTGGCGGGCCTGGGCGGCGACGCGTCCCAGCACGCGCCGCCCCACTACTATGGTGACATTGCCGTGCTGGCGGTTCCGGCCGGACGCAGTCGCGAGGCAGGTCGGGCGCGGGTGATCGCGCACGATGGCACCGTTCTGGATGCCGGTGCGATCGCCGACGGTCGTTATGAAACGCAGGTCACGCTGGCGCGCGGCACCGCCGAAGCGCCGGCAACGATATCGCTCGTGTATCCCACGGCGCGCCAGGTCAGTTCGGCGACCTTCTTCCTCGAAGGTGGCGCGTCGATGTTCGGCGATCCGGAATTCCTGCCTGTCGTCGAAGCCCGGGTCGGCGGGACCTGGCAGCGCCTCGCAGCGCTTCCTCTGGCGATGGTTCCCACGACGGTCAGTTTCCCCGCGGTGACGGCCAGCGAGTTCCGCCTCACCCTGATGCCGAACACGCAGCCTGGACGTATCGGGATGGGTTCAGGTGCCCCGGGCGCACAGCAGTTTTCGTTCTTCGGTGGCGGCCCGAAGAAGCCTTTCCGCATCGGCGAGCTGCGTCTCACGGGTGAGCCGCAGGTCGACCGTTTCGAGGCCAAGGCGGGCTTCTCCATCGCGTGGAACTACTACTCACTGGGCGATGCAGGCGGCGAGACAGCCGGCGTACCGCTGTCCCGCGTGATCGACCTGAGCTCGAAGCTGCGTGCCGACGGCTCGCTCGACTGGACACCGCCGCCGGGTGAATGGCGTGTCCTGCGCCTGGGCTATTCGCTGCTTGGCACGACGAACCATCCTGCGCCGCCGGAGGCAACGGGTCTGGAAGTCGACAAGTTCGATGGTCCCGCCGTCCGGAACTACATGGAAACCTACCTGCGGATGTATCGCGAGACCGTCGGCGATGCGAACTTCGGGTCCCGCGGTCTCAGCGCGGTGCTGACCGACAGCATCGAAGTCGGCGCGGCCAACTGGACGCCGACGATGATCGCGCAGTTCAAGCGGCTGCGGGGGTATGACCCGCTGCCCTGGCTGCCGGCGCTGACCGGCACGATCGTCGAGTCACGCGCCCGCAGCGATGCCTTCCTGTACGACTATCGGCGTACCCTCGCGGACCTCATGTCCAGCGAGCATTACGGCACGGTGGCCAAGGTCGCGCATGAGCAGGGACTTTCCGTTTACGGCGAGGCGCTGGAAGACGTCAGGCCCTCGCTGGGCGATGACATGGCGATGCGCGCCAATGCCGACACGCCCATGGCCGCGCTCTGGGCGTGGAACCGCGACGAAGAACCGCGGCCCACGCTGCTGGGCGACATGAAGGGTGCTTCGTCGACCGCCCATGTATATGGCCGGCCCTACGTGGCCGCGGAGTCGATGACTTCCGCCAATTCGCCCTGGGCCTTCGCGCCGTCCGACCTGCGCCGGATCATCGACCTCGAGTTCGCGATGGGTATCAACCGTCCGGTCGTGCACACCTCGGTGCACCAGCCGGTCGATGACAAGCAGCCCGGCCTGTCGCTGGCCATCTTCGGCCAGTATTTCAACCGCCATGAAAGCTGGGCGGGTCTTGCCCGTCCCTGGGTGGACTACCTGTCACGCAATGCATACCTGCTGCAGCAGGGACACAACGTCGCGGACGTGGCCTGGTTCTACGGCGAGGAACAGCCGCTGACCGCCCTGTACGCGGCAGGCCAGCCGTCCGACCTGCCAGTCAACCATGCCTTCGATTTCGTCAATGCCGACATCCTGCAGTCGCAGCTTTCGGTGCAGGACGGCGAGCTCGTTGCAAAGGCCGGGGCCCGCTATCGCGTGCTGTACCTCGGTGGCTCGAGTCAACGCATGACGTTGCCGACATTGCGGCGTATCGCTGCGCTGGTGGAGGCGGGCGCCACGGTGATCGGCAGCGCTCCGGAATCCTCGCCGGCATTGGCGGATGATGCGTCGGCTTTTTCGGCACTCGTGAAGCGACTCTGGTCCGGATCGGCGGTGACGTTCCTCGGCAAGGGCCGTGTCATCAGCGCGAAGTCCGTCGTGTCGGGACTCGAGACCGCCGGCGTGGGGCCGGATTTTCGATTCACGGGCACGAAGTCGGATACGCAGCTGCTGTTCGTGCATCGTCGGAAGAACGATGCCGACCTGTACTTCGTGAACAACCGCCACAACCGCACCGAACAGCTGGAAGGACGCTTCCGCGTGACGGGCAAGCGCCCGGAAATCTGGCGCGCCGATACCGGTGCGGTGGAAGCCGTGTCTTACCGCGTCGAAAACGGAGAGACGGTGGTGCCCTTGTCCTTCGGTCCGGAGGATTCCTTCTACGTCGTGTTCCGCGAGGCGACGGACGTGAAGTCGGCCACGGTCGCTGCCCCGGCGTTCAGGGAAATCGCGCGCCTCGACGGGGCCTGGGACGTGGCATTCCAGTCGGGCCGCGGTGCGCCGGCCTCGCTCCGGCTGCCGTCGCTGCTGCCATTGAACGAACAGGCCGATGAGGGCATCCGCTACTTCTCCGGCGAGATGACCTACTCGAAGACGTTCCAGCTGCCGCAGGGGACGAAACCCGGCGCGTCGCTGTGGTTGGACCTGGGCGACGTCGGGGAACTCGCCGAAGTGCGCGTGAACGGCAAGTCGGTCGGCACGGTCTGGCATGCACCGTTCCGTCTGGACGTGGGAAGCGCCGTGCGCGAGGGCAGCAACACCCTGGAAGTCCGCGTGGCGAACCTGTGGGTCAATCGCCTGATCGGCGACGCCCAGCCCAATGCGAAGAAGGTCGCGTTCGTCGCGGCGCCGACGTACGAGCCGACGGCGCCGCTGCGCAAGTCGGGCCTGCTCGGCCCGGTGCGGCTGCTGGGTGGAGTCAGGTAAAGCGGGAGAGCAGGTTCTCCAGCCGTTCCTGGCCACCGGAACGGGGCTTCGGATCGATGCCGTCACGGACGGCGGCATCGGCGATGCCCGCCAGCGAAGCGCCCGGCGCCAGCAGCGCCTGCGCTTCCGGCGAATTCCAGCCTGCGTAGCGCGACGCGACCGCGCCGGCCATGCCGCCGTCCTCGATCAGGGCTGCGGCATTCAGCAGACCCCTGGCCAGCGTATCGACGCCCCCGATGTGGGCGATGAACAGGTCCGCGGGGTCGATGCTCTGCCGACGGACCTTCGCGTCGAAATTGTTTCCGCCCGACGTGAAGCCGCCGCCCTGGAGGATGTAGTACAGCGCGAGCGTGATTTCTCGCAGGTCGATCGGGAACTGGTCCGTGTCCCAACCGTTCTGCGGGTCGCCGCGGTTCATGTCGATCGAACCGAAAATGCCGAGCTCGACGGCCGAGGCGATCTCGTGCTCGAAGCTGTGGCCCGCGAGGGTCGCATGGTTGGCTTCGATGTTGACCTTCACTTCCTTTTCGAGGCCATTGCGCAGCAGGAAGCCATACACCGTCTCGACGTCGAAGTCGTACTGGTGCTTGGTCGGTTCATGGGGCTTGGGTTCGATCAGGATCATGCCCTTGAAGCCGATGCGGTGCTTGTGCTCGACGACCATCTGCAGGAAGCGACCGAACTGCCGCTTCTCCCGCGACAGGTCCGTGTTGAGCAGCGAGTCATAGCCTTCGCGTCCGCCCCACAGCACGTAGTTCTCGCCACCCAGGCGATGCGTGGCCTCGAGGCAATGGCGGACCTGCGTCGCGGCGAAGCGGAACACATCCGGATCCGGATTCGTCGAAGCACCGGCCATGTAGCGCGGATGGCTGAACAGGTTCGCCGTGCCCCACAGCAGGCGGACGCCCGTCGCGGCGATCTTCTCGCCGATGCGGTCCGTGATGTGCGCGAGGTTGTCCACGTGTTCGCGGATCGTCGAGGCCTGGGCCATGGCATCCACGTCGTGGAAGCAGAAGTAGGGCAGCCCGAGCTTCGTGAAGAACGCGAAGGCTTCATCCAGTTTGTGCTCGGCCGCCTTGCGGTCGTTGGCGCCGCGGTGCC
>JBEEKA010000145.1:0-9780 GCA_041168985.1 Pseudomonadota bacterium | reverse complement strand
ACGCCCTGGCGAAGCGACTGGGCATCGCGACGGTGACTGGCGAGGCGCTCCAGGCCATACCGATGGAGCGACTGCTTGCAGCCTCCCGCCCGCCCTATGCACCGATCATCGACGGTCGCATTCTGACGCGGCATCCCTTCGACCCGGATGCGCCTTCCCAGTCCCTCGACATTCCCCTCATGGCCGGCAATGTCGCGACCGAGACGCGGATCCACCTCTTTGGTTCAAACCCGGCCAACTTCCGTCTCGACGCGGATGAAGTACGTCGCAGGCTCGCACGCTTCCTGCGCGTCGACGACGACCGTGCCCGAGGCATCATGTCGGCCTATCAGGCTGCCGATCCCGCCGCGACTCCCGGCGACATCCTCGGCGCCGTGACGACCGACTACACCTACATCCGCAATACGCGCCGCGTGGCCACGCTGCAGGCGCTGGCCGGACGGGCGCCCGTCTTCAGCTATCTGTTCATGCGACGCACGCCGGTCCATGGCGGGATACTCCGCGCGCCGCATGCATCAGAGCTTGCCTTCGTCTTCGGTACCACGGACGCCGCCGCGGACCTCGTCGGAACGGGCCCGGACGTCGCGCCGATGACCCGGATCATGATCGCGACCTGGTCGGCTTTCGCGCGCAACGGTGATCCCACCAACGCCTTGCTGCCGCACTGGCCACGCCACGACGGACGGGAAAACCGAAGCATGCTGCTGAACGTGAAGAGCGAGGTACAGCGCGACCCCGGTGGAGAAGCCAGGGCTGCGCTGGAGGGACTGCCGTGGTTCGAATACGGCATGTCCACGCAGTATGGCCAGCCCTGACGCACCCCGCGCGGCCGCGCAAGTGATTGACGTCGCATGCATAAATTGGCGCGCCCGGAGAGATTCGAACTCCCGACCAACTGGTTCGAAGCCAGCTACTCTATCCAACTGAGCTACGGGCGCGCCGAAGCGCGGATGTTCGCATATTATTGTGCGTTCTGGACGGTCGAATGCCGCCACCCCCACCACGCTTCGGGAGAAACGCTCGATGAAAAAGCTGATTGGCCTTGCCTTGCTCGCCGCCACGTTTGCCGCTCCCGCGATGGCTGACTGCGCCTACCCGAAAGCACCGGCCAGGATCCCCGAAGGCGAGACGGCTTCGCTGGAAGACATGCAGGCCAGCGTGAAGTCCGTGAGGGAATACGACGCCGCGATCAAGGCCTACCAGGCCTGCCTGGATGAAGAGCAGAAGGCGCTCGAGGCCAAGATCGCCAAGGACAATGGCGGCACGATGACCGAAGAGCAGAAGAAGAAGACCAACGACATCTACGTGCAGAAGAGCAATGCCGCCGATGACGAGCTGCAGGCCGTTGCCGCGCGCCTGAACGAACAGATCCGCGTTTACAAGGCGAAGCACCCCTCGAAGTAACCGAGGCTCATGCTGACCCCAGCCGAAGCTGCTGCCCTGATCGGGCAGCACCTGCCCGTATTGCCCATCGAATCACTGCCGGTGGGACTCTGCGCGGGCGCGGTCCTGCGTGAAAACATCTACGCCGAGCGCGACCAGCCACCCTTTGACCGCGTTTCGATGGACGGCATCGCCGTCGATTCCAGGGCCGTGGCGAACGGCCGCCGTCGGTTCCGCATCGCGGGCATGCAGGCCGCAGGCGACCCGCCGGGCCGCCTGCCCGCCCCGGACAGCTGCCTTGAAGCCATGACAGGGGCCGTCCTGCCCGATGGCTGCGACGCCGTCATCCCCGTCGAGCGGATCGTCGTGGCTGACGGTTACGCGACACTGGAAGAGGGTCTCGACGTGGAGAGCGGACAGAACATCCACCGGCGCGGCAGCGACCAGAAACAGGGCGCGCTGTTGCTGGAGGCCGGCATGCAGCTGCAGTCGCCGGACGTCGCTGTGGCCGCCGGGGCCGGCATGCCGCGCCTGCGCGTGAGCCAGCAGCCCGCCGTGATGGTGGTCTCCACGGGCAACGAACTCGTGGAACCGGGGGAACCCATTGCCGACTGGCAGCTGCGCCGTTCCAACGCCTATGGACTGGTGTCGGCGCTTCGACGCCGCGGTTTCCAGCGCGTTGCGGACGATCACCTCGCGGATGACGCCGAACTGCTGCGCGAAAGACTCAAACAGCACCTGGACAGCTACGAGGTGCTGATCCTTTCGGGCGGCGTGTCGATGGGCAAGCTGGACCTCGTACCCGCCGCGCTGGCCGCCTGCGGCGTCACCCAGGTCTTCCACCGGATCGCACAGCGCCCGGGCAAACCGATGTGGTTCGGCAAGGCGCCGAACGGCAGCCTGGTCTTCGCGTTGCCCGGCAACCCGGTTTCGACGCTCGTCTGCCTCGCCCGTTACGTGATCCCCGCGCTGGAAGCCGCCATGGGCGTCCGGGACGCAGGGGGCAACGGCGGCAAGATTGCGCTTGCGGCGCCGGTAACGTTCAATGCTGCCTTGGCCGGATTCGTGCCAGTGCGTGTGGAAACGGACGACTGGGGGCGACCCTGGGCGCTGGCCGCGTCGCACAATGGGTCCGGTGATTTCGCGGCGCTGGCCGGCACCGACGGTTTCGTCGAACTCCCGCCCGGGCCGAACGTCTATCCCAAGGGCTTCGTGACGCGACTCTATCGATGGTGAGGCGCGAGCCCACCAGGAACCCATGCCAGCTTTCGATGATTCCGTGCTGAACCTCGGCCGCCAGCCTACCGACCGGCTGCAGCGCCCCCTGCGCGACCTGCGCATCTCGGTGATGGACCGCTGCAACTTCCGCTGCCCGTATTGCATGCCGCGCGAGAAGTTCCACGAGCATTATCCGTTCCTGAAGACTTCGGAACGCCTCTCCTTCGAGGAGATCATGCGGCTCACGCGGCTTTTCGTGCCGCTGGGCGTACGCAAGCTGCGCATCACCGGCGGCGAGCCGCTGCTGCGCGTGAACCTGCCCGATCTCATCGCGGACCTGAACACCATTCCCGGCGTCGAGGACATCGCGCTGACAACGAATGGGGTGCTGCTCGCGAAGCACGCGTATGAACTTAAGGCAGCGGGCCTGTCGCGCGTGACCGTAAGCCTCGACAGCCTCGACCAGGAACGCTTCTCGGCCATGAACGGCGGCTTCGGTCGCGTCAGCGAGGTGCTCGACGGCATCGCCCATGCGCAGGACGCCGGGCTCGGCCCAATCAAGGTCAACGCGGTCGTGCAGCGGGGCATCAACGACGGTGATGTCGTGGACCTCGTCGAACGTTTCCGTGGCACAGGCGTCACCGCGCGCTTCATCGAATACATGGACGTCGGCACCCGCAACCGCTGGCAGCAGCAACTGGTCGTGCCGTCGGCGGAACTGGCGCGCCGCATTGCTGAACGCTGGCCGATGACAGCGGTGAAACCGGATTACGCCGGCGAGGTCGCGCGACGTTACGCCTTCGAGGACGGCCAGGGCGAAGTGGGTTTCATCTCCTCCGTCACGCAGCCCTTCTGCGGCGGCTGCACGCGGGCGCGACTGTCCTCGGATGGATCGCTCTACACCTGCCTCTTCGCGCAGACCGGTCGCGACCTGCGCGGGCCGATGCGTGCGGGCGCCAGCGATGCCGAACTCGACGCGCTCATACGGGGCGTGTGGCTGGACCGCGAGGACCGATACAGCGAACAGCGTGCCGTGCTGCGCGCCCGCGAACCCGGCCAGCACAAGGTCGAAATGAATTTCATCGGAGGCTGAAGATGGCCGCTGCCCGCGGGCGTCCCGCCCTGACCCATCTGGATGCCGCCAACCGCCCCACCATGGTCGATGTCGGCGCGAAAGCCGTGACCCGTCGCGAAGCGACCGCCGAGGCGCTCGTGGACCTGCCGGCCGATGTCGCGCGCGAACTGCGCCGCACCGGCCACCGGACGAAGAAGGGTCCGGTGTTCGACACGGCGATCATCGCCGGCACGATGGCCGTCAAGCGCACGCACGAACTCATCCCCTTCTGCCACCCGTTGCCGGTCGACGGCGTGAACATCGAAATCGCGGCGCGGCGCGGCGGCCTGCGCATCACCTGCCGCGTGACGGTCACCCACAAGACAGGCGTCGAGATGGAAGCTCTCACGGGCGCGAGCGTCGCGGCGCTTACCGTGTACGACATGTGCAAGGCGCTGTCGCACGACATCGTGATCGGGCCCGTGCGCCTGATGGCCAAGCGGGGTGGCAAGCGCGATTTCAGGCGCAAGGCATCCGCATGAGCGGAGTGAAAGGACTCGTGCTGTCCGGTGGCCGCAGCACGCGCATGAAGCAGGACAAGGCGGTGCTCGCCTATGCTGGCGAGAGCCAGCTCGATCGCGCGGTAAAGCTGTTGCAATCGCGCATCCGGGACGTCTACGTGTCCGTGCGCGCCGACCAGACGCAGGAGCCGACGCGTGCGCGCCATCGGCAGGTCGTCGATGCCGTTGGCGGCCCCGAAGGACCCATTGCGGGCATCCGTGCGGCACAGGCATCGGATCCGCAGGCTGCCTGGCTGGTCGTCGCCTGCGACCTGCCGCTGCTCGACGCCACGACGATCGATTCGCTGCTGGCGGCGCGGGACGCCGACCGCGTGGCAACGGCCTTCCGCAGCAGCCACGACGGCCTGCCGGAACCCCTCTGCGCGATCTGGGAGCCCCGGAGCCAGGCGGCCCTCGACGCGTTCCTCGCGACCGGCCGCAACTGTCCTCGCAAGTTCCTGATCAATTCCGATACCCTTCTGCTCGAACAGCCGAACCCCCGGGCCCTCGAAAACGTGAACACACCTTCCGAATTCCAGGCGACGAACGCGCAGCTGACGCCCGCCGATGCTCGCCGCGCACTGCGGGTGCAGTATTTCGCGCTGCTGCGCGAGCAGGCGAAGTGCAGCGAGGAATCGCTGCAGACCGACGCGGCGACGGCGCGGGACCTGTACGCCGAACTTGCCGCGCGGCATGGCTTCACGCTGCCGGCGGAAATGCTGAAGGTCGCCGTCAACACGGAGTTCGCGGACTGGTCGCGTCCGCTTGCCGCGGGCGACACGGTCGTATTCATTCCGCCGGTGGCAGGCGGATGAGCGCTTTCCGTTTCACGCGCGACGCGGTCGACGGGCAGTCCCTTCGCAACGAGCTGCTCGACCTGCATTGCGGCGGCTACGCCTCGTTCGAAGGCTGGGTCCGCAACCACAACGAAGGCCATGCGGTCACGCGTCTGGAATACGAGGCCTTCGAGCCGCTGGGCCTGAAGGAAGGCGCACGCATCATCGAGGAAGCCGTGAAGCGCTACGGCGTCACGCGCGCGCTGTGCGAACACCGCGTCGGCGAGCTCGCGCTGGGCGACGTCGCCGTGTGGGTGGGCGTCTCGGCCGCACACCGCGACGAGGCCTTCAAGGCCTGCCGTTTCATCATCGATGAAGTGAAGCACCGCGTGCCGATCTGGAAGAAGGAGCACTACGTGAACGGTGACTCCGGCTGGGTGAACTGCGAGCGTTGTGCCGCCGATGCGCACTCGCATGCCCATGATCACGCTGACCACGGGCATCACCACTACGAGTAAGGGTCAGCCCGGGCGCAACTGCCCGGTGCCGCGGACCACGTACTTGTAGCTCGTCAGCTGCTCGACGCCGACCGGGCCCCGCGCGTGGAAGCGGTCGGTCGAGATGCCGATCTCGGCGCCCATGCCGAACTCCCCGCCGTCGGCGAACTGCGTCGATGCGTTATGCAGCACGATCGCGCTGTCCACGCGGCGCAGGAACTCCTCCGCCGTAGCGACATTGCCCGTCACGATGGAATCGGTGTGCGAGGAGCCGTAGCGCGCGATGTGGTCGATCGCCGCCTCGACGCCGTCCACGACCCGCACGGCGATGATCGCGTCGAGGTATTCCGTGCGCCAGTCCTGCTCCGTCGCCGCCTTCACGCGCCCATCCACCTTCTGCACCTCCTCGTCGCCGCGCACCTCGCACCCTGCGGCGAGCAGCGCGTCCACCAGCGGTTTCAGGTGACGGTCCGCGCCTGCACGGTCGACCAGCAGTGTTTCAGCGGCCCCGCAGATGCCCGTACGGCGCATCTTGGCGTTGATCACGATGTCCCGCGCCATCACCGCGTCTGCGTCCCGGTCGACGTAGACGTGGCACAGCCCTTCGAGGTGCCCGATGACCGGCACGCGCGCCTCGGACTGCACGCGCTCGACGAGGCTCCGGCCGCCACGCGGCACGATCACGTTGATCGCGCCCGACAGGCCCGCAAGCATCAGCCCTACTGCCGCGCGGTCCGGCGTCGGCACCAGCTGGATGCAGGCCGGCGGCAGGCCGACCGATTCCAGGCCGTGCACGAGGCACTCATGGATCGCCGCGCTGGATTTGCGGCTCTCCGAACCGCCGCGCAGGATCACCGGGTTGCCGGATTTCAGGCACAGCGCTCCGGCATCGGCCGTCACGTTCGGGCGGCTTTCGTAGATGATGCCGATGACGCCGAGGGGAACGCGCACGCGCTGGATCACGAGCCCATTGGGCCGCGTCCATTCAGCCGCGATGCTGCCGATCGGGTCGGGCAGGGCCGCGATGTCTTCAAGGCCCTTGGCCATCGATTCCACGCGCTTGTCGTCGAGCTTGAGGCGATCGAGCATCGCGGAAGAGAGTCCCCGCGCCTGCGCGGCCTCCATGTCCTGACGGTTCGCTTCCAGGATTTCCGGGCGCCGTGCGCGGACCTGCGCAGCCGCCTTCATCAGGGCCTGGTTCCGCGTCGCCGTGCTGGACAGGGCCAGTGCCTCGCGCGTGGCAACGGCCGCCCGTCCCAGCGCATCCATCTGTTCGACGAGTGCCGCATCGGCGGCAGGCTTGTGGCTCATGGGATCAGTCTTCCGTCGAGGCGACGTCCCTGCGCAGCAGCACGAG
This sequence comes from Pseudomonadota bacterium, assembly GCA_041168985.1. Taxonomy (GTDB): domain Bacteria; phylum Pseudomonadota; class Gammaproteobacteria; order Steroidobacterales; family Steroidobacteraceae; genus ZC4RG30. The sequence continues at coordinate 2,935 of JBEEKA010000145.1, read as the reverse complement.
GTCGTCGCGGTGGATGATTTCGTCGCGCCCGCGGTAACCGAGCAGGCCTTCGATCTCGTTGCTCTTCCGACCGAGGATCCGGGCCGCGTCCTTGTCGGAGTAGGCGGTGATGCCGCGGGCGATCTCGGTGCCATCGGGCGCAAGAACGCTGATGGTGTCCCCACGTTCGAAACGTCCGCGCGCCGCGGTGACGCCGGCAGGCAGGAGGCTGCGCCCCCTGCGCAGCGCGCCGAGCGCGCCCTCGTCGAGGCTCAGTGAACCCGCCGGCTTCAGCGTGCCGGCGATCCACTGTTTGCGCGCCGTGACCGGCGAGGCACTCGGCAGGAACCAGGTGCAGCGCGCGCCCGTTTCAAGGCGCTTCAGCGGATGGCGGTGCGCGCCCGGGGCGATGCACAAGTGGCAGCCCGCCGACACGGCAATGCGCGCCGCGATGATCTTGGTGGCCATGCCGCCGGAACCGACGTCCGATGCGGACTTGCCACCCATCGCTTCGATGGCCGGCGTGATCTCGCGCACTTCGGGAATGAAGGTCGCGTCGGGATCCTTGTTCGGATCCGCGGTGTACAGCCCGTCCACATCGGACAGCAGCACGAGGCAGTCGGCGCTCGCCATCTGCGCGACGCGTGCCGCGAGGCGGTCGTTGTCGCCGTAGCGGATCTCGCTCGTCGCCACCGTGTCGTTTTCGTTGATGACCGGGATCGCGCCCAGTTCGAGAAGCTGCGTCAGCGTCGCGCGCGCATTGAGGTACCGGTCCCGCTGTTCGCTGTCCTGCAGGGTCAGCAGCACCTGGGCCACGGTGATGCTGTCGTCCTCCAGCATTTCCTTGTAGGCATGCGCGAGGCGGATCTGGCCCACGGCTGCCGCCGCCTGCTTCTGCTCCAGCGCCAGCGGCCCCTTGGGCAACTGCAGGTGGCGCCGTCCCAGCGCCACGGCGCCGGAGGACACGAGGATCACCTGCTGCCCGCGACGACGCAGCCGCCGCAGGTCATCGATGAGCGTCTCGAGCCAGGCCCGGTTCAGCCGTCCCGTCTCCTGGTCGACGAGCAGCGCCGAGCCGACCTTGACGACGATCCGGCGCGCGCTGGCAATCGGCGATTTGTTTCTCTGCTGCATGGAAAGCGCACTATAAGTGATGCGCGCACCGGCTGTATCATCGGGACACAGCCTGTTTTCAAGAGGATGCAAGCCGTGGGCAGAGATTACGAGCCGGTCCGGGGACAGTGGTACGAAAACGCCGAAGAGGACGATTCCTTCCGCGTGCTGTCCGTCGACGAGGACGCCGAACTGGTGGAAATCGAATACCTCGACGGCGACATCGAGGAGATGGACCTCGACACCTGGCACGAAATGGACCTTGAGAAGATCTCCCAGCCGGAAGGCTGGGCCGGCGACGACCTCGAAGATGACGACGACGAGGAAGACGACGAGGATGAGGACGAGGACGAGGACGACGAAGACTGGGAAGACGACGAGGATGACGACTGGGACGACGAAGATGAGGACGACGACGACGAGGAAGACGACCAGTACTGAACTTCCCGTAGCGGGCGGAGCCTGAAGCGCTCCGCCGCGCCCGGTTTGTAACAAGTTGTTCAGAAAGCGCTTTTTCCACTTGAAGCGCGCCCCCGCGGCCCCAGAATAGGTCCTGTACGGTCCCCTTCCCCCTGCAAGCAAGGCGTCACGCAAGTCCATGAAACGCATCTTCCTGTTCCTCGTCACGAACTTCGCGATCGTGCTGATGCTGTCGGTCATCGCGCACCTGCTGGGCCTCGACCGCTACCTGGCGGCGCGTGGCGGCAATCTGGGCGGGTTGCTTGCCGTTTCCGCCCTGTTCGGGTTCGGCGGTTCGCTGATTTCGCTGTTCATCTCGAAGTGGATGGCCAAGCGCTCGATGGGCGTCGAAATCATCGAGTCCCCGCGGAGCGACGACGAGCGCTGGCTCGTCGAAACCGTTCGGTCCCACGCCGAGAAGGCGGGCATCGGCATGCCGGAGGTCGGCATCTTTGATTCGCCGCAACCGAACGCCTTCGCGACCGGCGCAAGCCGCAACAACGCCCTCGTGGCAGTCAGCACCGGCCTGCTGCACTCGATGCGTCGCAACGAAGTCGATGCCGTGCTGGGTCACGAAATCGCTCACGTCGCGAACGGCGACATGGTCACGCTGACCCTCATCCAGGGCGTCGTGAACACCTTCGTGATCTTTTTCTCGCGCATCATCGGCAGCATGGTCGACCGTGCGATGAACGGCGACCGCGAGCGCGGTGGCATGGGCTATTTCATCGGCACGATGCTGGCCGAGATGGTCCTGGGCCTCTTCGCCAGCATCATCGTCATGTGGTTCTCGCGCCAGCGCGAATTCCGCGCCGACCGCGGCGGTGCGCACCTGGCCGGCCGGGAAAACATGATTGCCGCGCTGGAGCGACTGAAGGCCGGCGTCACGGAACCCCTGCCGGACGGCCTGAAGGCCTTCGGTATCGGCGGCGACGCGGGCGGCGGTTTCGGCCGGCTGTTCCTGAGCCACCCGCCACTCGACGAACGGATCGAGGCCCTGCGGGCCGCCCGCGACTGACCCGTCCTCCCCGACGCGGCCCCGGCACCCCCGGGGCCGTGTCGTTCCACCCCCTTGAAAAGTGCCGGAACCTGCCTGCATCCTGCGGCAGCGCGGAGGGGCGCGCGTAAAAGAAGAACGTGGACTGCCATGAGCACGCACGCGAAGCCGTCGATCATTCCCGGGCGGGACGCCGACATGCCCGTACCGGCCGACAGCAGTTTCCTGACCCGGCTCGGCCGGCGTCACATGCTGGCCCAGCTGGCCAAGATCACCGACGGGGAACTGCGGGTCGTCGAGGGAAACGACAGCTTCCGGTTCGGCGAGCGCACGCCCCGCTGCCCGTTGACGGTCACGCTGACGGTGACGAACCCTCACTTCTGGGCG
>JBEEKA010000144.1:0-9743 GCA_041168985.1 Pseudomonadota bacterium | reverse complement strand
ACCCGAACACATTTCCACCCAGTACGAGGGGATGGATCTCGAGGCCCGTGCGGCCCAGCGCCCTGCGTATCATGTGGGCATCATGTCAGAGGCCAAACCGCTACGCATCGCGATCGGCGAGGACAACACGGACCTGGCGCAGATGGTGTCGATGCTCATCGGACTTCAGCCGGATCTCCTCTGCGTCGGTTATGCGCCGACAACGTCCGCGCTTGAAGCCCTGGTGGAGGCGCACCGCCCGGACGCCTGCCTCATCGACCTGCAACTGGCCGACGGATCGGCGCTGCCGCTGATACGACACCTGCGCGCGGCCTATCCGGCCTGTCGACTGGTCGCCTTCAGCGGCGACGGAAGCACCGGGCTCGAACCCGCCTGCCTGGAAGCGGGATGCGATGCCCTGGTGCGGAAGGACGGCCGTCCCATGGCGGTGATCGAGGCGCTGCGGGCAGGGCGGCGCTGATCACCCCCGCCCCGCTCAAAGGGGTGCGATATGGAACACGCGCTCCGCGTTGCCATGGTAGAGCGCATGGCGCTCGGCATCGGTGACGTCGACGGAATCCATGAAAGCCACGGCCGGCGCAGTCGGCTGGTAGGGGTAATCGATCGCCCACAACACGTTCCCGATACCCAGCGACTTGATCGAAAAGTCGAGCGCAAGCGGGGATTCCTGTCCGCTCGTGGTGATCACGAAGTTCCGCCTGAAGTATTCGCTGGGCTTGAGCTTCAGGCGCGGCGCCTCGGTGCCCTGTGCACGGGCGCTCATGAAGTCGAGGCGCCACGACCAGAAATGGACGGCCTCGCCCATGTGCCCCAGGCAGATCCTGAGGTTCGGGAACCGATCGAAGACACCGGACAGGATCAGGCGCACCGCATGCGTGCCGACTTCCATGCCGTATGCCCACAGGGCCGCGAACATGCCGTAGTCCTTCAAAGGACCGGCCAGTCCATCCGACGGCCCGCGCGGGTGGATGTAGATGCAGCGGTCGAGGGCCTCGGCCGCTTCAAGGATCGGCCAGTACTTGGGATCGTCGAGGTATTCGTTGTTCGTGTGCGAGTTGACGACGAAGCCATTGAGCTTCAGTTCGCGCACGCAGCGTTCCATCTCGCGCACGGCACGCTTGGGCGAATGCGGCGCGAAACTGCCGAGGCCCGCGAACCGCGCGGGATTGCGGCGGATGACTTCGGCAAGCCTGTCGTTCGCGACGGTCGCGAGTTCCGTCGCGGTGTCGGCGTCGAACATCTGCACGCCCGGCGCGGTCAGCGACAGCAGGTGCATGTCGACGCCATGGGCATCCATGTCCCGCAGGCGTTCGGATTCGAGATCGAGCAGCGGCGCAAGGAATCGGCCCTGGTACCCCGGCGAGTTCGCCGCGTCGTAGATCTTGCGCACGAGCATCATGTCGATGCCGTTGCCGGGACTGCGGCACAGGCCCTGCAGGGCCGCGGCGACTTCCGGGATCGAGAAAGCTTCTTCCGTCGCGATGCGACGCATCCTGAGGGTGTTCATGCCCCGGATGTTAGCCCATGCCCCGCAGGATGAAGCCGACCACTTCGTCGGAGGCCTTGTGCCAGTCCGAGGGCAGGCGGGTCTCGGCCAGCGCATAGCCGACGCGGTCGCCAAAGGACTGCGCGAAGATGAAGGCGCCCAGCGCACAGGTCATCCGCCAGTAGAAGGTGTCCGGATCCAGCCCCGGGCTTGCGGCCCGCAGCAGGTCGCGGAACAGGCGGGTGGACTCCCGGAACATGTCCTTCACGATGCGTTTGACCACATCGGACGGCTCCGTCAGCACGCGACCATACAACCTGCGGATGGGGTCCTGTACGACCGGCGCCCCCTCGCCCGCCGCCATCGGCGGCTCGACGAGCGCGCGCACCACGGCTTCGACGGACGGCCTGCCGCGGCGTCCCGGTTGCGCGAGGGCCTGAAGGCGACGCAACTGCTCGGCCTGGATCGGTGCGAATCGTCGCTCGCACACTTCGCGGAACAGCACTTCCTTGCTGCCCCAGTAGTGGTGCAAGGTGCCGAGTGGCGCGCCGGCATCCGCCGAGATGCGGCGGATCGAAGCCCCCTCGTATCCGAACTCGATGAATGCCTGCTCCGCCGCATCCAGGTAGCGGTGGAAAGTCTCGGTGCGTTCTGCCTGGGCGGACTGGCGAGTCATTGCCAAGGCACTTGTACGCTCGTACAGTCCACGGCACAAGCTGCAGCCGACCCGGGGGAACGGACCATGTTCATGCGACCCACCACGCCCACCGTCGAGGCCATGCGCCTTCCTGTCGATGGCGACTGTCCGTCCTGCGCGACGCCAAACCTCCAGCAATACCGGGTCCTCAGCGAGGGCGGCTGGTGGGAAGTCGTGAAATGCAGCCACTGCCTGCATTCCGTGAGCCGCGAGCCCGGGCCGTTGTTTGGCACGCTGACCACGGCGATCCAGTCACTCGTGCCGACCGGCACGAAGCGGGAGGCCTGAGCATGTTCGGTGTCGATGTCGGTGGCACGTTCACGGACGTGGTGGCATTCCGTGACGGGAAACTCGAAGTCACCAAGGTGCCCAGTTTCCCGGAGGACCCGCAGCGTTCCGTCGTGGAAGGCGCCAGGCGCCTGGGCGTCGCGGGCAGCCCGCTCTTCAACCATGCGAGCACCAAGGGACTCAACGCGGTCCTGACGCGTCGACTGCCCAAGGTCGGTTTCCTGACGACGGACGGTCATCGCGACATGCTGGACGGCGGCCGCGCATGGCGCCCCTTCGACGGCCAGCTGAACCCTCGGTGGCGCCGCTCCTTCGGCGACGCGAACCGCCCGATCGTGCCGCGCTACCTGCGGCGTGGCATCCGCGAGCGGATGCGCGCGGACGGAACGGTGCTCCTCCCCTTCGACGCCGCCCAGGCCCGGGCCGAACTGGAGACGCTTCGCGACTGCCACATCGAAGGGCTCGCGATCTGCCTGATCAACAGTTACGCGAACGATGCGCACGAGCGCGAGCTCGCCGCGCTGGCGCGCGAGGTGCTGGGCGACCTGCCGATTTCCGTGTCGTCGGTGATTTCGCCACGGGCAAGGGAGTTCGGCCGCGCGTCGACGACCGTGATCGACGTGGTCATGAAGCTGCTCTATGGCGACTACGCGCACAAGCTCGATGCCGGCCTCAGGGGACTCGGGTTCACCGGCGACCTGAATTTCGCCGATTGCACCGCTTCCCTCCTGCCCTGGCGCGACGCGCTCGAGGCACCCTTCAAGATCCTGTTCGCCGGACCGGCGGCCGGCACCGCCTCGTGCCGGCGCCTGGGCGAAGCCATCGGCGAACCCCAGCTCATCTGCTGCGACGTCGGCGGCACCTCGACGGACGTGTCGCTCATCCTCCGCGGCGAATCCTTCACCAACGACAGCTTCGAGATCGAACACGACCTCGTGATCAGCGCGTTGTCGACGGAGGTTTCGAGCGTGGGTGCCGGCGGCGGCAGCCTCGTAGCCGTGTCCGACTCGGGCGACATCACCGTCGGACCGGCCAGCGCCGGCGCCGTACCGGGCCCCGCCTGCTACGGCCGCGGCGGCACCCTGCCCACCGTCACGGACGCCTGCCTGCTGATGGGCATCCTTGAACCGCGTGGCTTCGCCGGCGGCCAGCTCGAACTCGACGCCGAGGCCTCGAAGCGCGCCTTCGAAAGCCTCGACACACCGATCCCGCTGATGCAGCGCGTGGGCTATGCCTACCAGATCGCCATCAACAACATCGCCGAGGAAGTCGCGAACGTCGCGATCCGCCACGGCAGCGACCCGCGCGACTTCAGCCTCGTCGCCTATGGCGCCGCGGGCCCGATGCTGCTCGGTTCCGCGCTCGACACCCTGAACGTGAAGCGCGTGATCGTGCCCCCGCATCCGGGGCTGTTCTCCGCGCTCGGGCTGCTCAGCACCGACCTCGTGTTCAGCGACAGCCGCAGCCAGTACCTGCTGCTGGCACCCGAGGCCGCGCCGCAGATCGAAAAGATCTTCGACGACATGGAACGCAAGCTGCGGGCGGCAGTTGGCGACGCTGCCGCGAACGCGACCATCCGCCGCAGCTTCGACGGCCGGCTACTGGGCCAGACCTGGGAAACACCCTTCGTCGACGTACCGGAAGGTCCGGTCACGGCGGACACGCTCGTCGCCATGGGCACCACCTTCCATGCGGAGTACCAGCGCCGCAACGGACTCTCGATGCCGATGATCCCCGTACAGGGCGTGAGCTATCGCGTCCAGCTCGTGCTGCCCGCAGCGAAAGCCGAGTTTCCACGTCTGTCCGACCCACCTCCGGGTGCGAAGCCGGTACCCATTGGCACGCGCACGCTGCGCGAACTGTCACCCGAGCCGGTCGAAGCTTCGTTGTACGCACGCGAAGCGCTGCCTCGCGGCGCCTGCATCAACGGGCCGGCGATCATCCAGGAAGCCCTCTGCACGACGCTGGTCGGACCGGGCCAGCGGGCGACCGTCGGCGAACTGGGCGAGCTGTATATCGAAAAGTCGGAGGCCGCATGAGCACGGACCGCATCCGCGACCTGACGCCGGAGGCTTTCGCCGCACGCTATGACTGCGACCGCTTCGTCGCGACCGTACTGGGCAACCGGCTCGAGTACGTGCTGGACCACGTCTGCCAGAAGCTGCTCGCCTGCGCCTTCTCACCGGTCCTGCGCGACCTGTATGACTTCGCCGCGACGCTGACCGGACCGCCGGAGACGAACTACGCCACGCCGGTCGTCAGCAAGAGCTTCATGGCCTTCACCGGCACCATGACGGAATCGGTGCGCAACACGATCGAGGAGTACGGTCCGGAACGGTTGCGGCCCGGCGACGTGATCATCGCCAACGACCCGTACCGCATCGGCACGCACGTCAACGACGTGCTGTTCTGCCGCCCGGTGTTCTTCGATGGGAAGCTCACGACCTTCGTGACCATCAAGGCGCACCAGCTCGACATCGGCGGCGCCGTGCCCGGCGGCTTCAGCGCCACGAAGACCAGTGTGTACGAGAACGGACTCGTGCTGTCGCCGCGCGCGCTCGTGCAGGCCGGCGAACCCGTGCGCGAAACCTGGACGCTGTTCATCGACAACGCCCGCTTCGCGCCCGTGCTCGTGCGCGACATGCAGACGATCTGCGCCTGCCTCGACCTCGGCGAGCAGCTGCTGCTGTCCTCGCTCGAGCGATACGGCCGCCCCGCCCTGCTGGGCGCGATGCGCTACGTCTGCGATGCGGACGCGGAACGCATGGCCACCGCCCTCGCCCGCATTCCCGATGGGCAGTGGAAGGGCGAAGCCCTCGTCGATTGCGACGGCATGGATGCGACCGAGGAGTTCCCGATCCGCTGCACGATCACCAAGCGCGGCGAACACATCGAGATCGACCTTTCCGGCACCTCGCGCCAGGCGCGCACCTCGATCAACGGCACCTTCCTCGACGTGAAGGCCACCGTGGGCGTCGCGCTGAAGTTCCTCTTCGATCCGGACGGGCGCTTCACCTCGGGCATGTACCGCAACGTGGACATCGTGATCCCGGATGGCGCGATCTGCTCCGCGCTGCCGCCGGAAGGCGTGGTCTTCGCCTATGGCGAATCGACCAACGCGATGATGCTCGCGATCCTGCAGGCGATGGCTTCGGCCGTTGGCGAGGACGCCGTGGCCGGCGATACGGGCTCGCCGAACGTGCACACCGCGCATGGCCTGAACCCGGACGGTTCACTGTGGCTCGCCGTCGGCGTCGCCGGCGGCGAACGCGGGCCCTGGGGCGCGACCAAGGCCGGGGATGCGGACAGCTTCAGCATCTTCTACCAGGCCAACAGCATCGACACGGCGATCGAGGTCATCGAAGCGGACGCGCCCGTCGTGATCCTGCGTCGTGAATATGTCGCGGACTCTGCCGGCCCCGGCTACAACCGCGGCGGTGCGGCCGTGCTGAAGGATTCCGTCTTCCTCGCGCCCGCGGCCCACAACCCCATCGTGCTGCGCTACAAGCAGCCGACCGGCAAGGGCGTGCGCGGCGGCGGCGACGGCACGCTCGGCGGCGTCTGGCTCTGGCAGGCGCCGGACGACAGGGACATCGCCCAGCGTGACACCACCGCCGGCAGTTTCCGCACGGCGATCCGCGTGGCAGGCAAGCTTGACCGGGTGACGGGCCTTCCGAGCCTCGACGGCGAATACCACTGGTTCGGCCAGCAACGCGAATGGCGCACGGCACCGGGCGCCACCTGGCGTTACCTCACCAACGGTGGCGGCGGCTGGGGCGACCCTCTCGATCGCGAGGCGGAACGCGTGAAACGCGACGTGCGCGATGGCTATATCAGCATCGAAGGCGCTCGCCGCGACTACGGCGTCGTGATCACCGGCGATCCGGCCCGCGACCCCGAGCACCTCGTCATCGACGACGCAGCGACAGCGTGGCTGCGTGCCGCACTCAGGGGAGCCGCGCCTTCAGCCAGGCCGTGAGGTCGGCGATCTCGGGCGGACAGAGGGAGTGCTCCATCGGGTATTCCCGCCAGTCGACGGCGTATCCCTGTGCGACCAGTGCGTCGCGTGATGCCGCGCCCAGCGCATGCGTGACCACCGGGTCACGCGTGCCGTGGCACATCAGGATCGGCACCTGACGGTTCGCCGCATGGGCTTCCGCCGGCAACTTCGCTTTCAGCGGCAGGTAGGTCGACAGCGCGAGGATGCCACCCAGCGGTTCGTCGTGGCGCAGCCCGGTGTACAACGCCATCGCGCCGCCTTGTGAAAAGCCGGCGAGCACGATGCGGTTCGACGGGACGCCCGCGACACGTTCGCGCGCGATGTAGGCCAGGATGCGCTGCGAGGATTCGCGGATGCCCGTCTCGTCGTCGCGCCCGGCTGCATTGAGCGCCGTGATGTCGTACCACGCACGCATTGAATACCCGTTGTTGATCGTCACGGGACGGACCTGCGCGTGCGGGAATACGAAGCGGATGGCCGCTGACGGCGGCAACCCCAGTTCGGGCACGAGGGGTACGAAGTCGTGGCCATCGGCGCCCAGTCCATGCAGCCAGATCACCGCGGCATCGGCAGCCCGGCCTTCCGGAGACAGGACGACGGCGTCCTCGGTTTCGGTATAGGTGGTTTTCATGGTTTGCTATTGAAAAGCATCCCCCGGGCACCCATCCAGTTTTTTAATGTCACTTGTCCTCCACTACGCCGGCCTGCCGCTGTCGATCGCCCTGTCGCTCATCGCACTCGTGGCCCTGTGGATCGGATTGTCGCCGGTCCTGCAGCGTCGGCGTCGGCGCCGGCTGTGGAAGCAGGCGTTCCCGCCCGCCTGGGAGCGCATCCTGGCCGAGGAGGTCCCGGGCCTGCGCCGCCTGCCGGCGGACTTGCTGCGCCAACTGAAGGCCCACGTGCAGGTTTTCCTCGACGAAAAGCGTTTCGTCGGCTGCGGCGGTCTCGTCGTGGATGATCGCGTGCGGGTGACCATCGCCGCGCAGGCCTGCCTGCTGCTGCTCAACCGGCGCGGCGCGGACTACTACCCCGAACTTAAGCAGGTGCTCGTCTATCCCGACGCATTCGTCGTCGAACGCCTGCGGCAGGACGCGATGGGCCTGCAACACCATGCGGCGCAGGTGCTGTCCGGCGAGTCCTGGAGCCGCGGCCAGGTCGTGCTGTCCTGGCAGGCCGCCCGCGAGGGCGCCGCGTGCCTTGGCGATGGACACAACGTGGTGCTGCACGAGTTCGCGCACCAGATCGACCAGGAATTCGGACCGGCCAACGGTGCGCCGCTGCTGACGAAACGCGAAGACTACGCGAAATGGTCGGAAGTCCTGGGCGGCGAATACTCACGCCTGCATGAAGCCCTCGCGCGCGGCGAACCGACGCTGCTCGATCCTTACGCTGCAACCGATCCGGCGGAGTTCTTCGCCTGCTCCACCGAACTGTTCTACGAGCGGCCGCAGGATCTGGCGATGCTCCACCCGGCGCTCTACAACGAACTGCGCCGCTTCTACTGCGTGGACCCGATCCGCTGGGGTTTCGGGAACGCCGCTTCAGGCCTTTGACGACTGGTCCAGCAGGAACAGGTCGGTCAGCAGGGCACGCAGGTGCACCGACGCATTGAGGTTGTCGACCAGCAGCGACGCAATGCGCGGCTTCGACAGCACCAGCGCCAGGGCGCCGCGGGCGACCCGCGCGTCCCGGTCCAGCGCATCGAGCCAGGCACCGATGTCCGAATCCACGCCAGGGAGCGACGAACGCGCGGCAGCCGGCAGGCCATCCAGCGCAGCATGCATGGCCGTCAGGATGGCACGCGCTTCGGTACCTGCATCGTCCTGCCTGCCTTGCGCCGCATAGGCGAGCAGGTATTCATATCCGCGTTCAAAGGTATCGATGCGCGTCGCCAGGTCCGACTCACTCACCGCGTTCCACCTTAGAAAGGTCATGGTCCTTCGACAGTGCGGCGCGCGACACGCGGCCGCGGAGCATCGCCACGAGATAGTGGCGCTTTTCCGGCAACAGCCCGAAGTAGACGTGAACGATCACGAGGAACACGGCAGCCAGGGCCGCCAGGTCGTGCAGCAGGGTCAGCCTGCCCCAGGTGCGCAAGCGGAACAGGTAGGGATCGCGCTCCAGGAATGGCACGCCGGCCTTCACCATCAGGAAGAGTCCCGTCGCGATCGCGACCAGCACCACCAGCATCCAGGCCTGGTGCATGCCCTTCTGGGCCAGCGAGTACTTGCCCGGCTTCGGTGCCTTGGGACCCTTCAGTTCGGCGAAATCCGCGCCCTGCAGGCGGATCGATTTCAGGTTCAGCACCCGGACGGCGCGAAACACATGGAAGAAAACCAGCACCGTCAGCACGAGGCCCGCCACCCAGTGCGGCACCAGCCATGCGAAGCGGATGCCCACGACAGGCAGCAGGCTCGTGCCGAGCAGGATGAGCATCGTGGCCGCCGTCGCCCAGTGGAAGAAGCGATCCGCGCCGGCATGGCGCAACAGGCTGTCATCGCTCTGGTTGGACATGTATCAGCCTCCGTTCCGGCGTCCCAGCAGCCGGCGCAGCGCATGGACGACCACGACCGCGAGGCCGGCACCCACCGCCACGCCGAGAAGGTCCCAGTTCACGCCGTTCACGACAGTCGCGCCCCAGGCGTCATGTCCATATCGCAGCAGTTCCATGGCGTCATGCATCCCGGATCGCGCGACGGACGAGGTTTTCCATCAGCGGGATCTTGTAGTGGTTGAAGTTCAGCGGCTTCGCGCCATCGGCGGCGAGCTTGCCGGCCCGCTCGGCCGTGGCCTCGTCCTTCGCGCTGCCGCGGATCGCCGCCTGCACGGCGGTGAGCCGCCAGGGCACGGCGCCCACGGCGCCGCAGACCAGGCTCGCATCCGTGATCTTGCCGCCGTCGAGCTTCAGCGCGGCGGCGATGCTCACGAGCGCGAAGTCCCAGACATTACGGTCCGCGACCTTCTCGAAGTAGAACGTGGCACCGGCCCACTTGGCCGGAATGCGCACGGCGACGAGGATCTCGCCCGGCTGAAGGACCGTCATGCGACGGATATCCACCGCCGGCCCCACGAAGAACTGCGCGGCGGGCACGACGCGTTCGCCCTGCGCGCTGCGCAGGACCATGCTGCCGTCGAGCGCGACGACGGCATTGGCCGTATCGGACGGCTGTACGGCCACGCAGCGACTGGCGCCGAAGATCGCATGCTCGCGGTTCTGGCCTTCCGGAGTGTCCGCGTAACACATGTTTCCGCCGGCGCGGTAACAGTCGACG
>JBEEKA010000143.1:0-3942 GCA_041168985.1 Pseudomonadota bacterium | reverse complement strand
ACGACCAGGTCCTCGACCTTGGCGGGATCAAGTCCCGTCCGTTCGAGCAGCGCGCGGACGACGATCGCCGCGAGATCATCGGGCCGGACCCGGGCCAGTGCCCCCTTGTTGGCCAGCTGGAAGGGTGATCGCGCGTAGCCTGCGATAACGGCCGTGATCATGGTTCTACTCCCGAAACCCGAAGGGGATCATCTGGCGTCCATCATCGAACAGCCCGGTCTGAAAAGAAAAGGCACCTTCGGAACGACAGTGCGATCAGCGCGCGGGCACTGATGCGCCGGCTCCGCCGGAAAGCCTGGCGGCAAGCCGCGTGATCAGCAGGCTCACCCGCCGCGGGATGTAGCGATTGCCCGGCAGCACCGCATAGATGCCCAGGGGTTCGTCTTCGAAACGGGACAGGACCGTTCGAAGGCGTCCGGACTCCAGGCTGGCCGCGGCCAGGAAGTCCGGCTGGCGGGTAATGCCCATGCCGCGCGCGGCAGCCTCCAGCAAGGCCTCACCGTTGTTGGCCACGAGGCGTCCGCGAACCAGCACCGGCCTGGACTTGCCGCCTTCGCGGTAATGCCAGGTCGCCACCGACGTGTCGTTCGCATAGACCAGGCACTCATGGGCCAGCAATGCGTCCGGGCGTTTTGGCTCCCCATGGCGCGCGAGGTAGTCCGGCGACGCTAGCGTCACGAGCCGGCACTCGCCAAGCCTGCGGACGATGTCACCGGACTTCAGCTGCGACGTGATGCGGATGGAAAGGTCGAGCCCCTCCTCGATCAGGTTCGCCCGATGGTCCGAAAGGTAAAGGATGAGTTCGATTCCAGGCTGCTCGACCATGAAGTCGAGCAGGGGATGCAGCAGTTCCTGCAATCCGAAGTTCAGCGGCAACCCGATCCGGATGCGGCCGCGCGCGCCCTCGGTCCCGTCCGACAGTCCCGATTCCGCGGCATCCACCATGTTCAGGATCGCCCGGCACTTCTCGAGGTAATCCGCCCCTGCCGCGGTCAGCGTGAGCCTGCGCGTGCTGCGCGTGATCAGGGTCGTGCCGAGGTGTTTTTCCAGCGCCGCGACCTGACGGGTGACGACAGAACGGGCGACCTGCAACTGGTTCGCGACGGCGATGAAGCTGCCGGCTTCGGCGACCCTCACGAAAGTCTGCATGGCGTCCAGTCGGTCCATTGTTGCTTATTTTGCAACACTCATTCTCCGTTCAGGTGATTTTTCGCACCCGACGGACGACCTAGAGTTCCGACCCATGAAATACACCTCCGTCGCCCGCAGTCTCCACTGGCTGATGGCCCTCGCCATCCTCGGCCTGCTGGCATTGGGATTCACGATGCACGACCTGCCCTTCTCGCCCCGGAAGCTGCAGTTGTACGCGTGGCACAAGTGGGCCGGCGTCAGCATCTTCGTGCTGGCTTGGATCCGGCTGGCCTGGCGCGTCACGCACCGGCCACCGCCGTTTCCCGCCACCATGCCGAAGCCGATACAGTGGCTCGCGCACGCCGGCCACGCGGCGCTTTACCTGCTGATGTTCGCCATCCCCCTGAGTGGCTGGCTGATGAGTTCGGCCAAGGGCTTCCAGACGGTCTGGTTCGGCCTCCTCCCCCTTCCCGACCTCGTGCAGCGCGACCGCGAACTGGGCGACGTGCTGCAGTCCCTTCACGCGGCCCTGAATTTCGCCCTGTTGGCAACGCTTGCCGGCCATGTGGCCGCCGCGCTCTGGCACCAGTACGTCGCACGGGACGGCAGCCTGGACCGCATGCGTTGAAACCCCCGATCCAAACGGAGAAGCCATGAAGACCCTGATCACCGCGCTGGCCCTCGGGCTCGCCACAGCCCCCCTGCAGGCCGCCAGCTGGAGATCCGTGGATGCCGGCAAGAGCCACGTCGCGTTCGCCTACCGGCAGATGGGCGTCGGGCTGGACGGGCAGTTCAGGAAGTTCAGCGCGCAACTGGACCTGGACACGGCCCATGTCGACAAGGCCAGCGGCCGGATCGACATCGACATGGCCAGCGTCGACACCGGATCGGCCGAAGCCGATGGTGAACTGGTCACGAAGAGCTGGTTCAACGTGGCGGCGCATCCGCGCGCCAGCTTCGTGCTGGCACGAATCCGCCCGACGGCACCCAACCAGTACGAGGCAACGGGCCAGCTGCAGATCAAGGGCACGAGCCGCGACGTGCAGGTGCCGCTCAAGCTCGACCCACAGGGACTTCTCTCAGGCAGCGTCGTGATCCGGCGCGGCGATTACGGCATCGGCGAAGGCCCCTGGGCCAAGTTCGATGTCGTGGCCAACGACATCACCGTGACTTTCAAACTCCAGCTCAAGTAATTCCCACGAGGACATCCCCATGAAGACCTTCAAGCCACTCATCGTCTCCGCCGTACTGCTCGCCTCGATGGCGGGCAGCGCCTTCGCCGCCCCGGTGACCTACCAGGTCGATGAAAGCCACACCCATCCGCGGTTCTCCTATTCGCACTTCGGCTTCTCGACGCAGCTCAGCAGCTTCGACAAGGCGCGCGGCACCGTCGTCTTCGATGCCGAGGCCCGCAGCGGCAGCGTCGACATCGTCATCGACATGAAGTCCGTCAACACCGGCTTCAGCGACTTCAACGGCCATATCCAGGGCGAGGACTTCCTCGATACCGAGAAATTCCCCACGGCCACATTCAAGTCGACCAAGGTCGTGTTCGACGGCAAGACGCCGACGGCGGTGGAAGGCGTCCTGACGATCAAGGGCGTGAGCAAGCCGGTGACGCTGACGCTGACGTCGTTCCAGGCCACGGCCCACCCGATGCTCAAGAAACCGGCCCTGGGCGCCAACGCCCACGCGACGATCAAGCGTTCGGAATTCAACGCGGGCAAGTATGCGCCCTATGTCAGCGACGAGGTGCGCATCGACATCGCCATCGAGGCGATCGCTGGCTGACTCGGTTTTCCGTCGGCAAAAGAAAAGGCGCCGTCAAGGCGCCTTGTTCGTCAGCGGTGGTCGAAGCCGCTGGGGTTTCCCTGCGATCACGAGGACTCCGGTCGCGAGACCCGGTCCGCGCGGGGAAATTGGCGGTGGATGAAGGTCACCAGCCACCCTGCTTTCCAGCGTTTTTCCCGAAAATAGGGAATTTATCAGGGAAGATCACGACCCAGAAGATGTCTTTGAGGTCCGCAGCGAACTGATCGGGGCTGTTCTCCTGCATCGAATCGGCGCCGAGCCGAATTCAGCCCCACCCAAAACAGGGAACCGGCGTGGCGTTTACAGGGAAACCGTTTGTCCGAAGTGGAATCTTCGTCCGGCGGCCTATCAGGGCTTTATCGCAGCGAGTCGCTCATTGATGGCCGCCAAATCAAATGCCGTCGGATCAAATGCGCCACCGATCCAATTCAGCATGGCCGCCCGATCCTCGTGGCTTGGATCTGCGATGGCCTGCAAGAACTCCGCATAGCCCGGGTGACCCCCGACGTTCTCCGGCGGACACGCACTTTCGCCTGCGGTACACCGGATCAGCGGCTCACCAGATTTGGCCGGGACCAAAGCCTCCACGTGGATCCGGTGTTCCCATTGATCACCGAAATCGTAGGTATAGCTGAACTGAGCCAGCGCGCCCTCGATCAGTGGTTTCAGCCGCACCCGACGCTCATCGACCGGCGGATCATCTTCCGGCCATGAGTCATCAGGGACGCCATAGCGGCGATTGGCAATCTCGTATTCATGCAGATGGCTGTTCTGCCAGCCCATGGCCCTCTGCAGCACGACGTGCAGTTTCACCAACGTGATCGACTCGGGCACCAGGACCCGACGCCACACCATGGGCTTCACGTGCAGCAACTCAATGCGTAGCTGCAACTGCGCCCCGCCGGCTCTATTCGGACCGCTGATTACTGGGGAATAACGCATGAGGGCCTTTGAAACTTACAGCCCGACTTCACCAAAGTAGCTCGGCACGTCCATCTG
>JBEEKA010000142.1:0-26150 GCA_041168985.1 Pseudomonadota bacterium | reverse complement strand
AAACCGCCGCCCTTTCCAAGCACGAGGCACGGCAACTGGCTGCAGTTGTGCAGGTCCGAGTTACCGAGGTTCGACCCGTACAGGATCATGACGGTGTCCAGAAGATTCTTGTCGCCTTCCTTGATGGACTGGAGTTTCTTCGCGAACTTCGCGAAACGCTCCATCTGCCAGGTCTGTACGCGGCGCAGCTTCTCCTGCTTGTCCGGGTCTTCGCCATGGTGAGACAGCGGGTGGTAGGCCTCGTCCACGTTGATCGATGGAAATGTACGCATCGACGCTTCCTTGATCATTCGCATGGATGCGACACGCGTCTGGCCGGTCTGGTAAGCCAGAGCAACCATCTCGAACTGCACGTCCACCAGTTCGGTGAAGTCGTCCGGGGTCCCGCGCGGCGCATCCGGCAGGGCACCGAGGCTGTCGGCCTTGGCCATCAGCTTGGAAACGCGGCCTTCGACTTCGCGGACCGAATCCAGGTAATCATTGACGAGCGCACGGTCCGCCGCGCCGAGCCGGCGGTTCAGGCTGTTGCTGGCCTCGAGCACGTAATCGAGCAGGCTGTCCGTGGCTTTCAGCCGCGCGACGCGGTCGGCGTTGGAATCGCCGGGACCGAACATCGTGTTGAAGACCTTTCGGGGGTTTCCCTCCAGGGGAAGGCTGCGGTTGAGCGCCGTGAAGGACGTCGCGCCACCGGGTTCCGCGCAGAGTTCCAGCGAGGTCAGCGGCGTATCCTTGCCGATGGCCTTGGCGATCAACTGATCCACCGAAACGCCAGCCTCCGGGCCCCAGGTGTTTAGCTGGGGATCCTGCACCGTCAGCCAGGTCTGCTCGGTGATGCCGTGCGGGGGATTCTGGCGTTCGCCGGAGCGGTTGCGGATGTTGGTGAACAGCGTGACGTAATCCCGCACCAACTCCATCGGCTTCAGGATGGGCGAGAACTCGAAGCCCTTTCCGGCGCCCTTGGGAACCCAGAATTTCTCGACCGCACCATGCGGGATGTACACGAAACCGATGCGCGGCTTAACGGCTGCCTCGGTGCCGGCCAGCGCTGTGCCGGCCGGGATCATGGCATCCAGCAGCGGCAGCGCGATGGCGGCGCCGGCGCCCTTGAGCAGCGTGCGGCGCGGGAGGTGCTTCTTCGTGAGGAACATGTGCTTCGGTGCCTCCGGATGCACTACTTAACGGTTGACGCGATCTGCGCCGTGGCCTGCCCGGGCAGCGCCGTCGCCGGCGCCCGGCGGCGGAACGCATCGCTGCCGACCACGCCCATCACCAGCGACTCGAAACTCAGGCCTCCAGTGCCGGCCTTGCGCACGATGGCCCGCACGGTCGGCATGTCGTTGTGGTCGACGTGGCGGCCCACGGCGTAGGTCATGAGCTTCTCGGTGATGATCCCTGCGAACTGGTCGCCACGCGACGCAAGCGCCTTGTGCAGGTCCGCAGGCCCGGCCAGGGCCTTTCCGTCAGGCATCGTCGCCGACGCATCGATGGGCTGCCGCGACTGCGGATCTATCCTGCGGTATGCGCCGACCGTATCGAAATTTTCAAGTGCGAAGCCGAGCGGATCCATCACCGCATGGCAGCTTGCACAGGCCGGGTTGCGCCGATGGATCTCGGTCTGCTCGCGCACCGTTGCCGGCTTGCCCTTCACCGCCTCGCCCAGGTCCGGCACGTTCGGGGGCGGAACCGCCGGCGGCGTACCCAGGATGCGCTCCATGATCCAGGCACCGCGCAGCACCGGGGCCGTTCGGTTCGGATTTGCCGTCACCATCAGCACGGCACCTTTCCCCAGCAGGCCGTAACGGTTGGGATCGGTCAACCGGACCTTGTGGAAGCCATTGCCCCGGATGTCGGTGTAGCCGTAGATCAGCGCGACCTGTTCGTTGATGAAAGTGTGATCGGCCGTCAGCAGGTCCGTCACCGGCCGGTCCGATCGCAGGATGCTGTCCATGAACAGCTCCAGCTCCTTCTTCAGCGCAGGACGCGGGTCATACACGCCACTGGCGTGCTGGAACAGCGCGGCCGAGGGCACGATGCTGTCCATCTTCACGACGTTGAGCCACTGGAATGCGAAATCGCGTGTCAGCGAGACGCCACGCGGATCGGCGATCATCCTGTGCACCTGTGCCTGCAGCACGTCCGGCTGCGAAAGCTGCCCCTTCTCGGCCAGCGACAGCAGCTGCTCGTCGGGCAGGCTGCTCCACAGGAAGAACGACAGCCGCGACGCCAGCTCCAGATCCGACAGCGCGCGGCTACCCCGGTCGACAGGCCCTTCGGCGCGATAGAGGAAATGCGGGCTGACGAGGATGGCCGCGATCGCCTCGCGCACGCCGCCCTCGAAACCGTCGCTTGTCCGGCCCCTGTCGTAGAAGCGCATCAGCGGCGCAAGATCCTCGTCCGACACGGGCCGACGGAAGGCCTGGTGGGCAAGCCGTCCGATGATCTGCTCGGCACAGGCACGTTCTTCGGCGGCCGCCTTCGGGCGACAGCTGAAGATCTTCTGCCGGCTCGCCGAATCACTCATCCCGGTGATCTTCAGCGGACCCTTCACCTGGAAGGCATGCACCGCCGGCACGCGGTGCTGGCCGCCCTCCAGCGCGTTCGCCGGCCGCCGGTCATCGCCCGGCTGGTACTGGAGCGTGCGGGAGTCGTTCTCGGCGTAACTGCGCCGCAGGAACGTCACTGCGAGCGTGTGCTGGCCAGCGGTGGCGTGGAAACGGATGTCCTTCAGGCGCCCATTGATCTGCGCCACGGCATCGTCCAGCCGCTGGTCGATCGCCGCGTGGTCTTCCTCGCCACCGAGCGTCGTGCGCCAGAACTCCTTTCCATCGAGCAGCGCGATGACCGTGCTCTCGAACTCCATGTTCGGCACGGTGCGGGCCAAAGCCATGTCGCCGATGGTGAGCACGTACTCGCCGTCTGCAGGGAAGTTATGCAGTGCGCTCATCCCGCCGCGCGTTCCGAAAGGCATGCCATCGCGGTAGCGACGCTGGTTGCCGGATCCAGCGGCCGGCTGGGCCGCCAGCGACAGGATCATGTTCGGCACCAGGCCGTACGTCGTTTCCAGCGGTACGGACTTCGGGTCACCCACGGCCATCAAGGCCAGCGACCGCGACGCCGTGACCGCCTGGTCCATGTACGTCGCATTCATCTGCAGCGACTCGGCGTTGGTATCGAAATCGTCCTTGAGCGGATCCTGCGGCAGCCAGGTGGCGGCATCGATCTCCAGCCCGAGCAGGTCCTTCACCGCGTTGGCGTACTCGCGACGGTTGAGGCGCCGCAGCGGCACGTATCCGACATAGGGCTTCGCTTCCTGTGCCTTGTCGAGCGTGGTTTCAAGCCAGTTCACCATGCTCTGCACGGCGGCACGGTCCGGCTGCTGCTTCTCGGTCGGCGGCGGCATCAGGCCGCTGCGCAGTTTCTTTATCGTCGCTTCCCAGACCTTCGAATCCTGCGGCACGGCATCGGCCGACAGCGTGTCGAACGCGATGCTGCCGGCCCAGTCGGTCGTGTTATGGCATTTGAAGCAGAAGTTCTCGACCGTCTGCCAGGTCGAGGCATGGGCGTCGGCCCGCGCCTGTCCCGCCGTGCCCGCGATCGCGCACAGGCCCGCCACCACAGCCAGCATTCGCGTCGAACCCATGCCGCCCTCGACCTCTCTCAAGAACCCACGAGTATAGGAGTCCCTGTCGCGTCAGAGGTTCCCCATTTGGCAGCCGTTGATTTGTCACTTGGCGCTGGTTTTCGATGGCGGTGCTGCGGCTGCGGCACGCGCCGATTCGCGGGCGCGGGACACGATGTAGGCCCGGATCGCGTGCACCCTTTCAGCATCGAGCAGCTTCGCGAACGACGGCATCCCCAGCGCAGCCCGCGAGCCGCCAAGCACGATGCCCTCGATGCCCTCCAGCGTTTCCTTGCTCGCATAGCGCAGGTCCGGCAGCGGACCTGCCACGGCGGCGACGCCATGGCACCCCGCGCAGAACCCGTCGTAAAGCGTTGCGCCTTCGCGCACGACCTGCGGCGAAGTATCGACCACTGTCGCGGGCTCCGGCGGCGGACCGGCGTGGCCATAGCGGGGCGCCTCGAGGACAGCCGTGCCACCCAGGCTGAACGTGAGGATCCGACCGTATCCCGGCTTCACCGGGCCATTGCCCGGCACATTGAACAGTCCCGCAGTGCCACCCCACCCGGCCAGCACCGCCACGTACTGCACACCGCCCACCGTGTAGCTGACGGGCGGCGCCATGATGCCGGTACCGGCATCAAAGGCCCAAAGCTGCGCTCCGTCGGTGGCACGGTAAGCGGCCAGGATGCCGTCCGCCCGCCCCTGGAACACGAGGTTCCCGCCGGTCGCGAGCACACCGCCCCCTTCGGTCACAGGCAGGGGCGCCCGCCAGGCGGCCTTCTTCCGGACCGGGTCCCAGGCGACCAGCACGCCGTTTGCAGGCGGCAGCGCCCCCGCCTTCTTCCGCAGTGGACCGTCATAGCCGGGATCAAGCCCGATGTTTCCGTCGTCCGGGTTGTACTTCCAGTTACGGTCCGGCGCATGGACGAACCGGGTTCGGGTCTTCGCCGGCACGTACATCAACCCGGTGACCGGACTGAACGCCATGGGCTGCCAGTTGTGGGCCCCATCCGGACCCGGCGAAACGAGGACAGCCTCGAGGCCACGTTCCGCCGTGGCGGATTCCATCGGCCGACCGGTCCTGGGATCGAGTCCCGATGCCCAGGTGATGCCATCGACATAGGCCGTGCCCGAAATGAATTCGCCGGTCTGGCGATCGAGCACATAGAAGAAGCCGTTCTTGTTCGCCTGCATGATGACCTTGCGCGGGCGACCCTCGATGTTCAGCTCCGCCTGCACGAGGGGCTGCGTCGCGTCGAAATCCCAGTTGTCGCCGGGCGTGGTCTGGAAGTGCCAGACGATCTCACCGGTGTCCGCCTTGACGGCCACGATCGACGCCGTATAGAGCGCATCGCCTTTGCCACGCAGGCTGCGGTACCAGGCCGTGGGATTGCCGGTGCCGAAATAGAAGAGGTCCAGCACAGGGTCATACGCCGCCGTCTCCCAGGCCGTACCGCCGCCGCCTACCTCCCACCACTTGCCGGTCCAGGTCTTCGCCGCACGTTCCATCGCCGCGGACTCGAAACCCTTCGAGGGATCACCCGGCACCGTATAGCTGCGCCACTTGAGCTTGCCAGTGTCCGCTTCGTAGGCCGACACATAGCCGCGCACGCCGTTCTCCGCGCCCGCATTGCCGATGACGACCAGGCCCTTGGCGACGCGGGGCGCACCGGTGATGGCGAAGGGCATCGAGCCATCCACGGTCAGGACATCCCAGACCGGCTTGCCCGTTTTTGCATCCAGCGCCACGAGCCGGCCATCGATCGTGCCCACGTAGAGCCGACCGTTATCCAGCGCGACACCGCGGTTGACCACGTCGCAGCAGACGAAATAGACCTTGTCGCGGCTCGCCTTCGGGTCGTAGGTCCAGCGCAGCTCGCCGGTCACCGCATCAAAGGCGTGAACGACGCTCCAGGATCCGGTGACATACAGCACGCCGTCCTTCACCAGCGGCGTGCCTTCGAGTCCCCGCGTCGTGCCCAGTTCGCGACTCCAGACGAGACCGAGTTTGCCGACCGTCTGCTCGTTGACCTGGTCCACCGGACTGAAGCGCTGGTCTTCGAGGCTGCGGCCATACATCGTCCAGCTGCCCGCATCCCGGTCTATCGCGGCAGCAGTCGGAGCCGCCGGCCCGGTCTTTCCGCCGCAGGCACCGAGAACGAGCAGGAACGACCCGGCAAGTGCAGAACGCGGGATTCGACCGGGCATGGCGCCCCCTGTGATCATGCGGTTTAGAGTCAGGATCACGGTAGCACACGCCGGAAACCCTTATTTCGAAACGCATCGTTCCCGATTACTGCCAAGGACCAATGCTCTGATTGCGTCGTTCGTGCAGCTCGATGCGCTCGACCGGGCCTTCGACCTGGCGAGCCAGTCGCTGGATGAATTCGCCCGAAGCGGGACCGTGGGCAGTGCCTGGGGCGTGCTGTGGCTGCCCGAGATGCGGCCGTTCCGGCGCGATCCGCGCTTCCAGGCCTTCGCCACCCGGATGGGCCTCATGGACTACTGGAAACAGAACGGACCGCCGGACGACTGTGACCTGAAGAACGGCCACCTCGCCTGTCGTTGAACCCCGCCGCACCGGGTCTGTCTGCATATGGCGACCCGTTGCCGTTTCGCCCGCGTTTCGGCAAGACTTATGTCAACGCTTCCGGCAAGACAGGAGTTGCCATGAAAACCTCCCTCATCCGCCTGGTTCTGGGTATCACCCTTGCTGCCTTCCTAGCCGTTGGCACCCCGGCGCAGGCTGGCCTGGTCGGCAATGCCACCGTGCTCGACGCACCGGCCAACCTGGATCGCGATGCCGCGCTGGCCCGTGTGCAGGCCACGCTGGCACGTCAGGACGTGCGCGACCGCCTCGAAGCCTGGGGCGTGGATCCGGTCGCGTCCAGCGAGAGGGTGGCCGCGCTCAGTGACTCCGAACTGTCCCGGCTGGCCGCGGATATTGATTCGGCACCGGCGGGCGGCATCCTCGCCCTGATCGGCGCGGTGTTCGTCGTCCTGATCATCCTGGACTACACCGGCGTCACCCACGTCTTCCGCCACCGCTGAAGACAAGCCGCCCCAGCCTGCCCTTCGCGGCAGGCCTGTGCATTGCGCTGCTGTGCCTGGCTGCCTGCAGCGCGACGCTGCGCACCGCCTCCGGCGGCGTTGAACTCCAGCAGGTTCCTTTTTTCCCGCAGCAGGAATACCACTGCGGCCCGGCGGCCCTCGCCACGCTCCTGTCGGCCAGCGGCGTATCGGTCACGCCCGAAATGCTGGCCCCAACGGTTTACATACCCGGTCGTCAGGGCAGCCTGCAGGCCGAGCTCGTAGCCGCCACACGCCGGCATGCCCGGCTCCCCTGGGTGATCGAGCCCCGGCTCGACGCGCTGGTCACGCAACTGGATGCGCACCGGCCGGTATTGGTGCTGCAGAACTTCGGATCCGCGCGCAGCCCTCTTTGGCATTACGCCGTCGTCATCGGTTACGAGCCCGGCCAGCGGGCCTTCCTGCTTCGATCCGGAGTCACCGAGCTGCAGCGTCTGCCGGCGCGCCGTTTCATCGCGACCTGGGCGCGTGGCGCCAACTGGGGGCTTACGGTGCACGAACCCGGCGACATCCCGGCCGAGGCCACTGCCGATACTTACCTGCGCGCCGCGTCGGGTCTGGAGAACGCGGGCCAGGCCAGGGCGGCAGAACGGGCTTACGACGCGGCCACACGACGCTGGCCCGATGCCCCTAACGCGTGGTTTGCGCTGGCCGGACTGCGGCTGGGACAGCCGCGCGAAGCCGAAGCGCTGTATGAACGCGTCATCGCACTTTCACCCGACCATGCGGCCGCCCGCAACAACCTGGCCGTCTTGCTGGGCCGGCGCGGATGCGTGTCGGCAGCCTTGATGCAGATCGGTCGCGCACGACGCAGCGCGCCGCCCGCCCTGGCCAGTACGCTCGATGAAACCGCAGCGGAGCTGGCAGCCCTGGAGGAAAGTGCTACGGGCTGCCCGACCCAGGCGCCATGATGTGTCCGGAAACGGCCACCTGACAGGGCAACCTCTCCCTGATGAAACGATTCCTGATGCAGCGGGACTGGCGTTGGATCGGCGTGGCCGCCGCGGTGCTGCTCGCGGGCCTCGTCGCGCTGTGGATCAAGCCGGGACTTGAGGAAGCGGCCCGCGAGCGGATCGAAGCGGCAGCCCGCCGCCACGGCGTGACGGCGAAGGTCGGCACGGTCCACCTGGGACTCTGGCCACTGCTGAGGCTGGAGCAACTGGATCTCGACGCCGGCCACGGTCTGCGGCTGAAAGCCGATTCGGTCGCGGCCACGTGGTTCGGCCAGTGGCGCATGGCGGTCCGTGCCGCGGCGTTCAGCGGTCCCTCCGGCATCTCGGCGTCATCCGCAGGTACCACATGGAAAGTGTCCGGCTTCCTCGGCAACGAACTCCAGCTTGCCCTGCTGGCGCCCCAGTCCGGGCTGACGCTGCGCCGGCGGCAGGGCCGGGCCGACAGCAGCTGGAAACTGGAGGCACAAGGACTCGAACTGAGCGGCCTGCTGGATCTGCGTCGCGACGACCAGCCGCTGTTCACGGGTGGCAAGGCACAGGGGGCCGCTGAACTTCACGCCAGCGCAGAAGAAATGCGCTTCCACGCAGATGTCGGCGCCCGCGGCATCAGGCTGGGCGCGCTGTCAGCCGGTTCCGGCGAGGATCCGCCACTGGGTGATCCCACCGACCTGACGCTGCAGCTGGAGGGCCGCTGGCAGCGTGATCCGGCAACACTGGCCCTTCCGACGATCCGCGCTACCTTCGCCGGTGCGGTGTTTTCCGGCTCGCTCGCCCTGACCGACCTGGATACGGATCCGGCCATCGACCTGTCCCTCGGCATGCAGCGTCTGGATTTCGCACAGCTGCTGGGCAGTTCGGGACTCGAGGTGCCCGAAAGCCTGAGTCCGGCCCCCGGCAGGGGCCACGACCTCGGATCCGCGACCATCGCCGTGCAGGTGCGAGGAAAGCTGGGGGACCCGACCTCTCTCTCCGTCACGCAGAACATCGAGTACACGCGACCGCGCGAGCTGCCACCGGCGATCACGCGATTGCGCGGCGACTTCAGCTTCAGGCCCGGCTCCGGCACCGGCCAGAACCGCAGCATCGAGGTATCGCCCGCGTCCCCCGACTTCATCGGCCTGCGCGACATCCCGCCGCTCTTCCTGCGAACGCTGCTGCTGGCCGAGGACTCGGCCTTCTACGGCCATCGGGGCATCGACCTGCGCGAGATCCCCGGGGCGCTGATCACCAACTGGTCACGGGGCGGCGCTGCGCGCGGCGCCTCGACCCTCACGCAGCAGCTGGCCAAGAACCTGTTCCTCTCACGTGACAAACAGGTTGGCCGCAAGCTGCAGGAACTGGCCATCACCTTCCTGCTCGAAGCGGCGCTCGGCAAGGAGCGGATCCTCGAGATCTACCTGAACATCATCGAATGGGGGTCGGAGATCCGCGGCCTTCGACCCGCGGCCCGACACTACTTCGACTGCGAACCGAGCGCCCTGACGCCGGCACAGATGGCCTTCCTGGTGTCGATCATCCCCGGTCCGATCCTGTACCAGCGCTCGTTCGCCAGCGGCGCGCCCGGCCCGGGCCTGCGCCTGCTGGTTGCCGCGCTGCTGGCGAAACTGCGGTCCGTGGAAGCCCTCAGCGAACAGGAGTACCAGCAGGCCGTCGCTGACCCGATCTACGTCGGCGGAGAGGATCCGGGTCGAATGACGCTCCCATCCACTTGACGTAGACTTCCAGCACTCAACGGCTTGGAATGGGAGCGATCGCATGTCGGCAGCAACTTCGGGCGGAAATGGCGGTCGACTGACCTTTGGCGCGGGACTCTGGATGTTCGGCCAGTTCGTGGACCGTTACGCCACCGATGCCTATGGCCCGCCCGTGGGTACGCTCGAGGCGATTGCCCG
This sequence comes from Pseudomonadota bacterium, assembly GCA_041168985.1. GTDB lineage: Bacteria > Pseudomonadota > Gammaproteobacteria > Steroidobacterales > Steroidobacteraceae > ZC4RG30. Next base: position 16,593 of record JBEEKA010000142.1, on the reverse strand, counting down.
TGCCGGCTCGGTCGGATCGTTGTCCTGCGTCGACATCAACTACCCCTTCGAACCCGGCGTGACCGTCGCACAGGTCAAGGCGGCCCTCGCTGCCGCCGGGCTTCGTGCCATCGCCGTGACGCCTGCCATCTATTCGCGTCGCTTCCAGCGCGGCTGTTTCACGAATCCCGATCCGGCCATCCGACGCGAAGCCATCGCGCTCTGCAAGGAAGCGATCGGCATCGCCCGCGAGCTCGGCGCGGACTACGTGAAGTTCTGGCCGGGACAGGACGGGTTCGACTATCCGTTCCAGTCCGACTACCTCGAGCTCTGGGACCTGTCGGTAAAGGGCGTACGCGAAGTCGCAAGCTCCGACCCGTCGATGAACTTCGCGATCGAATACAAGTTCAAGGAACCGCGGACCCACATGACCTTCAGCACGGCGGCGCGCACACTGCTGGCGATCCAGGACATGGGCGTGGACAACGTCGGCATCGTGATGGACCTTGGCCATTCTCTGCTGGCCAAGGAAACGCCCGCCGAGGAACTGCAGCTCGTGTCGCGACGTGGCCGCCTGCGCAGCGTCGAGGTCAACGACAACTGGCGCGACTGGGATGACGACATGACGGTGGGCTCGATCCACCTCATCGAGACGACCGAGTTCCTGCTTGCCCTGCGCAACATCGGCTGGTCCGGTCCGATCCTGCTGGACCAGTTCCCCTTCCGCGAGGATCCGGTCGAGGCAGCCCGGCGCAGCATTGCCATGCTGAAGCTTCTGGACTCGCGGCTGGATCGCATCGACCTGGGCGCACTGCGCGCCGCGCAGTCGCGGCAGGACAGCCTGGCCGCACAGGACATCATCCATCGCGTGCTGCTCGGCAACTGACATGGCCGTGGCAGCGACAACCCGGGCCGAAGATCGGTCACTCGCGCGGCAGTGCTGGGAGTACCGTCGCGAGATGCTCCGCATCATCAAACATGCGGGCGCAGGGCACACGGGCGGCGGACTGTCGGCCCTCGACATCCTCGCCGTGCTGTACAACCGGGTATTGGACGTGACGCCGGCCTCGATGGGCGACGTCCGGCGCAACCGCTATGTCCAGAGCAAGGGACACTGCGTCGAAGCACTCTATGTAGTGCTGGCGGAGCGCGGCTTCTTTCCGGTCGCCGAACTGGACACCCTGTGCCAGTACCAGTCCCACTTCGTCGGTCATCCGACGCGCAAGGTTCCCGGTGTCGAACAGAACACGGGCGCGCTGGGTCATGGTCTGTCCTTCTGCGTGGGACTGGCGTTGGCCTCGAAGATGGATGATATCGGCAGCCGCGTGTTCACGCTGCTGGGCGACGGCGAACTGACCGAAGGCTCCAACTGGGAGGCCGCCATGACGGCCTCTCATTACAAGCTCGACAACCTCGTCGCGATCGTCGACCACAACACCTTGCAGATCACGGGCCGCACGCGGGACGTCTGCAGCAACGAACCGCTGGATGAAAAATTCAGGGCCTTCGGCTGGCAGGTTCGTGATGTCGATGGCCATGACCTGGCGGCGCTGACGGCCGCTTTCCTGGATCCGCCGACGCCCGGCCTGCCCACGGTGGTCATCGCCAACACCACGAAGGGCCGCGGCGTGAGCTTCATGGAAGATGTCGCGAAGTGGCACCATGGCGTGCCGGACGATGCGCAGTACGCGAAGGCCCTCGAAGAGATCGATGCCGCCCTCGCCGGCCTGCAGGAGACCGCGGCATGAGCGCGCCAGCACCATCCATGTACAGCCCCGCTGCCCAGCAAAGGGCCGCAGCGCTGGGCCTCAGGACCGGACGCCCCAATCTCGAAGTGTTTGCCGAGACCGTACTGGAGCTCGGCCGCCAGGACAGCCAGGTGCTGGTGGTGACCAGTGATTCGCGCGGATCCGGAAAACTCGTCCCTTTCGGACAGGCCCTGCCGAAGCAGATCGTCGAGGTCGGGATCGCCGAGCAGAACCTGGTCGGCATTGCCGCCGGCCTGGGCGCTGCCGGCAAGCGGGTCTTTGCCGTGTCACCGGCCTGCTTCCTGACCGCACGGTCGCTGGAGCAGATCAAGGCCGACATCGCCTACTCCGACCATCCCGTGACGCTCGTCGGCATCAGCGCGGGTGTCAGCTACGGGGCGCTGGGCTCCACGCACCACTCCCTGCATGATCTTGCCGCCCTGCGAGCGATCAACAACATCGATGTCGTGGTGCCGGCTGACAACACCGAGACTCGCGGCGCGGTGCTGGCTGCCCACGAAGCGGCCCATCCGGTGTACCTGCGCTTCGGCAAGGCGCCGCTGTACGACCTGCCGGACCTGGGCGGCGGTTTCCAGCCGCGGCGCGCGCGCGTGCTGCGCGAAGGACGCGACGTGGCCTTCATCGCAAACGGCGAAACGGCGATCCATGCACTGCTGGCCGCGGCGGAACTCGAGGCCACGGCAGGCCTGTCCTGCCGAGTGCTCAGCCTGCACACGGTGCGCCCGTTGGACGACGAAGCCGTGCTCCGCGCGGCAGCAGACTGCCGGGCGGTGATCACCGTCGAAGAACACATGGTCCATGGCGGACTGGGCGAAGCCTGTGCCGGCCTGCTGATGCAGTCAGGCGCCCGGGCCCCCTTCCGGATCGTCGGCATCCCCGACGAATACACCGTGACGGGCAGCCAGGCCGATATCTTCCGGCACTACGGAATCAGCATGGAAGGCCTGTCCCGGACTGCCGCCGACCTGGTCGCCACGGCCGCCACCCGCTCCGGTCAATGAAACACCTGCTGGCCATCGACCAGAGTACGTCGGCCAGCAAGGCGGTACTGTTCGACATGGCCGGCCATGTCCTGGACAAGGCCGGTCGCGAGCACCGCCAGCATTACCCGCAGGCGGGCTGGGTGGAACACGATGCCGAGGAGATCTGGACCACTACGCTCGCGGCCTGCGCGGAACTGCTGGGCCGGCAGCCCACGGTTCGCGACACGGTGATCGGACTCAGCATCACCAACCAGCGCGAAACCGTGGTCGTGTTCGATCGCGATACCGGCCGACCGCTCCATCCCGCGATGGTCTGGCAATGTCGGCGCGGCGAGGCGCTTTGCGAGGCACAGCGCCAGCAGGGGCGCGACGCCACGGTACGGAACCGCACCGGCCTGCGCATCGACGGCTACTTCAGCGCATCGAAACTGCAGTGGCTGGTTCGGGAGCGTCCGGCGATCGCGGAACTGCTGCGACAGGGTCGGGCACTGATTGGGACGATGGATACCTACCTGATCTATCGCCTGACCAGCGGCGCCGTGTTCGCCACCGACCACACGAATGCCAGCCGCACGCTGCTTTACGACATCGGCACGCTGCGCTGGGATCCGGAGAGCTGCGACTGGTGGCAGGTGCCCATCACGGCGCTGGCGGATGTGCGGGACTGCGCCGCGGACTTCGGCAGCACCGATCTCGGCGGCCTGCTGCCGCGGGCCGTGCCTATCCGCGGTGTCATGGGCGATTCGCAGGCTGCACTGTTTGCCCAGCATTGCTTCGAGGCCGGGACAGCCAAGGCCACCTTCGGCACCGGTTCCTCGGTCCTGCTCAACGTGGGTTCGAAAAAACCTTCCGCGGCGCAGGGATCCGTGGCGGCACTCGCCTGGGTTCATGACGGTAAGCCGACCTATGCACTGGAAGGAATCGTCAATTATTCCGCGGCCACGCTGAACTGGCTGCGCGATCAGCTGGGGCTCGTTTCCAGCATCGAAGAGGCCACGGCGCTGGCGGGCGACGCGGGCGCGAATGACGGGGTATACCTTGTCCCGGCATTCACGGGGCTGAGCGCACCGCACTGGCGGCACGACGCCCGGGCCGCGATCGTCGGGCTCAGTGCCCACAGTGACCGGCGGCACATCGTCCGCGCCGCATTCGAAGCCATGGCCTACCAGCTGCGCGACGTGCTGGAGATGATGCGCGCGGAATCAGGCGTTGAACTGCAGCAGCTGCAGGCCGATGGCGGCCCGAGCGCCAACGCGCTGCTGATGCAGTTCACGGCGGACATCATCGGCGCCGGACTCCAGGTGGCCGAGTACCCGGAATGTTCTGCGCGAGGCGCTGCGCTGATGGGGCTGCTGGGCCTGGGCGAACAGGCATCGATCTCGGCGCTGCGTGGCCTGCAGGGCCAGGGAAAACAGTATCAGCGCAGCATGCCTGCCGAGGTCGCGCAGAAGAACTACGAAGGTTGGCAGCGCGCGGTACGACAGGTATTGAGTGCGGCCTGATCCAGGGTCGTAACGACGAGAACACAAACGGGGACAGGGTCATGTTGTCGAGAAGAAGTTTCGGAGCGATGTCGGCGGGCTGCGTGGCCACGTTGCTCCTCATTGCGGGTTGCGGTTCCAGCGGCAAGCAGGCCTCTGCCGACCGTGGTGCCGGCCAGGATCGCATCGCGGTCGTCGTGTCGACGCTGAACAACCCCTGGTTTGTCGTGCTCGCGGAGACAGCCCGCGCGGAGTCGGAACGCCTCGGCTACAAGGTCACGGTGTTCGATTCGCAGAACGACCCAGTGAAGGAAGCCTCGCACTTCGAGAACCTGGTCGCCTCGGGCTACAAGGCCGTGCTGTTCAATGCCACCGATGCCGAAGGGTCGGTCGCCAACGCAATGAAGGCGAAAGCGGCGAACATCCCGGTGTTCACCATGGACCGCGAGATCAACTCCCAGGAGGCTGCTGTCTCGCAGGTGCTGTCCGACAACTATTCCGGCGCCGTGGCACTGGGCAGGCAGTTCGTGGCCACCGTCGGCGAGAAGGGCAATTTCGTCGAACTTCTGGGCATCGTGACGGACAACAACACCTGGAACCGCTCCAAGGGTTTCCACAGCGTCGTCGACCGCTACCCGGGCCTGAAGATGGTCGCGCAGCAGAGCGCGGAGTTCGATCGCAGCAAGGCACTCGAAGTGATGGATGCGATCCTGCAGGCGCAACCCAGGATCGACGCCGTGTACTGCGGCAATGACGCGATGGCGCTCGGTGCCTACCAGGCCCTGCTCGCCGCGGGCCGCGCCGACAAAGTCAAGGTATTCGGCTTCGACGGCGCCGACGATGCCGTGAAGTCGGTCGCGAGCGGCCAGATGGCCGCAACGGCCATGCAGTACCCGAAGGTCATGGCCCGTACCGTCGCCGAATACGCGGACCGCTACCTCAAGGGCGCACGGGACCTGCCCCCCAAGGTGCCGGTGGCCGTGGATCTGGTCACTGCGGAGAACGTCGCGAAGTTCGGCGGCTATGGCAAACGCCCAGCGCCCTGACGTGCGTCGATACGGAAAACCGCTGGCTGTTCTGGCGGTGGCGGTCCTCGTCACCGTGGTCTGGCCGCCCTTCCATGTCCGCCGGATCGGTGACGGGTCGCTGCCGAAGGCCTCGGCGCCACCCAGCGTTGCCGCCGTGGACGTACCCCGGTTCGCCGTGCAGTTCTGGAACGAGAAACTGGTTCCCGCCGGGGACGCCGCGGTCGATGCAAAGCTTCTGGGCGACGCCCTGCTGGCCAACGCCGATGCCGCCGCGGACCGTTATGGTCGTCGGGCCGGGCTCGGCGGTGACGCCGTCTACCTGCTGCAGGCCACGGGCCGCATCAGCGCGCTGGATGACCGCCAGGTGACGCTGAACCTCGATCCGGCCGGCAAGCTCACGCTCGTGATTCCCCGTGGACCGATTTTCGGCAACGTGCTCCGGGACAGCAGCGGACTGCTCGCGGCCAGCGCCTTCAGCTCTTTCGATTTCAACGCCCTGAGCAGTGAACTGAACATCCGGGCAGAGACGGTGGTGAAGGATGCGTCGCCACGACTCGCTCCCGGCGCGTCGCTGCGACTTGCCGGCGGCGCGGAAGTGGCGGCCGCCGGGGGACGGGTCCTTTTCACGCTCACGCCAACCCGCATCGAGCCGGCGCCGTGACCGACACCGTCGGCACGGACTGCCTGTTCGAGGCGCTGCACGTCTGCAAGCAGTTCCCCGGCGTCAGGGCGCTGGATGATGTCAGCGTGGGCACCCGCGCAGGTCGACTTCTGGCGCTGCTTGGCGAGAACGGCGCCGGCAAGTCCACGCTGATGAACATCTGCGCCGGCGTCCTCCAGCCGGACAGCGGCGAGTTGCGGCTGGACGGCAGGACCGTCCGCTTCGCGACGCCACGCGATGCCAGCAGCCAGGGCATTTCCACGATCTTCCAGGAATTGAGCCTGGCCCCGAATCTCACCGTTGCCGAGAACATCTTCCTCGGGCGCGAGCCCCGCACGCGACTGGGCCTCATCGACTATCGGACCTTGAACGAGCGCGCGGCCGCCTTGCTGGAGCGCATGAAACTGCCCGTGTCTCCGCGAACACCCTTGCATCGCCTGCGCGTCGGCCAGCAACAGGTGGTCGAAGTCGCGCGCGCGGTATCGACACGGGCGCGCGTTCTGATCATGGACGAGCCGACGTCCGCGTTGTCGCACCAGGAAGTGGATGCCCTGCTGGAGCTGGTCGGCGAACTGAAACGCGACGGCGTGGCGATCCTGTACATCACCCACAAGCTTGATGAACTGGAAGGCATCTGCGATGACGTGGCGATCATGCGGGACGGCCGACGGGTGGCTGAAGCCCGGTTCACGGACGTCAGCCGCAGGGAAATCGTCCGGCACATGGTGGGCCGCGAAGCCAGCGATGACCGTGTCGGCAAACCTCGCCGCGCAACCGGTGCTCCGCGGCTGGCTGTCGATCGCCTGTCGCTCCGGCATGCCTCGCGCCGAGACGACTACATCGTCCGGGATGTCAGCCTTCGGGTCGATGCCGGGGAGGTGGTTGGCGTATTCGGGCTGATGGGTGCGGGCCGGACGGAACTGCTGGAGACCCTGTTCGGGGCGCATGCGTCGCGGACGGAGGGATCGGTGTCCGTCGATGGTCAAGCGGTGGCGTGCCGTTCACCCGCCGATGCCATTGCTGCGGGCGTGGTCCTGGCGCCGGAAGATCGCAAGCAGGACGGCTTGCTGCTCGACATGGGCTCACGCCAGAACGCCGGACTGCCGAGCCTGGCCGACTGCACTCGCTTCGGCCTGCTGAGTCGCGGGCTGGAGACCCGGAAGGTCCGTCCCTGGCTGGAACGCATCCGGCTGCGTGCGGCGTCGCTGGAGCAGCCGGTCGGGCAGCTGAGCGGCGGCAACCAGCAGAAGGTCGTACTGGCCAAGTGGCTCGCGACCCAGCCTAAGGTCCTGCTGCTCGATGAGCCGACGCGCGGCATCGACATCGGGGCGCGAAGTGAAATCTACGAACTGATCGACGAACTGGCGGGCACCGGACTTGCCGTACTGCTCGTGTCCTCGGACCTGCCGGAAGTGATGTCCCTGTCCGACCGCATCGTGGTGATGTGCGAAGGCCGGAAGACCGGCGAGTTCTCGCGGGAAGACGCCACCGCCGACGCATTGATGCACGCCGCGCTGCCGGCGTCCGCTACGGAGACCGCTGCATGAAAAAGCCCCGGGCGACACTGCCCCTGGCCCGATTCCAGTCCCTGGCCGCCCTGCTGATCATGGTCGTGGCCCTGAGTCTCTCGTCGGACGCATTCCTGACGCCGGACAACGGCTGGAACATCCTGCGGCAGATCTCCATCAACCTTTGCCTGTCGATAGGCATGACGCTCGTGATCCTCACGGGCGGTATCGACCTTTCCGTTGGCGCCATCCTGGGCCTTGCCGGTGCCATCGCAGCGGGGCTGCTCAAGCACGGCGTGGCGCTGCCGGCGCTTGGGGTACATCTCGACGTGACGGTTTCCGGCGCGATCCTGTCCGGTATCGCCGTCGGTGGCGTGCTGGGTTTCTGCAACGGCTGGACGATCGCGCGCCTGCAACTGCCACCTTTCGTGGCAACCCTCGCCATGCTGAGCATCGCCCGGGGACTCGCCTTCCTGTGGACGGGTGGCTTTCCCGTCACCGGACTCGGACCCGACTTCGGATATATCGGCACGGGCCGGCCCCTTGGCATTCCCATGCCCGTGCTGGAAGTGACCGTCCTTGCGCTGCTGGCGATGGTGCTCTGCCATCGAACCGCTTTTGGCCGACACCTGTACGCCATCGGCGGCAGCGAGCGGGCCGCGCGCCTGACCGGCATTGGCGTCGATCGCATCAAGATGGCCGTCTACGCGATGGCCGGTGCGCTGAGTGGCATCGCCGGACTCATCGTCACGGCACGGCTCGACTCGGCCCAGCCAAACGCCGGCCTCGGCTATGAGCTCGACTCGATCGCGGCCGTGGTCATCGGTGGCACGTCCCTCTCGGGCGGCCGGGGCAGCATCGCGGGCACCGTGCTCGGCTGCCTGATCATCGGCGTTCTCAACAATGGCTTGTTCCTGCTGGACGTTTCCCCCTTCTGGCAACAGGTCATCAAGGGCGGCGTCGTGCTCGTGGCGGTCGCCATGGACCGACTCAGCGCGAATAGCCGTTAGGGAATCCGCACCACGAGGCCGTCCAGCGCGTTGGTCACGAAGATCCGACAGGCCAGCCGGCTGTTGTAACGGGACTCGGGCATGTGGTCGAGCATGTTCAGCTCGCTGTCCGATGGCGCCGGGATCGCCGGCATCCCGTCGAAGCCGATCCGGACGTGGCAGGTGTGGCACAGGCAGCAGCCTCCGCATTCGGCGGCGATGCCCGGTATGCCATGGGCGATCGCAACCTCCACGAGGGACACATCGACGTCCGCATCCACGGTGCGCTCAGTGCCAAGGCGGTCTATGAAGCGGATGCGGGGCATGACATGTTCCGTCAGGCCCCGACACCGGCATCACAGGACTCGAACAGCGCACGCAGCAGTGCGACGAAGGTTTCCATACCTGCTTCTCCGGCCAGTCAGCGCCGCTTCGCAGCGCACCCCTTACTGCCCGGATGGTAGCAACCACGCCGGACCGAACCCAGCGAACCGGTGGTGAAAGTCCGCCCGAGGTCTGTGAACGGGGGATTCGCGGCATATACTTAAGGATTCCGGAGATGGCCCGATTCGCTGCCCCGGCATAGACTGCCTGCAAGTCAAGTGACGGCGGCCCGGCACCCGGCCGGCGCCCCAAGGGGGTGGTCTCATGGTCTGGGACGGCATTGAAACGGTGCGGGCACGCAGCCCGATCGTCATGAACATCACGAACTACGTCGTGATGAACAACACGGCCAACGCACTGCTGGCAATCGGCGCCTCGCCGGTCATGGCCCATGCGCTGGACGAAGTCGAAGAGCTCGTGGGGATCTCCAGCGCCCTTGTCCTCAACATCGGGACCCTGAGCGGACCCTGGATCGAGGCCATGCTGCTGGCCGGCAATGCGGCCCGGTCCCGTGGCGTACCTGTCGTGCTGGATCCAGTCGGCGCCGGCGCATCGGCCTTCCGGACATCCACCGCGCGACGGCTAGTCGAGACCGTGCGTCCTGCCATCATCCGCGGCAACGCCTCGGAAATCCGGGCCGTCCTGCGCGCTGTGGGTGGAACCCATGGCGTTGACAGCAGCGCCAGCGTGGACGAGGTCGCGGACGACGCACAGGAACTGGCGCGCAGCGCCGCCTGCGTCGTATCCGTCAGCGGGCAGGTCGACCTGATTACCGACGGCACGCGCGTGGACAGGATCTCCAATGGAAGCCCGTTGATGCCGCGCGTGACCGGCATGGGCTGCACGGCGACAGCGGTCACCGGTGCTTTTGCCGGTGCCGGTCTCGCGCCCCTCGAGGCCGCCACGCTCGCCATGGCGACCATGGGTGTGGCCGGTGACATCGCGGGGGAGCGGGCCCGCGGGCCAGGCAGTTTCCAGATGGAATTCCTGGACGCCCTCCACGGGCTGTCCTCGGCCGACGTGGCGGCACGACTGCGAATGCAGCGTATCTGATGGACAGCAAAGTCCTCGACGCCACGGATGGGAATGCAATGCCGACGCGCCAGCCGGACTACGCGATCATCTTCAATGCGACGACCAACCCGATGGCGTTCACGAACTTCGCCACTGGCAAGTTCGTCGACGTCAACGACGCCTGGATCCGATCCTTTGGCATTCCGAAGGAGCAGGCATTGGGCAAGACCGGCACGCAGCTGGCCTTGTGGCCGAGCCTGACGCACCGTGAAGCCTGCGTGAGTCAGCTCGCACGGGACGGCCGGATCATCCAGTTCGAGACCGAGTTCCTCGTTCGGGGAAACCGGGTGCCGCATCTGGTTTCCGCCCAGCTCGCGGACATGCATGGCGAGACATTCGTGCTGTGGGAGCTGATCGATATCGCTGGCCGCCGCAAGATCGAGGCGGAACGCGCGGCGCTGGAGGCACAGCTGCTCCAGGCCCAGAAGATGGAGGCGATCGGCACGCTGGCCGGGGGCGTCGCCCATGAATTCAACAACGTCGTCGCCATCGTGCTCGGCAATTCGGAACTCTTGCGGGAAGACGTTGGCGACAACGTGGGTCTGCAGACCAGCGTGCAGGAAATCCGCAAGGCGGCCCTTCGCGGCCGCAACCTCGTGCGGCAGATCCTATCCTTCAGCCGCCGTGTCCCGGTGGAGCGTATCCACGCCGACCTCGTGCCGGTCGTCGACGACGCGGTCCGGCTGCTGCGCGCGACGCTGCCGACACGGCTCGCGTTGCAATGGGAGCCCCCTGCCGAGCGGATCGAAACCCATTTCGACGCAACGCAGATCCAGCAGATTGTCATCAACCTGGTGACGAATGCGATGCAGGCGCAGCCCAAGGGCAACGGCACCATCCGGGTTTCGATGACGCGTCGACCCCTGTCGCCGTCCGAACTGGAACAGGATCCCCTGCTCTCGGACATGGTGGCCCAGAACCCCGGGCCGTACGCCTGCCTCGTGGTGCAGGACAATGGACCGGGCATGAACCTCGAGACGCAACAGCGGATCTTCGAACCCTTCTATACGACCAAGCCGGTCGGCGAAGGCACGGGCCTTGGCTTGTCCGTGGTGCTGGGCATCGCCCAGGGCCACGACGGGACGGTGCGGGTGGAAAGCGCGCCGGGCGCAGGCGCGACGTTCAAGGTTTTCCTGCCCATGACACTGCCCTCCGCTCCCGTCGGGTCCGAGCAGGTTACGGACGGAGCCGGTCAATAGGGACCGCCGGCCATCAGGCGCCGTTCCATGAAGCCCGGACCCATTGCCGTAAAAAAACCAAAGTGGAGAATGCCTCAGCCCACCACGCTGCTGACTCGATTCCTGCTAAGTCGACGAGGCCGGTGGATAAAAATGCTTCACACGAAGCTCTCGCAGCACCAGTTCCAGGTCTGGGTCAAAGGCAGAACCTCTGTTGGCGACAAGGTCATGCCAGGGATACCCATGCGATCGACGTTCGGCATTTGCGCATAACTGCTCAAAGCTACCTATCACTTTCGCGGGCACTCCCCCAACCACCGAACCCGGCGGCACGTCCTTGGTGACCACCGAACCGGCCGCGACCACCGAACGCGGCCCGATAGTCACATTGGGCATGATGATCGCGCCATGACCGATAAAGCAGTAGTCGTGGATCACGATCTTTCCGACGGCGTCGTATCTCTTGCCCGTGGCATTCGCGATCACGTTGACCACTGCGTCATGACCGATCAGCGTGCAGGCAGACAAGGCACAATTCGATCCAATGCTGAAATAATAGGGGTCCGTGAAGTTCGCGCCGATGTTGATCGACGTATTGGCCCCCATGGCATGGAACCCCCCATGCCGACGCATGAACTCGCCATATTCATAGCTGGTCGGGTTACAGAATTTGACATACAGGCTTCGGAGCCGGCCCGTTGACATCGCGTACTTCGCCAACCATTTCCTGAAGATCTGCATGCTTCACTTCCGGGAACAAGCCCATGGGCGCGGAATTTCGATAGTTAACCACACCTTGGACATCCATTGGCCACGCGCATGTCAACCAGTGCAGCGCGATCCACTATCATTCGGCCCGTGAAAACTGAATCCCTTGCCGAAACACCCCTCGCGCTGCAGGTGGTGAACATCGCGGCCTACCGGTTCGCCCCCTTGCAGGACCTGCCGACCCTGCGCACCGAGCTGCTGGCGTTCTGCCGGGCGCACCGTCTGCGCGGAACCATTCTCCTGAGCGGCGAGGGCATCAATCTCTTCGTCGCCGGGGAATCCGGCGACATCGAAACCCTGCTCGCCCGCCTGCGATCGATCCCCGGCCTCGAGCAGCTGGAGGCGAAGTACAGCCGCACCGCCCACCAGCCTTTTCGCCGCATGCTGGTGCGGATAAAGCGGGAGATCATCGCCTTCGGCGTGCCGGGCATCGATCCCGCGCGGCGCACGTCGCCGAAACTTTCGGCGCAGCAACTCAAGACCTGGCTGGACGAAGGCCGGAAGCTCACCCTGCTCGACACGCGCAACGATTACGAGGTCAAGCTAGGCAGCTTCGAGAACGCGCTGCCTGCCGGCGTGAACCATTTCCGCGACTTTCCAGCCGCCGTGGCGAGGCTGCCGGAGGAACTCAAGCACGAGACCATCGTGATGTTCTGCACCGGCGGCATTCGTTGCGAGAAAGCCGGTCCCTACATGGAGTCACAGGGCTTCCGTAACGTGCTGCAACTGGACGGCGGCATCCTCAAGTACTTCGAGGAGTGTGGCGGAGCCCACTACCGCGGCGAATGCTTCGTCTTTGACCAGCGCGTGGGCGTCGATCCGGCGCTGCATGAAACGGATGCGGCGCAGTGTTTCAAGTGTCTCTCCCCGCTGACTGCCGAAGAGCAGCAGGATCCACGATATGAAGCGGGACGTTCCTGCCCGTGGTGTTTCCGCAGCGAGGCGGCGCTGGCCGCGGAGACCCTGGAGAAGCGCAACCAGGCGGTCCGCGCAGCCATGAATCCCCTTCCGGGGAGCACGCCGGCCGACGCCTTCCGTCCGCTAAGGGTCCCGCAGGACTGCGACGGCCTGGGTGTTCTCGAGACATTCAGCCGTCTCGTTTCGCATCTGCCGAGGGCGTATTGGGAGGCCGAATGCCGCGCGGGCAACCTGCTCGACTCGAAGCATCGCATCCTGGATGCCGGGGACACCGCGTTGGCCGGTGATCGGCTGCTGCATCGACAGCCGCAAACCATCGAGCCTGCCGTCAATGGCGACGTGTCGGTGCTCTACGAGGACGAGGCGCTGCTGGTTTTGAACAAACCCGCCCCCCTGCCGATGCATGCGGGCGGCCGCTTCACGCGCAACACCCTGCAATACATCCTCAACGCCGTTTACCGCCCCCAGAAGCCTAAGCCCGCGCATCGGCTGGATGCCAACACCACGGGCCTCGTGATTGTCGCACGCAGTCGTCACTTCGCCGGGCGCCTGCAGGGGCAGTTCGCTGACGGCCGGGTCGAAAAGACTTATCTGGTGCGCGTGCGCGGCCATCCGCAGTCGGATGCGTTCCGATGCGACGCCCCCATTGGCAAGGCTCCTTGTGCGGCAGGCACTCGCGAAGTCGACGAACCGGGCGGCGACGCGGCGAGCACCCGGTTCACCGTGATAAAGCGCCTGCCGGATGGCGCGAGCCTGCTCGAAGCGCATCCGCTGACGGGGCGCACGAACCAGATCCGCATCCACTGCGCGTCCCTCGGCTTTCCGGTCGTGGGCGACATGGCGTACGGCCTTGGCGATGCCGGCCCGCGCCTGACATCCGATCCCGGCGAAACGCCGCTGTGCCTGCACGCCTGGAAGATCCGCTTCGCACACCCGGTGAGCGGGGATGAGGTTGCCTTCACCGCGCCACCCCCGGACTGGGCCAGCTGAGTTTCGGCCGATTGCATTGGCCGCCGATCGGCGTAACGTGAGTCGGGCGTTTCCGTACGGCTGCGGCGCTGGGGAGCATGACCATGCATATCCGCACGAAGTTCGATCCGTGGCAGCATCTGCGCGCTGCCGCGTGCGACGGGACCACGCAGGGATCCGACTTGGATCGGCGCAGCTTCACACGCGGCGCGCTGGCTGCGGCAGCGTTGGTTGCCCTCCCTGCTGGCAGGCTCTGGGCTGCCATGGAAGGTCCCGCCGACATCCCGGCACAACTCGACGCCGTCGGCCTTGACGGCAAACCGGTCGTCCTCACCGCTGCGGAGGTCCGCGAACTGCGCGCCGCGCTGAAAGGACCGCTGCTGCTGTCTGCCGACGAAGGCTACGATGCCGCCCGTCGCATCTGGAATCCGGCCTTCAATCGCCGCCCGGCATTGATCGCCCGCTGTGCAAATGCGCAGGACGTTGCGCACGCCGTGAATTTCGCGCGTACCCATGCGCTGCGCACCGCCGTGCGGGCTGGCGGACACAGCATGTCAGGTCAGTCCGCCCCGGAAGGCGGGCTGATGATCGATGTATCTCCCATGCGGTCCCTGCAGGTGGATGCGAAGCGACGCTGGGTGAAAGCACAGGGCGGCGCACTGCTTGGCGAGGTGGACCGCGCGATGCAGGCCGTGGGCCTGGCGACAACCCTGGGCACCGCGACGGATACGGGCATCGCGGGGCTCACGCTGGGCGGCGGCATCGGAAGGTTGATGCGCCGACATGGACTTGCGATCGACAACCTGCTGGGCGTCGACGTGGTCACGGCGGATGGCAGGCTACTCCACGCCAGCGAACAGGAGAATGCCGATCTGTTCTGGGGACTGCGCGGGGGCGGCGGCAATTTCGGTATCGCCACCTCATTCCAGTATCGGCTGCACCCTCTCGCACACAAGGTGCTGACCGGCTACAAGGTCTTCCCCATCTCGCAGGCCCGCAGCGTGTGTATCGCCGCCGCCGAACTGGGCGCGAAGGCACCCGACGAACTGATGGTGGCCTTCGGGCTCGTCAACGCCCTGGGTGAAGGGATGCCGGCCGGGCGCTACGCGGTCGCCGGGTTCGATTACTGCGGCGAGGATCCGGCGGCTGGACTGAAACTGCTCGAGCCGATGGCGAAGCTCGGAAAACCCCTTTTCGATACGGTCGCCGCCGTCACCTACCTCGAAGCGCAGGGCGCCGTCGGTGCGGCCAATTCGGTCGTGCCGGATGCCTCGTCCAACACGACCCGGCAGTGGATGGAGTCGGGCTTTCTCGACAACACGCCCGATGTCCTTTTCGACGAGATGATCCGCCGCTTCGAGGTCGTTCCGCCGGACCTGGAGGCCGGCGCCACCCTCGGCCAGGTCGGCGGCGCGGTCGCCCGCGTGAAGCGGGACGCGACGGCCTACTGGAACCGGCCTGCCGCCTACGATTACCTCGGCTATACAAGCTGGAAAGACCCCTCGCAGGACGAACTCGGCGGCAGGATCTCCCGCGAAGTCTGGTCGGGCATCCAGCCCTTCACCACGGGGTATTACGTGAACACCATGCCCAGCGCGAACAGCCAGCGCCTCATGGCCACGTACGGAGACAATTACCCGCGGCTTCAGGCCTTGAAAGGGAAATACGATCCGCAGAATCTGTTCAGGCTCAACGCCAATATCCGGCCCGCCACGGCCCGGAACTGATCCCCCTTGACGTCAGAGCGGCGTGCCTGCGACAAACGCCCCATGCGCTGCCTAGCCCTTTTCTTGCTCACGACCTTCGTGTCGTCAGCCTCCCTGGCCGATGGGCCGCCCTTCCCGACCCCGCCGCAGACCCTGTATCCGGGCCTCTTCCAGCAGGTTGCCGACGCGCGCCTCTACGCGGACAGCAAGGTGTTTGCCGACGCAGCGCCGCGCATGGCGCCCGAACAGGTGATGGCAGCCTACCTGGCCCAGCGGCCCGCGGACGCTGACGCCCTTCGCGCATTCGTGTCGCGGCATTTCATCGTGCCCGGCAGTGAAGCGCCGGCCAGTCAGGCTGCGGCGCTGTCAGACGCGGACGCGAGACCTCCCTCTGCGTCCATCGGGCGGCATATCGATGCCCTGTGGGACACGCTCACGCGCCATTCGTCCGCGCCGGTGGCGGGCGACTCGCTGCTGGCCCTGCCGCAGCCATTCGTGGTGCCCGGCGGCCGTTTCCGGGAGATGTACTACTGGGATTCCTACTTCACGATGCTCGGGCTGGCCCGCTCGGGCCGGCAGGACCTGCTGGCCAGCATGGTGGCCAATTTCGGTGCGCTCATCGACACCTGGGGCCACGTGCCGAACGGCACGCGCAGCTATTACCTGACCCGGTCGCAGCCACCTTTCTTCTACGCGATGGTTGGCCTGCTCGCGCCGGAAGATCCCGCCGCTGCCTGGGCGAAGTGGCTGCCACAACTGCGCCGCGAACACGCCTTTTGGATGGCCGGTGAATCCGAAACGGCGCCGGGCGGTGCCACGCGTCGCGTGGTGCGGCTATCGGACGGCCGCCTGCTCAATCGCTGGTGGGACGACGCCGACACGCCTCGTGACGAATCCTGGCGGGAGGATGTCGAACTGGCGAAGGCCAGCGGCCGCCCGCCCTCGGAGGTCTATCGGGCACTGCGGGCCGGTGCGGAAAGCGGTTGGGATTTCAGTTCACGCTGGCTCGCCGACGGCACCACGCTCGCCACCATCGAGACGCCATCGATCGTGCCGATCGATCTCAACAGCCTGCTCTATGGCCTGGAGCGCGCGATCCGCGCCGGGTGCCGGCGGACGCACGACATCGCCTGCGACCGGGAGTTCGGCACTCGCATGGCGCGGAGGCGGGAGGCCGTCGATCGGCACCTGTGGGAAC
>JBEEKA010000141.1:0-8443 GCA_041168985.1 Pseudomonadota bacterium | reverse complement strand
GTCGACAACATGTCCGGCGTCATCTCGCAGGTGAAGGACGCGGCGAGCGAAGTGCACCGGGGCGCGGACGAGATCAGCCAGGGCAACACGAATCTTTCGCAGCGCACGGAAGAGCAGGCCTCGAGCCTCGAGGAGACCGCCTCTTCGATGGAAGAGATGACCTCGACCGTGAAGCAGAACGCGGACAACGCGGGCCAGGCCAACCAGCTGGCCGTCGCGGCACGCGACCAGGCGGAGAAGGGCGGTGCGGTCGTGGCCAAGGCCGTGCGCGCGATGAGCGAGATCAACGACTCGTCCAAGCGCATTGCCGACATCATCGGCGTGATCGACGAGATCGCCTTCCAGACGAACCTGCTGGCGCTCAACGCGGCGGTCGAGGCGGCGCGGGCCGGCGAGCAGGGCCGCGGTTTCGCGGTCGTGGCGACGGAAGTGCGCAACCTGGCCGGTCGCTCGGCGACGGCGGCGAAGGAGATCAAGGGTCTCATCCAGGACAGCGTCAAGAAGGTCGACGAGGGCTCGGTACTGGTCACGCAGTCGGGCGCGACGCTGGAGCAGATCGTCTCGGCGGTGAAGAAGGTCACGGACATCGTGGCGGAGATCGCCGCGGCCTCGCAGGAGCAGTCTGCGGGCATCGAGCAGGTCAACAAGGCCGTAATGCAGCTGGACGAATTGACCCAGCAGAACGCGGCGCTGGTCGAGCAGGCCTCCGCGGCCAGCCAGTCGATGGCCGACCAGGCCCGCGGCCTCAACGAAACCATGGCACGGTACCGCGTCGAGGAAGGTGGCGGCATGCCCGTCCGCCGCGCCCCGTCGGGTGGATCCCGCCAGAGCACACCGGCTGCCCGGGCTCCCGTGGCGGCAGCCCGTCCTCGTCCGGTCAAGGCGGCGCCGGCACTGCGTGCCGTCGGTGGTTCCTCCGGGTCGGATGACGACTCGGTCTGGAAGGAGTTCTAAGTCCGCGCTTGACTCCCCGCGTGTGCCCCCCTTAAACCGGGGGGCATGCATGATCCAGATGACCCGCGGCCGTCCGGCCGCGCTTTGCTGTCTGCGGGCTGCCGCAGCGCTGGCATGAAAACACTGTACGAGCGCCCCATGGGCGCGTACCAGGTGCTGGTCGTGGCGCTCTGCGTGCTGATCAACATGATCGATGGCTTCGACATCCTTGCGCTGACCTTTGCAGCGCCTGTGGTCGTGAAGGAATGGGGTCTCACGCCGGAGCAGACCGGTTCGGTGTTTGGCGCGAACCTGCTGGGCATCGGCGTTGGCGCGTTCCTGTTCGCGCTGGTCGCGGACCTCATCGGACGTCGGCCCGTGATCCTCTTCGGCACCGTGCTGATCTCGATCGGCATGATCGCGACATCCCGCGTGGAGGGAATCGCCGGCCTCGCGGCCTGCCGCGTGGTCGCCGGACTGGGCATTGGCGCGATGGTCAGCACCGCGGGCACGCTTGCGATCGAATACAGCGGGGCGCGCTGGCGAAAGCTGTCGGTGGCGCTGGTCGTGATCGGCTATCCCATCGGCGGCGCCATCGGCGCGCCTATCGCCGGCTGGCTGCTCGCGAACCAGGGCTGGCGCGACATCTTCTTCTATGGCGGTCTGCTGACCGTGGTGCTGTTTCCGGTCCTGCTGTGGCGCCTGCCGGAATCGCTGGAATTCCTGCTCGAGAGGCAGCCGCGCGGCGCGCTCGCGCGCTACAACCGCTATGCCGCGCGCGTCGGCCTGGACGAGTTGGGCGCCCTGCCACCCCCGGGCGCGCCGATCAGCGCCGCCGGCCAGTTCATCGAACCCTGGAGGCCCGCGCACCGCGCTGCCACGCTGAAGCTCTGCGCGATGTACCCGCTGTACATGTTCACGTTCTATTTCTTCGTGAACTGGCACACCAAGCTTGCGACCGAACGCGGGCTCAGCCTGGCTGAAGCCGTGCACATGTCCAGCCTCTGGAGTCTGGCGGGTATCGCCGGCGGCATCGTGTTCGGGCTCGTCGCGACGCAGTTGCGGCTCACGCGCCTGGTGAGCGCGCTCGCGATCATCCTGTCCGTCGGCATCGCCGCCTTCGGTCTCCTGCCCGCGACGCCGGACGTCCTGTACGGGGCGGCCCTGTTGCTGGGCTTCTTCATGTGGGGCACTTCGGGAACGATCTACTCGGTCATCGCCCTCAGCTATCCGGTGCGCGTGCGAGCCTCAGGCATCGGGCTGGTCGTCACAATAGGGCGTGTTGGCTCGGCCCTGGGTCCCTGGGCCGCAGGCCTGATGCGAGGCGCCGGCCATGACTGGTCCCTCATCGCGCCCGTGCTTGCCGTACCGGCGGTTCTGGCGGCGCTGCTGATCCTGACGCTGCGCCCGGAAGGCGACAGCCTGGATCAGGAGGCGGGGCGGGCCTCGAGGTCGTAGGTGCCGGCCTCGGTGATCGTGACGCGTGCGAACTCGCCGGCCTTGAGGTCCTTCGCGCCCTTCACGTGCACGAGGCCGTCGATCTCGGGGGCGTCGCCCCTCGTGCGCGCCTCGGCCACGTCGCCTTCTACCCGATCGACGATCACGTCCAGGGTCTGGCCGACCTTGCGGGCGAGGCGTTCCTCGCTCAGGTCCTGGGCCAGGGCCATCAGCGTTTCGTAACGCTCTTCCACGACTTCGGCCGGTACGGGCGCGCCGAGCGCATTGGCCGCCGCGCCCTCGACGGGCGAGTACTTGAAGCAGCCGATGCGGTCGAGTTCTGCCGCCTCGAGCCAGTCGAGCAGCTGGTTGAATTCCTCCTCCGTCTCGCCCGGGAAGCCGACGATGAAGCTGGAGCGGATCGTGAGATCCGGCACCACGCGGCGCCAGGACTGCAGCCGGGCGAGCGTGTCCTCGGAGTGGGCCGGGCGCTTCATGCGCTTGAGCACCGTGGGGCTCGCGTGCTGGAAGGGGATGTCGAGGTAGGGAAGGACTTTCCCCTCGGCCATCAGCGGCATCACGCCGTCGACATGCGGATAGGGATAGACGTAGTGCATGCGCGTCCAGACGCCCAGGGTTCCCAGCGCACGGGCCAGGTCCACGAAGCGCGTTTCGTATTCCTTGCCGCGGAAGCTGCCCTTCTGATAGCGCAGATCGACGCCGTAGGCGCTGGTATCCTGCGAGATGACGAGCAGCTCGCGCGTGCCGGCGGCGACGAGGCGCTCTGCCTCGGCCATGACGTCCTCGATCGGGCGGGACACGAGGTCGCCGCGCAGCGCCGGGATGATGCAGAAGCTGCAGCGGTTGTTGCAGCCTTCGGAAATCTTCAGGTAGGAATAATGCCGCGGCGTCAGGCGCACGCCCTGGGGCGGCACGAGATCCTGGAAGGGATCGTGCGGACGGGGCAGGTGCTTCTCGACCGTGCGCACCACCTCTTCCGTGGCATGCGGGCCGGTGACGCCAAGCACGCGCGGGTGCTTTTCAAGCACCTTCGCGGGGTTCGCGCCCAGGCAGCCGGTGACGATGACGCGGCCATTGGCATCCAGCGCCTCGCCGATCGCTTCCAGCGATTCGTCGATGGCGGATTCGATGAAGCCGCAGGTGTTCACGACCACGAGGTCGGCCGAGTCATAGCTCGGCGCAATCTCGTAGCCGCGGATGCGCAGCTGGGTGAGGATGCGTTCGGAGTCGACCGTCGCCTTGGGGCAGCCCAGGCTGACGAAGCCGACGCGGGGACTTTTGCTTACCATGCTGCCTGCCGTGTCTATCGGCCGGCGATTTTACCGACAAATGGGCAGGAAATATCCGTGGCCGTGAAAGAGCGTTTCGACGAGGACTACTACGAGCGGTTCTATTTCGACCACCGCACCGCGGTAACGAGCCAGGCCGAGATGGATGCGAGGGGTCGGCTGATCGCCGGCTTCGCGGACCATGTGGGCCAGCCCGTGAAGCGGATCCTCGATGCGGGCTGCGGCGTCGGCCTGCTGCGCAAGCCGCTCAAGAAAGCCTGGCCCAATGCCGAATACGTGGGGCTGGAGGTCAGCGACTACCTCTGCAAGCGTTTCGGCTGGCGGCATGTCGGCATCCAGGACTTCACGGCCCGCGAGAAATTCGATGTCGTGATCTGCTACGACGTCATCCAGTACCTGACCCCCGCCGAGGTCCGCCGTGCCGTCGCCAATCTCGCCCGTGTCTGCCGCGGCGTGCTGTATTTCGGCGCGCTGACGAAGGAGGACTGGGAAGAAAACTGCGACCAGTCCCGAACCGACCCGGCCGTGATGCTGCGGACCGGTGCCTGGTACCGGAAGGAACTGTCGAAGCATTTCAAGCACATGGGCGCCGGGTTCTGGCTGATCCGCGACACGCCGCTGTACGTGTGGGAAATGGATACGGCCGGCAGCAAATGACCGAACCGCGCCACGAATCGCTCGAGGCCGTATTCTTCGCGGCCGTGCCGCCGCGCCGCGCCCCCTGGCTGCGGCGCGCGCTGTACTGGCTGCTGCCGCGCGTGCTGGCCCTCGGGCCGGTCCGCGCCTTGTTGCTCAAACGGAAGGGATCATGACTGACGTGAAGAAAATCCCGGTGACAGTGCTCACCGGCTTCCTCGGCGCCGGCAAGACGACGCTGCTGAACCGCATCCTGTCGGAAAACCACGGCAAGCGCATCGCGGTCATCGAGAACGAATTCGGCGAAGTGGGCGTGGACCACCAGCTCGTCATCGGCGCGGAAGAAGAAATCTTCGAGACCAGCAATGGCTGCATCTGCTGCACGGTGCGCGGCGACCTGATCCGCGTCCTTAACCAGCTGCTGAAGCGGCGCGAGCGCTTCGATTACGTGCTGATCGAGACCACCGGCATGGCCGACCCGGGCCCGGTCGCCCAGACCTTCTTCCTCGACGACGACCTGAAGGCCCAGTTCACGATCGACGCGATCGTGACACTCGTCGATGCCCGCCACTTCGAGCAGCACCTCAAGGACCTGAAGGAACCTTCGATCCAGGTCGGCTTCGCGGACGTCGTGCTGTTGAACAAGACCGACCTGGTCGGCGAGGCGGATCTGGTCCGCGTGGAGCGCGAGATCCGTGCGATCAACGGCACGGCGAAAATCCATCGCGCCCGGAATGCAGAGGTGCCCATCGAGGCGGTGCTCGGCATCGGCGCCTTCGACCTCGAGCGCGCGCTCGCGACGGACGGCAGTTTCCTCGAGCCGCAGTACCCTTTCGAGTGGGCCGGCGCCTATTCGCTTTCCAAGGGCATGAACATCATCCGAGTGGCCGGCGAACACGGTGGTCATGCCCACGACCACGACCATGAACATGGCGAGGCCTGTGGTGCCGACTGCGACGCGCACGACCATCATGACCACGGCCACCACGGCCATTCGCACGCTGACCTGAAGGTCCTCGTGCTGCCGGCCACGGCCGCCACGCGCGAGGCGCTGGCTGCGCAGATCGAGCCGGCCGTGCGCGCCTTCGCCGAGAAGGCCGTGCGGGTTGAAAGCGGGGGCCACCTCGCGCCGGCGAGCCACCCGTATGCACTGGAAATGCAGTGCCAGGGCGGCCAGTACTGCATCGACGTGCCCGAGGCCGGCGATTACGTGCTGTTCTGCGAGCATCACCCGGCGGAGTTCGGGCTGCAGCTCGGCAAGCAGCCGGCGGCGGAGCGCCAGTTCGCCTCGCACCACCACGACCAGGAAATCAGCTCGATCGGCATCAGCGATCCTCGACCGCTCGACGCGCGCAAGGTGAACGACTGGCTGTCCTACCTGCTGCAGAGCCGGGGCGAGGACATCCTGCGCATGAAGGGCGTGTTGAACATCCGTGGCGAAAAGCGCCGCTATGTCTTCCACGGCGTGCACATGATGTTCGACGGCAAGCCGGACCGCGCGTGGGGTGAAGCGCCGCGCGCGAGCCATCTCGTGTTCATCGGCCGCAAGCTCGACCGCACTGAACTGGAGGCGGGCTTCGCCTCCTGCATCGCGTGAGCAGCGCCGCCGTGAAACTCGAGCCGGGTCTCGAGCTCCGGCTCGACGATTACCCCGTCGACATGGCCTGGTCGCCGGACGGGAAACTGCTGATGGTCGCAGGCGGCGAAGGCCGCCTGCATCGAGTGTCGATTGCGGATGGCACCGCGACGCTGCGGGGCGAACAGTCCCCGGGGCTGCTGTCCGTTGCCTGGCAGCCGGGTGGCAAGCTCGTCGCGACCGCGGGCCAGGACGGCGCTGTCCGGTTGTGGGACTCGCTGTCCGACGACGCAGGCAGCCTGGTCCATCGCGGCATGCAGTGGCCGGCGGGCCTGTGCTTTGAACCCAAGGGCAAGGCGATCGCTTTCGCCACCGGCAAGCTGCTGCGGGTGTTCGGGCTCGACGGGGCGCTGCAGGTGGAGATGGGCCACGACGTGAACCTCACGCAGGTGGCCTGGCGCACTTCACAGGAACTGGTTGCGACCGGCAACGGCGCGCTGTTCGTCGACCGCATCGCGCCGGATACGGAGTCGGCCCGACATGTGCTCGACGGCGCCCCGCTGTCGCTGGCGGTGAGCCCCGATGGGCGCATTGCGGCCAATGGCCTTCAGGATGGCATGGTCGGCTTCCGTTACCTCATCGCGCAGAAGCGTTCGCGCATGAGTGGCTACGACGGCAAGGTGCCGCATATCGCCTGGAGCGCCAACAGCCGTTACCTCGCGACCGCATCGAGCGGCGCGAAGGAAATCGTCGTCTGGGATTTCAGCGGCAAGGGCCCGGAAGGCAGCGAGCCGATGGAACTGCGTGCCCACATGGACCGCATCGAATCGCTCGCTTATGCGCCGGAAGGGGCCTGGCTGGCCAGTGGTGGCCGCGACGGTCGACTGGTGCTGTGGAAGCCGGGTCCCGCGGCCCGCGGCGCGGTGCTGGATATGCCCTTCGACGTGCAGGTGCTTGATGGCGAAGTCTGCCTGTTGCGCTGGTCGCGCGATGGCAGGCAGCTCGCGGCCGCCCAGTCGGACGGGCGCCTGCGCCTCTTCAAGCTGAAGGGCTGAGTGCCTCGGGCGGCAGCTGGATGCGCAGCCGCGTGTAGCGACCCTTCGATGTCGAGACACCGATCGTGCCGCCCATGCGCATGACCAGGTCCTGCAGGAAGGGGATGTCCGCACCGGGGCCGGCGTTCCCTGCTTCTCCCGGCTTGCGGCGGATCTCCGCCACGTCCAGGCCCTGCCCGTCATCGGCCACGAGCACTTCATAACTGCCGTTGGGCCGTACGGTGCAGGTCACGTTGATGTGGCCGATGGTGGACTTTCCCGCCGCTTCCCGCTCGGACGTGGGCTCGATTCCCGACTGGATCGCGTTGTCGACCAGCTGGAAAAGCAGCGGCTCGAGGCTGCGGTGGTAAAACGCCGGCAGTTGCTCGAGTCCCGAGACCGTCAGCGTGGCGCGGCTGCCCCTCTCCAGACTGACGGACTCGATGCGCTCGGCTAGCCGCACCGAAACATCGGCGGGCCAGTCGGAGTCCGAGGGTGTCCGTGGAGCGGCGGGTTCCTGGTCCGGGGGCTGCAGGGATGATTCCCTCAGTTCCATGTCATGGCTTGCGGCCACGAGCTGGCGAAACAGCGTGTCCAGCGCCGCGGCGATGGGCAGGAACTCCTCGCCGGACGGCAGTTCGTGCGCCGCCGTGTCCTCGAGATCGGAGATGACCCCTTCCGCCGTGGCCGCAATCAGCTCGATGCCAAGCTTTCGTGCCCCCACGGCGACTTGCAGCAGTTCGGTGGCGATCCGGCGCAGTTTGGTCCGATAGGGATCCGTCGTCCGCGCCGGCAGCCGCTGCAGCGACTGGACCAGCGTCAGGGTCTCGAGCGAATCGCGCAGGTATTCATGCAGCGCATCGGGTTCGCTGCGCAGGACGGCAAGGGCGAGGTCGCGCTCTTCGCGTGCGAGCGACAGGGCACGGCGCAGCTGCAGCCGGTCGCTCACGTCCCGGATCGAGACGGACAGCATCGAACCGCCGTCATCGACATAGCGTCGGACCGTGACTTCGTAGAACGGCGTCAGGCCGGCGGCACGGACCGCCACCGGCGCGGCACCCTCGACGGTGTTCTGGGTGACGCCACTGTGTCCCGGGTCCAGCACGACCCTCAGCCGCGACAGGAATCCGGGTCGTTCGAAAGGCGCGAACAGGGGTGCGATCGTCGATTCGACGGCTTCGCCCACCAGCGTCTGGCCGCGCGCGGCGATGGCGGACAGCGCATGCGCGGACAGGTTCGCCACGTCCCGGATGACGAGATCGGCCCCCACGACAAGCAGGGCATCCTCGATGTGCCGGAGAAGGCGCGAGGGGGGGATCGGCCCCGGCGTCATGGTGCGATCTCCAGCGTCGACAGCGCCCGCAGCAGTTCCTCTGCCGTCCTGAACCGCTCATCCGTGGACTTCGCCAACAGCCGGTCCAGCAGGGGCTGGTGCCGGGCCAGCGGGCCCGGGAGCAGTGGCAGCGGGTCCTCGACATGGCTGCGAAGCACTTCCATCGCATGAGAGCCGGAGTAGG
>JBEEKA010000140.1:0-3228 GCA_041168985.1 Pseudomonadota bacterium | reverse complement strand
CCCCCAACTGCCACAGTGCGGCCGCGACGGCATCGTCAGCGAACAGCGCGCCGTAACAGCTTTGACCGGGAACCGACTCGATCGCGCTGCCCTGGGAACGACCGCCGCCCCAGAGCCAGAGCGCATTCGGCGCGCGCCCGGGCATGGCGGAACCCGAC
Organism: Pseudomonadota bacterium; assembly: GCA_041168985.1. Classification (GTDB taxonomy): domain Bacteria; phylum Pseudomonadota; class Gammaproteobacteria; order Steroidobacterales; family Steroidobacteraceae; genus ZC4RG30. Next base: position 3,070 of record JBEEKA010000140.1, on the reverse strand, counting down.
TCCGCCAGGCCATGGAGCCACATTTCGATTTCAGTCGCGAGCCGGCGCAGTCGGTGCGCGTCCGGACCCGTGGGCGGTGCCTGCCGCAGATTGCTCCCCAGCAGGCGGGCAGGCACTTCGGTGCGTGCGTCGAGGGGAGGAAGACCCGAAAGGAGGAACCCACCCCCAACGGGATGGAGCGCCAGACCATCCTCGCCAAAGGTCCTGGCGAAATCGATCGCCAGTCGCTCTGCAACGTCGGGCTCAAGACGCAGCAGGCCGGCCGGATGAAGCCGGACATGGTCTAGTCCCGCCACCAGATGAACGGGCGTCGCGAGCCACGCGGCCCCGGGCTCGGGCAGGCTCGCCGCCGCAGCCACGACCGAAGCCGGCGTCCGGTCACCGAGTTCCGGGCGACCCGCCCAATTCGCCACGGCGGACTGCCACTTCGTCATCTGCGGCAACCGGGTTCCAAACCGCAGGAATGCCTCGAATGCCGGCAGGCGCGGCAGGGTCGCGGTGTCCGTGCCATCGAGACTTTCGCGATCGACATGGAGGTCCGGCACTACGAGTCGAAGCTGCATGTCGCGTATCGTACCGGTGATGAAACTCAACGAGCATGTTCCGGCGGAAACCCACCTGATCCGCCGCTACTCCGCAGCAGGCGTCCTGATCGGGACAGAGGAACTCCGGAACCCCTGCCTGGTCATGGCCAGGCACCTGATCCGCGATCTCCGGCCGAAGCGCGTCGAGGAACTCGACGTGTCCGACCTCGAGCCACTGTGGCCTCTTGCGCCGCAGGTGCTGCTCGTGGGCACCGGCCGGCAGCTGCGTTTCGCGCCCGCGGCGGTTCGCGCCGCCTGTGCAGCGCGACGGATCGCGATCGAATCGATGGACCTGGGCGCGGCCTGCCGGACCTACAACGTACTCGTGCAGGAAGACCGGGCAGTCGCCGCCCTGCTCTTCCCGGAACCGGAGGCCGACGCATGACGCTCGAAGCTCGCATCGAGGACCTGGAAATCAAGTTGGCGCATCTGGAGCGGGCGCTCCAGGATGTCAGCGATGAAGTCGTGCGGCAGCAGGCTGCGATCGAGCGGCTGGGCGAACGCAACCTCAGGCTGCAGGAACGCATCGAAGCCATGCAGCCCGAAGGCGGAGAGGACGCCGCCACGCGAGTTGAAATCCCACCCCATTATTGAACTGCGCCGGCTTTTGATTTCGCTGGGCAATCCCGGTAGGTTTGACCGCCAAACTCACGGGGAGTCCTCACCACATGAATCGTTCCAGGATCATGACTGCCGGCATTGCAGCCGCCGTTTCGTTGCTCGTCGCGGCCTGCGGCAAATCGCCCGCCCCGGCGGCGGCCGCGCCCCAGAGCGCGGCACAGGTGGATGACGCACGACTCGCCGCCGCGGCCCATGATGGCAGGAACTGGATGGCCACGGGGCGCACGTACAACGAACAGCGGCACAGCCCCCTAAAGACCATCAACGCCGACAATGTCGCGAAACTCGGCCTGGCCTGGCACCACGACCTCGACGCGGTGAACCGGGGCCAGCAATCCACGCCCATCGTGGTCGATGGCGTGATGTACGTGTCGACGGCCTGGAGCAAGGTCTTCGCGCTGGATGCGAAGACCGGCAAGCTGCTGTGGGGCTACGACCCGCAGGTGCCGGGCGAATGGGGCGTCAATGCCTGCTGCGACGTCGTGAACCGCGGCGTGGCTGTCTGGAAGGGCAAGGTGTATCTCGGCACGCTCGACGGCCGCCTCGTCGCGATCGATGCCGCCACCGGCAAGGCCGCGTGGGACGTGAACACGATCGACCGTTCCAAGCGATATGCGATTTCCGGCGCACCGCGCATCATCAATGGCAAGGTCATCATCGGTGCCGCCGGCGCGGAGTACGGTGTTCGCGGTTACATCTCGGCCTACGACGCCAATGACGGCAAGATGCTGTGGCGCTTCCACACGGTTCCGGGCAATCCGAAGGACGGCTTCGAGAACAAGGCCATGGAAATGGCCGCAAAGACCTGGAAGGGCGAATGGTGGAAGCTCGGCGGTGGCGGCACCGTCTGGGACGCGATGGCCTATGACCCCGAAACCGACCTGCTCTATTTCGGCACGGGCAACGGCACCCCATGGAACCGCAAGCAGCGTTCCGAAGGCTTTGGTGACAACCTGTTCCTGAGTTCGATCGTCGCCGTGAAGGCGTCCACCGGCGAATACGCCTGGCACTACCAGCACACGCCAGCCGATGACTGGGATTACGACTCGACGAACCACATCATCCTCGCGGACCTCAAGATCGACGGCAAGGACCGCAAGGTAGTCCTGCAGGCACCGAAGAACGGCGTGTTCTACGTCCTGGACCGCGTGACCGGCCAATTCATCTCCGCGAAGCCTTTCGTGACGGTCAACTGGGCGACGGCCTTCGATCCGAAGACGGGCCGCCCGACGCTGAACCCGGCCGCCCGCTACGCCGAGACGGGCAAGCCTTTCACGGCAATGCCGGGACCTGCCGGCGGCCACGCCTGGCATTCGATGTCCTTCAGTCCGGAAACGGGCTACGTGTACATCCCGGCACAGGACCTCGCCCAGGGGTACAAGATCGCGCCCCTCGGCAAGGAAAGCCGTTACACCTTCAACATCGGCTACGACTTCCAGGGACTTTCACTGCCGCAGGTGGCCGAGATCAAGGCGGCGGCGAAGAAGGGCTCGACGAGCCACCTCGCCGCCTGGGATCCGGTCGCACAGAAGGAAGTCTGGCGCGTGGAATACAGCGAGCCCTGGGGCGGCGGCGTGGTATCGACCGCCGGCAACCTCGTCTTCCAGGGCACGGCGATGGGTGAATTCAGCGCCTACAGTGCCGACAAGGGACAGAAGCTCTGGACCACGAAGACGCAGACTGGCGTGAATGCCGCGCCAGTGACCTACGAGGTCGACGGGGAACAATACGTCGCCATCGTGACGGGCTATGGTGGCGCGCTGGCCATTGCGGCCGGCGAGATTGCGCGCGACAAGCGGGCGCCGACCAACACGCCGCGCGTGCTGGTCTACAAACTCGGCGGAACGGATACGCTGCCGAAGGAC
>JBEEKA010000139.1:0-17380 GCA_041168985.1 Pseudomonadota bacterium | reverse complement strand
TTTCACCGGCACCCACCTCGAAGCTCACGCCTGCGAGCGCTTCGCGCCCGTTCGGGTAACGCTTGCCGACCTGCTCGAAGCGGATCATGTTCCGGTGTCCCTGCGGTGGCTGCCGTCACCGATCAGCAAGCCGGCGAAGCCTTCGGCGTCGAACTCCCCGAAATCCTCGGCCTGCTCGCCGATGCCGATGAAACGGATCGGCAGCCCCAGCTGCTTTGCGATCGCGACCACGATGCCGCCACGGGCGGTGCCGTCGAGCTTGGTGAGCACGAGCCCCGTCACGCCGACCGCCGCATTGAATTCCCTCGCCTGGGCCAGCGCGTTCTGTCCCTGGTTCGCGTCGAGCACCAGCAGCACCTCATGCGGTGCCGAGGGGTCCACGCGCTGGATCACGCGCTTGACCTTTTTGAGCTCCTCCATCAGGTGCGACTGGCTGTGAAGCCTGCCTGCGGTGTCCGCGAGCAGCACGTCCACGCCGCGCGACTGGGCGGCCTTCATGGCGTCGAACACGACGGCGCCCGGATCGGCGCCGGATTCCTGCTGCACGATGACGGCGCCACTGCGCTGGGCCCAGATGTCCAGCTGCTCGCTCGCGGCAGCGCGGAAGGTGTCCCCTGCGGCGAGCATGACCTTGTGGCCGTCGTGCGAGAGCCGCGTGGCGAGCTTGCCGATCGACGTCGTCTTGCCGGAACCGTTCACGCCGACGACCATCACGACGTAGGGCTTCTGCCCGCGGTCGATGGCCAGTGGCTTCGCGCAGGGCGCGAGGATCTTCGCCAGGTCATCGCGCAGCGCGTTGAGCAGTGCGTCCACGTCCCCCAGTTCATGCCGCGCCACCCGCGCCCGCAGGTCCTCGAGGATCTGCGTGGTGGCCTCGGCGCCGACATCCGCCGTGATGAGGCGGGTCTCGAGGTCATCGAGCAGTTCGGCATCGATCTTGCGGCCGCTGAACAGGCTGCGCAGTTCGTCGGACAGCTTCGCCGTGCTGCGGACGAGTCGGGCCTTCAGGCGGCCGAAGAAACCGGGGCTGTCGGACATCGGTCGGGAACTCGGGGAGGTGGGGCAGGCCGGTATTGTAATAGGCTTGCGCGATGAAAACGGGCAGGCAGGGTGGCATGCGCGAGCTGCGCATCATCGGGGGCAGCAACCGGGGACGCAAACTGCGCTTTCCGGAGGGTGTCGCCATCCGTCCGACGCCCGACCGCGTCCGCGAGACCCTGTTCAACTGGCTGCAGCCAGTCATCCACGGCGCACGCTGCCTCGATCTCTTCGCCGGCAGCGGTGCCCTCGGGCTCGAGGCGCTGTCGCGAGGCGCGTCCCGTGCCGTATTCGTGGACGCGAGCCGCGAAGCCATCGCAGCCATCCGCGGCACGGCCGCCCAGTTCGGCGCGCAGGGGGCCGAATGCGTGCAGGCCGATGCGCTGGCTTTCCTGAAGAATCCGGGCGGGCCCTTCGACGTCGTCTTCCTCGACCCGCCCTTTGATACCGGCCTCCTCGAGGCCGCGATGAAACGGCTTGCCGGCGCGGGATGCCTGGCGGAAGGTGCGTTCGTGTATGTCGAGCTGCCCAGGGCCAGTCCGCTGCCCGTCCTGCCGGCTGGCTGGCAGCCACATCGCGACGGGAAGGCCGGAGAGGTCGCGTATCATCTTTTCCGGTCACTACCAGCGAGCCTGACATGACGCGCAAGGCGGTCTATCCCGGCACATTCGATCCGATCACCAACGGGCACACGGATCTCGTCCGCCGTGCGGCCGGGGTGTTCGACCAGGTGGTCGTCGCCATCGCGGCGAATCCCGGCAAGACGCCGATGTTCACGCTGGAAGAGCGCGTGGACATGGCGGCACGCGTGCTGGCCTGTCTGCCGAACGTCGAGGTGTGCGGCTACACCGGGCTCACCGTGGATTTCGCGCGCCTGCACGGCTGCTCGGTCGTCGTGCGAGGCCTGCGTGCCGTGTCGGACTTCGAATTCGAGTTCCAGCTTGCCAACATGTCGCGGCACCTCTCGCCCGACCTCGAGTCGGTGTTCCTCACGCCGAAGGAACAGTTCACCTTCATTTCCTCGACGCTGATCCGGGAAATCGCCGTGTACGGCGGTCCGGTCGATGAGTTCGTCGACCCAGTCGTCGCCGCCGAACTGCGCAAGAAGAAGCGCGCATGATCCCGATGCCCGGCCCCGTCGCGCGCCGCTCCCTGCTGCGCGCACTGCTCCTGCTGTCCCTGGCGCCGCTGGCGCTGCGTCCGGCCTGCGCTGCCAGTGCGGGGCCGGTTGCCGCGCCGGCCAGGGCGGCCATAGCGAGCGCCCATCCGCTCGCCACGGCCGCGGGCCTCGAGGTCCTTGCCAAGGGTGGCAATGCCTTCGACGCCGCGGTGGCGGTCAGCGCTGCACTGGGTGTCGTCGAGCCCAGTGGGTCGGGCCTGTCCGGCGGGGGGCTGTTCCTGCTGCATACCGCGAAGGACGGCCGCAACGTCGTCATCGACGCGCGTGAAGTGGCCCCGAAGGCCGCCACGCGTGACATGTACCTCGACAAGGAGGGCAACCCGATCCGTGGTGCTTCGACGAGTACCGCGCTGGCTGCCGGCGTGTCCGGCGAACCGGCCGGTCTTGCCCTGCTGCAGTCGAAATACGGGCGGCTGCCGCTGAAAGCCAGTTTCGCACCTGCCATCCGCCTCGCGAAGGAAGGCTTCGCGATGTATCCGCGCCTGAACGCCGGCCTGAATTTCAAGAAGGCACAGATCGCGAAGGTGTCGGATGGCGCCAGGGTGTTCCTCGATGCGAAGGGCGATGCCATCGCCGTGGGCCGCACGCTGAAACAGCCGCAGCTGGCCCGTACGCTGCAGACGCTGGCGGACGAGGGCCTGCAGTCGTTTTACACGGGCAGGCTGGCGCAGCAGATCGTGGACGGCGTGCGGTCCATCGGCGGCATCTGGACCCTCGAAGACCTCGCTGCCTATCAGGTCGTCGAGCGCGAGCCGATCGTGGGGCATTACCGCGACGTCACGCTCATTTCGGCACCGCCGCCGTCATCCGGCGGTATCGCCCTGGTCGAAGCCCTGAACGTGCTCGAAGGCTACGACCTCGACCAGCTCGATGTGACCACGCGGCGCCACGTGATCGCCGAAGCCATGCGTCGCGCGGCGCGGGATCGTGCGGTCTACCTCGGCGATACGGCGTTCACCGATGTGCCCGTCGCGCTCCTGACGGACAAGGCCTATGCCGCGGGACTGCGGACTTCCATCCGGCTCGACAAGGCGACGCCCAGCGCGATGCTGGCCGATGCGCCGGAATCGCACAGCGGTCCGAACACGACGCATTTCTCCATCGTCGATGGGGAAGGCAACCGCGTCGCCGGCACGATAACGCTGAACGCGGGATTCGGTACCGGGCTCGTGATCCCGGGCACCGGCCTGCTGCTCAACAACCAGATGGATGATTTCTCGATCAAGCCCGGCGTGCCCAACATCTATGGCCTCATCGGCGCAGCCGCCAATGCGATCGCGCCGGGCAAGCGCATGCTTTCTTCGGTCACACCGACCTTCGTCGAAGGTCCCCGCGGCTTCATGGTGGTGGGGTCGCCCGGCGGCAGCGTCATCACGGGCGCCGTGCTGCTGGCGACGCTGAACTGGATCGAGGGCCGGAGCGCCCAGGAAATCGTGGCGGCGCCTCGCATCCACCATCAGTACCAGCCCGACCTGCTGATGTACGAGGATGCGGCACTGGACGCCGCGGGCGTCGAAGCCCTGCAGAAGCTGGGTCACCAGCTCCGCAAGCGCGAGACCTGGGGCAACCTGCAGGTCGTGACATACGACGCCGCGACCGGTCGGGTCAGCGCGGCGTCCGACCCGCGGGGCGTGGGCACCGCGGGTCTTTACTGAGGAGCGTTACACCCACACGGTCTGCTGGACCGTGTACTCCTTCAGTCCGTCGACGTTGAACTCCACGCCGAGGCCCGACTGCTTCACGCCGCCGAAGGGCGTGTTCGGCTGGATGCCGCCGTGCTTGTTCACCCAGGTGATGCCGCACTCCAGCCGCTGCGCGAGCTGCTTGGCCTTCGCCGTGTCCTTGCCCCAGACCGAACCACCAAGGCCCAGCGGGTCGGCGTTCGCGCGGCGCATCGCATCCTCGACGTCGGTGTAGCGGATGATCGGCAGCGCGGGTCCGAACTGTTCTTCGTCGACCAGCGGCGTGCCTTCCTTGATGTCGGCCACGAAGGTGATCGGATAGAAGTAGCCCTTGCCGCCCAGCGGGGCGCCGCCGCAGAGCACGCGGCCGCCAGCTTTCTTCGCTTCTTCGACGAAGCGCGAGACCTTGTCGAACTGCATCTGGTTCTGGATCGGACCGAGCTGCACGGTCTCGTCCTTGCCGTCTCCCATCGGCACCGACATCGCGAACTCCACGAGTGCCTCGCAGACGGCGTCGTAGATGCTGTCGTGGACGTACAGGCGCTTCAGCGCGGCACAGGTCTGGCCGCCATTGATGAAGGCGCCCCAGAACAGGCCCGGCGCGATGGCCTTCGGATCCGCGTCCGGCAGCACGACGCCGGCGTCATTGCCGCCGAGTTCCAGCGTGATGCGCTTCAGCGTCGGGGCGGCCGACGCCATGATCTTGCGGCCGGTCGAAGTCGAGCCCGTGAAGACCATCTTCGCGATGCCGGGATGCGACGACATCGCCGCACCCAGTGCGTCGTCGCCGGTCACGCAGTTCACGACGCCGGGCGGCAGCACCTCGTTCATCAGTTCGACCATGCGGATCGTCGACAGCGGCGTATACGGCGAGGGCTTGATGACCACCGTATTGCCCGTGCGGATCGCCGGGATGATGTGCCAGCTGCCGATGAGCATCGGCCAGTTCCAGGGCGTGATCGAACCCACGACGCCGATGGGTTTGCGATGCACCTCGATGCGGCCCTCGGCATTGTCCTGCACCACCTCGACCGGAATCGACAGATCGGCTGTTGCATGGGCCCAGCCCACCGCGCCACCGACTTCGAAGCGCGAACCCAGGCCGTTCAGCTGCTTGCCCTGCTCGGCGGTGATCAGTTGCGCCAGTTCCTCGAGGTGGGCCTCGATGTTCGCAGCCACGGCATGGCAGGCGGCCTGCCGCTCCGCGTCCGGCGTGACGCTCCAGGTCTCGAAGGCCTTGCGCGCCGCGGCCACGGCGTCGTCCAGGTCCTGTTTCGTGCCGAGCGGCATGCGGCCGACGACGTCGAAGGTGGAAGGGTTCTTGACGTCCTGGTAAGCCGCGGCCTTGCGGGCGCTGCCGTTGATGATCAGCGAATAGTCCATCGTCTCGTGTCTCCCCCGGGGTTTCCCGCGAGTCTACTCCGCAGTTACCCTGATGCGGCCCTGGGCCGGGGAACGAGAACCTAGCGGGCGGTGTCAAAAGGCCCGGATTTCCATGCAGTGGGACAGGTGGCGATGAACAAGTCGGGTGTGCTGGTCTGGGCTGCGATGTGTGTGCTGGCGGGTGCCGCGCAGGCCGCTTCGAACTTTTCCGGGAACGCGGACACGTCCCGTGACGCTGCGCTGGTGCAGGCGGCCTACGAAGGTGATGCGGCCCGCGTGGAAGCCCTGCTGAAATCCGGCGCCAGCGCGCGGTACAGCAATGCCTTCGGCGCATCGGCAGTGGGCGAGGCCGCGCGCCGTGGCGATGCCGCCGTGCTGCAACGTTTGCTGAAAGCCGGCGCCGATCCGGAGTCCAGGAATACCGAGGGCCAGACCGCGCTCATGGCAGTGGCCCGTACCGGCAACGTGGAAGCCGCGAAAGTGCTGCTGGCGCATGGCGCGAGGATCGACGCGCGCGAAGCCTGGGGCGGGCAGACGGTGCTGATCTGGGCCGCGGCCCAGGGCCAGGCCGACATGGTCCGCTTCCTGCTATCAAAAGGTGCGGACGTGAACGCCCGCGCCACCGTGCGGGAATGGGCCCGTCGCATCACGGCGGAAGGGCGCCCCAAGGACATGAACCGCGGCGGCCTCACGGCGCTGCTTTATGCAGCCCGCGAAGGCCATGAGGACACGATCCGGGCGCTTGTGGCCGGCAAGGCGGACCTGAATCTCGCTGATCCGGATGGCACGACACCGCTGGTGCTGGCGCTGATGAACGGCCACTGGAACAGCGCGCGCCTGCTCATCGAGGCGGGTGCGGACGTGAACCAGTGGGACCTGTACGGACAGTCGCCGCTCTACGTCGCGGTCGATATCAAGACGGTCGAGTCCGGCGGACGCATCGAGCTGCCGACCTACGACCGTACGACGCCGGACGACATCGTGGCGCTGTTGCTGGACAAGGGCGCGAATCCCGATCTGCAGCTGAAGCTGCGCCCGCCGTTCCGCAATGTGCCGCAGGACCGACTCGCCGATCCGATGCTGACGACGGGTGCCACGGCGCTGCTGCGCGCCGCGAAGTCGGGCGACGTGGAGTCCGTGAAGCAACTGCTGGCACACGGTGCGAAAGTCGACCTGCCGAATGTCTTCGGCCATACGCCGTTGATGGCCGCGGCGGGTTCCGGTCGCGGCAACGTTGCGACGCGCGGCCGTTCGAAGACCGAGGCGCAGGCACTCGAAACCATCCGGCTGCTGAAGGCAGCCGGCGCGGATCCGACCGTGCGTACCGTCGATGGCGACACGGCCGTGCACGGCGCGGCGATCAAGGGCTTCAACGATGTCATCCGGCTGCTCGCCAGCTATGGCGTGAATCTGGACCTTGCTGACAAGGACGGCATGACGCCGATCGATTACGCGATGGGCCGTTATCCGCCGACCTACCTGGAAGGCAAGCCGGTGCAGCGCGACGCCACGGCCACCGTCCTGAAGGAAGTCGGCGCGACGCGTGAAACCCTGAACCCGCCGAAGTGGCCGCCGGTCGGCGTGCCGCAGGCTGCGGCGCAGGTGCCGCAGCTCCGGTACTGAGGTCGCGTTTCGTCAGCCCAGCGCCCACACGGCCCAGGCCGCGGCCGTGCCGGTGAAGATCGGCCAGATCATCGAACCGCTGAGTTTCATCGTCGCCAGTGCGACCGCTGCGCCGATCCAGGTTTTCGGGCCGCCATCGATCACGGCCGGCGCGACATAGCTCAGGAACAGGCAGCCGGGGATATAGGACAGCGTGGCCTGAAGGCCCGGGGATGGCTTGAAACGGGCGAACAGCCAGTAGCCCCCCGCGCGGCAGGCGAAGGTGCCCACGCCCATCGCCAGTGCAGTGACCAGGTTCATGCCGCCGACGTGGTACCAGGCCTGGTCCATCAGGCGGCTCCCCTGAAACGGTCGCGCAGCGCCCCGCAGAGTCCGCCGGCCATGGCACCGGTCACGATGTGCCAGGTCGTGCCGGGCAGGAGCCGTGACACGCCGAATGCCACGCTGGCCGCCACGAGCCAGGGCAGCAGGTCGCGCTTCCCGCGCCACATCGGCAACAGCAGGGCAATGAATACCGCCAGCGCGGCGAAGAAGATCGGATGCCCGGGCGGCGCCGCCGTGACGGCGGCGAGGATATGGCCGACCACGGTGAGTACCACCCAGGCGACCCAGATCGGCAGACCGCTGCCGATGAGATAGGCCGCGTCATGGCGTCCGTCCTGCATCTCCTTCAGCGACAGGGCCCAGTTGTGGTCGATCATTAGGAACAGGCTCAGCCAGCGGCGCCAGCCCTTGAGCCGGTCGAGCCAGGGCGCGAGCAGTGGCCCCATCAGCAGGAAGCGAAGATTCACGGTCAGCGCCGTGAGGTTCACCGGCAGGAAGTGGACCGGCGTCGTCCACGCGCCGAGTGCCAGCAACTGCGCCGAACCGGCGAACGCAAAGGCACTCATCAGCGTGGCTTCTGCCAGCGTCAGTCCGTGCGCCTGGGCCGTCAGGCCCGTGATGATGCCGAAGGGCGCGCCCGCCATGACGAGCGCCGGACTGGCCCGCAGGCCGCGCCGGAATCCTTCACGCGTGAACGTGACCTGCGGCGTCATGCGTCTTTCGACTTCGGCACGACGATCGCGACCCGCGGCGCGCGTCCCGGTCGTCGGGGCAGGGTCCCTTCCCGATGCAGGTCCACCGCGCGCCAGAGGTACCAGGCCGCGGCAGAGCGATACGGTCGCCAGCGCTCGCCGAATGCCAGCAGGGCCTTCGGCCTCGGCATGCCCTTGAGTCCATAGGCAAGGCGAAAACCATTGCACACGCCGAAATCGCCGACGGGCAGCACGTCCGGTCGTCCCAGCGAAAACATCAGCAGCATCTCCGCCGTCCAGCGTCCGACGCCTCGCACGGCCACGCAGCGCTCGATGACGTCCTCATCGTCCAGCGATGTCACGTCATCGTCTGCCGGCAGCGTGCCGTCGAGCGTCTTCGCGGCCAGGTCCTGCAGGGCCGCCACCTTCGAGAACGAAAAACCCACGTCGCGCAGCGCCTGCGGCGGCTGTGCGGCCAGTTCAGCGGGCGTCGGGAAGCGCCCGCCGTGCAGGGCTTCCAGCCGGCCGAGGATGCGCTGGGCGACCAGCCCGGAAATCTGCTGGTTGGCAATCGATCGGGCGAGTGTTTCGAATACGGACCGAGGCTCGCGTTTCACCAGCCCGCAGCGGCCCACCACGGAAACGATGCCGGCCATCACAGGGTCCACGGTGGCGAAATGCGCGGCGAGTTTCCGGGGTGTCATGCAGGCCTCATCGCTGGCACATCGAGCAGTAGTACGTCGAGCGCTGCCCCTGGACCGTCTGCCGGATCGGCGTCGCGCATCGGCGGCAGGGTTCTCCCGCCCGCTCGTAGACATACAGCTTGCGGCGGAAATAGCCGGGCTTGCCGTCGGCACCGACATAGTCGCGCAGCGTGGTGCCGCCGAAGCGGATGGCCATCGCGAGCACCGCGCGGATGGCCTTCACGAGTCGCCCGCAGTCTTCGCGCGTCAGCGACTTCGCCGCCCGACCCGGGCGGATGCCGGCGCGGAACAAGGCCTCGCTCGCATAGATGTTCCCGACGCCGACGACCAGGTGGCTGTTCATCACGAGCAGCTTGATCGCGACGCGCTTCTTCCTCGTCACGCGGAACAGGTATTCCGCGTCGAAGCCTTCGCCGAGCGGTTCCGGTGCCAGCTTGCGCAGCAGCGGGTGCGCGTCCGAATCTCCCTCGATCCGGTGCAGGCTGCCGAACCGACGAGGATCGTTGAATCGAAGGACCTGGCCGGAGTCGAGTTGGAGGTCGACATGGTCGTGCGTGATACGGGGCGTGTCCCCGGGGAGGACGCGCAGGCTGCCCGACATGCCGAGGTGCAGCAGCAGGCTGCTGTCGTCCTCGAGATCGATCAGCAGGTACTTCGCACGACGGCGGACGCCGAGGACGCGCTTGCCCGCCACGGCGGCAGGCATCGTCGGCTCGACGGTCCAGCGGAGCCGCGGTTCGTGCACCGCCAATCGCCGGATGCGGCGACCCGCGACATGCGGCTCGATGCCGCGGCGGGTGGTTTCGACTTCGGGAAGTTCCGGCATGTTGCCAGTCTATCCCCGGAAACGAAAAAGCCCGCTGCGGGAGCGGGCTTTCCGTAACCAGGCAACCGAAGCGCCTCGCGGCGCCATGCGATTACTTGATCTTCGTTTCCTTGTACGTGACGTGCTTGCGCACGACCGGGTCGTACTTCTTCGTCTCCATCTTTTCAGGATGCAGACGCTTGTTCTTCATGGCCACGTAGAAGTGGCCCGTGTTCGCCGTCGACAGCAGCTTCACTTTTTCGCGCATGGCTTAAGGTTCCTTAGATCTTTTCGCCCTGGGCGCGAAGCTTCGCGACCACGACATCAATGCCGTTCTTCTCGATCGTACGCATGGCCTGGGTCGAAACACGCAGGCGCACCCAGCGCTTCTCGTCTTCCAGCCAGAAACGCTGCACGTGCAGGTTCGGCAGGAAGCGGCGGCGCTTCTTGTTGTTGGCGTGCGAGACGGTGTTGCCGACGCTGGGCTTCTTGCCGGTGACTTCGCAGACGCGGGACATGGCTAAATCCTTGGACTGTTTACACAAGCCCCGGCTCTTCAGGAGCCCGGGCGACGAAAAGGGCGCGTTTTATACCAGCCGGAGGGGGTCGGGGGCAAGTCGCATCCGTCGCCGGGGTCACAACAGGCCCCGTTCCGCGAAAGACGTGCACCGGGTGTCGCCAACCACGAGGTGATCCAGCAGCCGGATGTCGACCAGCGCCAGGGCCTCCCGCAGCCGCGCGGTGATGAGTTCATCGGCCTGGCTGGGTTCGGCAATGCCGGACGGGTGGTTGTGGGCCAGGATCACCGCTGCTGCGTTGCGGGAGAGGGCCTGTTTGACCACTTCCCGCGGGTGGACGCTGGCCCCGTCGATCGTGCCGCGGAACAGCTCGTCGAAGGCGATCAGCCGGTGCCGGTTGTCCAGGTGGAGCAGGCAGAAGACTTCGTGGGGCCGGTCACGCAGCTGCGCCAGCAGGAAAGTCCGCGTCGCCTGAGGGGTTTCCAGCGAAGGGCCGGCCCGCAGTGCCTCCGCGTAATGCCGGCGGGCGAGCTCCAGGGCAGCCTGGAGGATTCCGGCGCGCCGCGGTCCGAGACCTCCCGGCCGTCGATCGGCGCAGGCCCCCAGCAAGGCGCGCAGGCCGCCGTGGCATCGCAGGAGTTCGCGTCCGACATCGACGGCGCTTGCACCCCGGGTGCCGCTGCCGAACAGCACGGCCAGCAGTTCGGCGTCACTGAGGTGGTCGGCCCCGCGGGACAACAGCTTTTCGCGGGGGCGTTCGGCTTCAGGCCAGTCGCGGATCGTCATGGGGATGCCGCCCTCCGTGGCGGGATGTCAGGCCGGGAGTCTGGACGTCTGCTCATGCCCCGGGCGATATGCTTATCGCCTGCGGATCATGGAAAAGGTCCTTGGCCGCTGCCCATAATCGGGCCCATATGGACGGCATGCGGATCGTGCTCGGCGTCACGGGAGGCATCGCGGCTTACAAGAGCCCGGACCTCGTGCGGCGCCTGAAGGAACGTGGAGCGGACGTGCAGGTCGTGATGACCGACGGCGCCCGCGAGTTCGTCACGCCCCTGACCTTCCAGGCCGTGTCCGGCCGTGACGTCCGCAGCGACCTCTGGGACAAGGCCGCCGAACAGGCCATGAGCCATATCGAGCTGGCGCGCTGGGCGGATCTCGTCCTGGTCGCGCCGGCCTCCGCCGATTTCCTGGCGCAGCTGGCCGGGGGCATGGCCGGCAGCCTTCTGTCCACGGTTTGCCTTGCGACGTCGGCCCCCATCGCCGTGGCGCCCGCCATGAATCGCCTGATGTGGTCGAACCCGGCCACGCAGGCCAACGTTGCGACGCTTCGCGCGCGTGGCGTGCACGTGGTGGGGCCGGCCAGCGGCAGCCAGGCCTGCGGCGAAGTGGGCGCAGGCCGCATGGTCGAGCCGGCAGAGCTCGCGGACGCGGCGTTCTCCCTGTTGCCCGTACACGGACACCTGTCCGGCAAGCGGGTCCTCATCACCGCCGGGCCCACGCGCGAGCGCATCGACCCCGTGCGGTTCATCAGCAACCGCAGTTCGGGAAAGATGGGCTATGCGGTCGCCCAGGCCGCGCGAGAGGCCGGCGCTGAAGTCGTGCTGGTCAGTGGGCCGGTGAGCCTCTGCGTGCCCCCTGGCGTGCGCAAGGTCTGTGTGGAAACGGCCGCGCAGATGCATGACGCCGTGATGGCCGAGGTGCAGGCCGCCGACATCTTCATCGCGACGGCCGCCGTGGCCGATTACCGGCCGGCAGCGCCTGCGGACTGCAAGATCAAGAAGACCTGCGACCGACTCGATATCCCGATGGAGCGCACGGTCGACATCCTCGCGGCGGTCTCGTCGCTCGCGAAGCGTCCCTACGTCGTGGGGTTCGCCGCAGAGACGAACGACGTCGAGCTCCATGCGCGCGCGAAGCTCGAGAAGAAGAACCTGGATCTCATCGCCGCCAATGAGGTGGGTGACAGCAAGGTGTTCGAGCAGGACGACAACGCGCTCGTGCTGCTGTGGGCCAATGGCGGCCGCCAGGAACTGGGCGCCGGTCCCAAGACGCTGCTGGCGAGGCGGCTCGTCGCCGTCATCGCCGAGCGCAGCGGAGCCGCGGCGTCGTGACCTTGCGGCCGCTCAAAGTCCGTATCCTCGATGAGCGCATCGGCAGCGTCTGGCCCTTGCCGGCTTATGCCACCGAAGGGTCCGCCGGACTCGACCTGCGTGCACTGCTCGAAGCTCGCCATGTGCTGGCTCCCGGGGAAACCCTGCTGATCCCGACCGGCCTTTCGATCCACATCGATGATCCAGGCCTTGCGGCAGTGATCCTTCCGCGTTCCGGACTCGGTCACAAGCACGGCATCGTGCTCGGAAACCTGGTAGGCCTGATCGACTCCGATTATCAGGGACAGCTGATGGTGTCGTGCTGGAACCGCGGTACGCAGTCCTTCGCGATCGAGCCGGGCGAGCGCATCGCGCAGCTCGTGGTCGTTCCCGTCGTGCAGGTGGCGCTCGAAGTCGTGTCGTCCTTTGAAGACAGCACGCGCGGCAGTGGTGGATTCGGCCACACTGGCCGCGGCTGAAGCCCCGCTTTCCTGCTTCGGCCCGTCAACGATCGGCCCGTTCGGGCGTTCAGTTGGCATTAAGTCCACCGCGCCTATACAGGTACCCATGAACATTTCCATCCCGCGACTTGCACTCATCGCCGGCCTCGGTCTGCTGACGGCCTGTGCGGATGTCCCGCAGCGTGGCGACGGCGGTTACGGCCGCCGGGTCGCCGACGAGGTTCCGCCTCCGCCGCCGTCGCGTGTGTACTTCTACCCCACGCAGGGCCAGGGCCCGGAGCAGCAGGATCGCGACCGCTACGAGTGCTACAACTGGGCGGTGAAGCAGACCGGGTTCGATCCGGGCCGCAGTCTGCCGGCACAGGAACGGGTGACCGTCGTGCCGTCCCGCGCCCCGGGTGAAACCACGGTGGGCGCTGCCATCGCAGGCGCTGTCATCGGTGCGGTGGTCTCCAATCCGCACAACGCCGGGACAGGCGCCGTCGTCGGCGCAGCGGCCGGTGGGATCTTGGGTGCCGCAGCGGAAGATTCGCAGCAGCGCCAGATCGAGCGAATCCAGTCGCGTCGCGGCGATGAGCGCCAGCGTCGGGACGCCGCCGAGTATCGGCGCGCCATGTCCGCGTGCCTCGAAGGCCGCGGTTACTCCGTGAAGTGAGGTTCGCCATGTTCAAGCCGAGCAGGGGTTCTTCCGTCCGCCCGTGGGGCTTCGTCGCCCTCGCGGCCGCTATCGGGGTGATGGCTTTCCAGGCTTCGCCCGCAACGGCCCGCGATCAGGCCGATCGACCGGAGCGCGGCGATCGCGGCGGCGACCGGGGCCGGCACAACCAGGGTCCCGATTCCTCCCAGGGTCAGTCGCACCGGCAGCAGCGCCAGCAGGTCCAGACCGTGCAGGTTCCGCCGACGACGGCCCCTCAGGCGCAGGTGTCGCAGTCCTTTGCACCCTCGCCGCAGGCCCAGACACCGGTTCCCCGCGAGCGCGGCGATTTCCGTGATCGCGGCGAATCCCGTGATCGAAGCGATTTCCGCGACCGGGGCGAATACCGCAGACCGCCGGCCGCGGTGTATGCGCCCAGTCCCCGTGGTTCGGACCTTCGCGTCGGCCCGCCGCGGAACGCCGGGCCGGACCGGAGCTATACATACCGTCCGCGACCGGAGCGGATCGTGCCGCGCATTCCGCCGGGATACCGGGAATACCGCTGGGGCGGCATGCCGTATTACCACTACGGCGACCGCTGGTATCGCCCGTATGGCGGCAGCTACGTGATCGTTTCGGCGCCGTTCGGGCTCTTCGTGCCTTACCTGCCGGCCTACTACTCGACCTTCTGGTTCGGCGGCACGCGCTATTTCATGGCCGATGAGACCTATTACCTCTACGACCCGGTCCGGCGAGGCTATACGGTGACGCGCTCGCCTTACGGCAACGATCGCGATGAGTACGAGGACGATGACGACGCGGTCGGGACGAGCCCGGAGCTGTTCGTCTATCCGATGCGCGGCCAGAGCGAAGCGCAGCAGTCGGAAGACCGGTACCAGTGCCACCGCTGGGCGGCAGACCAGGTGCACTACGATCCAACGGAGTCGGAGTACCGGGCCGCGGAGCGCGCCGAATACGACCGCGCGATGACCGCCTGTCTGACCGGCAGGGGTTACAGCGTCAAGTGATGCAGGGGCCGGGGTGCCGCAGTCGCGGCATCAACGGCCGGTCAGGACCTTGTAACGGTCCAGGTCGGTCTGGAACTTCGCGAGTGTTGCTTTGACTTCGCTTTCGCGCGCTGCGAGGAAATCCCGCTGCAGACGTTCCTCGTTCAGCGCCTGGACCAGTTCAGCGGTCAGCGTGTCCGGCATTCGCCGCGCTTCCGGTGAAGTCGAATAGGGCTTGAACCGCTTGGAGCGCTCCCGCAGCGTTTCCAGTCGGTGCGTCACCGTATCGAGGGAACCCTGCGCGGACGTGATCTGTCCCTTGATCTGTGCCACGCGTTCGTCGCGCAGTCGCTCGATGTCATGGACGGACGTGTAGGTCGAGAGCAGGATGCGATCCTGCCGACGTTGCGCCTCCTTGGCGGATTCATCCGCTTTCGCTGATGCGGCACCATCCGACACCTGATGCTGGGTTCCCGGCACGTCCCGCACGGCAATGGCGTTGCGGTTCAGGACCTGCGCATCCGTGTGCGTCCCCTCGACTGGCAGTCCGTCTCCGTAATGGGTGACGCCCTGTTCATCGACCCACTTGTAGGTGGGGCTGCCCTTCGAAAACACGGAACTGCCCTTCGCCGGGGCCTTGCCGGGCGCTGCGGCTTCGATTGCCGCGGGCAGCCCCAGGGCAACAGCCAGCAGCAGGGTGCCAAGTCGATGGGATCCGGTCATTGCGTTGCGCCTCTGCTGCCTCAAGCTCCGTAACGGTCGCGGTAGGCTTCCATTGCCGGCAGGAAGTCGCGCGGCAGCGAGCCAGCACCTTCGCGCACGGCATCTATCAGCGTCCCGAGTGTCAGGATGCTGATGCAGGGAATAGCGTAAAGACGGGCGACTTCCTGGACTGCCGATTCCGTCAGGGTTTCGCCAGTTGCCGCATTACGGCCCTTTTCCTGCCGGTCCAGCGCCAGCGCGACGCCGGCCGGCGTCGCACCGGCGGACCGGATGATCTCGATGGACTCGCGGATCGCCGTTCCGGCGGTAATCACGTCGTCCACGATCAGGACCCGGCCGGACAGTGCGCGGCCCACGATCGTGCCGCCCTCGCCATGGGACTTGGCTTCCTTGCGGTTGAAGGCGAACGGGAGGTTGAGGCCGTGTCGCTCCTGGAGGGCGGCAGCCGTGGCGGCGACGAGTGGGATCCCCTTGTAGGCCGGGCCGAAGAGCATGTCGAACCCGAGGCCGGAGGCCACGATGGCGTCGGCGTAGGCGCGGCCGAGCACCGCGAGCGAGGCGCCGTCGTCGAAGGCGCCCGCGTTGAAGAAATAGGGGCTGACGCGGCCGGACTTCAGGGTGAACTCGCCGAAGCGCAGGGCATTCTTGCCGAGGGCGAGTTCGAGGAAGGCGATCTGGTGGGGCTGCATGTTCATACCGTGCGGGGGATCGCCGCACGCTGCCACCGCGCGGTCCGGAGTGTCAATGCCGGCTTCCCGATATGATGGCTCCGTGAAGATCATCACCCTCAACGTCAACGGGATCCGCTCCGCCGCGAAGAAGGGGGTTTTCCCCTGGCTTGCCGCGCAGGGCGCGGACGTCATCTGCCTGCAGGAAACCAAGGCGCAGGAACACCAGCTTGATGGGCACGGGGTTGACCTCCCCGGGTACACGTCGAATTTCTTCGATGCGAAGAAGCCGGGTTATTCGGGTGTCGCGCTCTACAGCCGCGAAAAGCCCGATGCCGTGATCCGCGGTTTCGGCGTGCCGGAATTCGATGACGAGGGGCGTTACCTCGAGGCGCGGTTCGGGAACCTGGCGGTCGTGTCGCTGTACCTGCCTTCCGGCTCTGCGGGTCCGCACCGGCAGGAGTCGAAGTTCAGGTTCCTCGAGGCCTTCCTTCCGCACATGAAGAAGCTGGCGCGCTCGAAGCGCGACACGATCCTGTGCGGCGACTGGAACATCGCGCACCGGGAAATCGACCTGCGAAACTGGAAATCGAACCAGAAGAACTCCGGATTCCTGCCGGAGGAGCGTGCCTGGCTCGACACCCTGTTCGACGACGTGGGCTATGTCGATGCGTTCCGCGAGGTGGAGCAGGGTCCGGACCAGTACACCTGGTGGTCGAACCGCGGCCAGGCCTGGGCCAAGAACGTGGGCTGGCGCATTGATTACCAGCTCGTGAGCCCGCGGCTCAAGGGAAAGGCCCGGGCCGTATCGATCTTCAAGGACCAGCGGTTTTCCGACCATGCGCCCCTGATCATGGATTACGCGTTGTGACCGGAGCGACGGCGTCCGGGGACTGGCGTCGGACACTTCCGGCCGGGCTGCGTCCTTACACGGAGCGCGCCCCGCTGGGCGCTCTGTTCCTCGGCATGTCTTCCGGCGCTCCCTACGCGATGATCGCGGCGACGCTGACCACGCGCCTCGCGCAGGACGGCATCCGCAAGAGCACGGTGACGGCCTTCACGCTGGCCTTTCTCGTCTACAACCTGAAGTTCCTCTGGGCCTGGGTCGTCGACAGCGTCCGCCTGCCCCTGCTCGGCCGGCTGGGGCAGCGCGTTTCATGGCTGCTGTTCGCCGGGCTGCTCGTCGTCGCGGCGATCATGAACCTGGGGCTCGCCGATCCACGCACGGACATCGCCGGGACCGCCGTGGCGGCGATCCTCGTCGCCTTCGCCGGCGCGACATACGACATCGTCATCGATGCCTATCGCATCGATTCGCTCGAACCCCGCCAGCTCGGCGTCGGCGCGGGCATGTCCCAGTACGGCTGGCGCATCGGTTCCGTCGTGGCCGCGGCACTCGCGCTGCTGATTGCCGGTCGCTGGGGATGGGACTTCGGATACATGGCCTGCGGCCTGCTGGCGCTGCCGGCGATGCTGGTCGGTCTCGTGCTCGGTGAGCCCGCGAGGCATCGCCATGCGGTACGGCGCGAGGGCCTGGGGACCGTGCTGGATTCCATCGTCCAGCCGCTGGCGGAGTTCCTGCGCCGGCGCGGCGCCATGCTCGTGCTGCTGTTCGTCCTGCTCCACAAGGTGGGCGACACCCTGGCGAACCTCACGTTCCGGCTGCTTTTCGACGAGCTGAACTATACGAACGACGAGATCGCGTTCTATGACGTGGGCTTCGGGTTCTGGGCCTACCTGGCGGGCATTTTCATCGGGGGCTGGCTGTTCAGCCGTATCGGCATGAAGCGTTCGGTGCTGTGGAGCCTGTTCCTGATGGCGGTGTCGAACCTCAGCTTCGCTGGC